>NZ_JAVREK010000035.1:0-41064 GCF_031845375.1 Streptomonospora wellingtoniae
CCTGATAAGGATGAGGCCCCAGGTTCAAGTCCTGGTACGCCCACCAGCAGAAAGGCCCCCCGATGGGGGGCCTTTTTTCGTGCCCGTGCGCCACTCGTGCGCCACGGCGAATCCCGCGCTCCGCCGTGCGCCACTTCTCTTGCGGGTAACGCTCATTACATGTATCGTCTGTTACGTGGAACCGAGCAACGGTCCCCCGACACCGGAGCAGGCCCGCGCCGAGCTCCGCGAGTGGGCCCGAATGAACCGCGACCGCGACCGGCGCGTCCGGCAGGCGATCGCCGCCGGGCTGCAGAAGAAGGAGATCCACGAGATCACGGGCATAGGCCGCCCGACCATAGATCGAATCCTCGCCACCAAGAAGTAGCGGCCGACCCTACCGGCCGACAACCGAAGAGCGGCCCCGCCGCGGCGACCCTACCGCCGGGCGGGACCTAACCCACCACCTGCGTAACCAGGAGAGTGAGCTGTGAGCGACCCTATCGCCGTAGCAGGCGCCGACGACAACCCTCCGCCTACCGGCGACACCCGTTTCACCCTCGGCCTGATCACCGACGTTCTCGCCGTCCTCGACGCCCACGGCTACGTCCGCGGCGGCCCCGCCGCCACCGGTGCCGCCGTCGGCACCCTCGCACGCTTGGTCGCCGACTACGAGGGCACCGCCGCGCAGCACGCCGAGGACGGTGAGCAGTGATGCGTCTCCCGTTCACGGGCGCCACGATCGGCGCCGACCCCGTGCGCGCCACCATCCTGGCCGCCGCCATCCCCTCGCTGGCGTCCCTCGTGCTGACCGCCTGGTCGCTCATGGACGCCCTGCCCGAGTCCGCCCCGTGGGGTGTGGGCCTGGCCGCCGGTGTCGTCCTCGACATCGCGCTGGTCTCCGCTGTGGCGATCGCGTGGGTCACTCCGGCCGTGGCCAAGCCCGCGCAGGTGGCCGGGTGGCTGATCGCCGCCCTGGCCGCCGGGTTGGTGGGCTGGCATTCGTGGCTGATCGACTGGCCCCTGATGGCGCTCGGCCTCATCCCGCTGGCCGCGAAGGGGCTGTGGGGGCTGGCGCTGCAGGCCCGCCTCGCCCGCCTCGCCCAGGAGGCGGAGGACGCGGAGGAGACGCGCGCGGCCGAGGTCGAGCGTGAGCGTCAGGAGGCCGAGCAGCGCCGAGCCGCCGAGCAGGAGCAGGCGCGCCGCGCCGCGGAGCTGGCCACCGACCTGACGCACGACCAGCAGGCCGAGATCGCCCGCCGCCGCCGCGACGCCGCCTACGCCCGGGAGCTGTCCGACGCGCAGCGCGACCTCGACGACGCGACCGCCGAGGCCGCCCACCAGGCGGAGATGGCGAAGATCCGGCGCGCGGCCGAGCAGCAGCGCGCGCTGGAGCGCGAGCAGGCCGAGGTCGTGAAGGAACGGCAGGCGCTCGTGCGGGAGATCCAGGCGGGCCGCGGCCTCGCGCTGGAGGTCGGCGACACACCCGACGACCTCACGTCCCTGCCCGACCTGGACGCCTCGCTGATGGGGTTCGGCTCGGCCCGCCCGCGGGAGCTGGAGCCGCGGCTACGGGAGCTGCTGGAGTACGTGGCGGCCGCCGAGGCGCCGTCGGTGCGCGGCGCCGCCCGCGCCCTCGGGGTCGACGCCGCCACCATCCGCCGGCGCCGCGACGAGCTGACCGAGCAGGGCTACAACGTCTCCGCGCTGAAGCGCACCCAGCAGTAGCCCGCCTCCCCGGGGCGCCCGCGCGCCCCGGGGGCGCCTCCCCCGGGCGGCGCGCCCGCCCCCTCCGCCGCGTGCGGGGTGGGCGAGCACGCCGGCCGAGGACGGGCCAGGCCAGCGAGCGCCCGCGGGCGAGCGCAGCCGGCGCCCTCCAGATCCACCGACCTCCGACCACTGGAGACCGCTATGCCCAACCGCCCGATACCTCTCGACAGTCTGGTGCCGGTCGCCGTCGCCTGCGTGATCATCGCCGCCCTGGTGGCCTTCGGCGCACCCGACCTCATCCTCATGCCGATCGCGGCGATCACTGTCCTGTGGTCGGCCGTGATGGTCGCCCGCCACTACCTGGCCAAGAAGAAGACGGAGGACTGATCTTGTACGGCTTCCTCGCCCTGTGCATGTTCGGCTTCGCCTACTGGCTGAACAAGAAGCTCCAGGGCAAGCGTCACGGGCTCATCGCGCTGCTGGTGGGATTCGCCGGGTCGATGCTGCTGTACCAGTCCCCCGCGTCCATGGAGATCGCGACGTGGTCCGACAACCACTTCCTCGGGACGCTCGCCTCCAACTTCGGCGGGTGGATCGGTGAGCCGCTGCCCACCGGGACCGTGTGGTCGGTTCTGTGCATCGGCGGGTTCGTCATGACGCTGGTGGACCTGCGCTATGACCACACCTACAACCCTTGGGCGATCGCGGCGCTGATCATCACGCCGGTCGCCGCGAAGGGGTCCGGGTCCGGTGTCGTCACCGGCTTCATCGACTGGCTGCACTCCGGCGGCGCATGGGTCGTCGCCTGGGCTGTCGGCGGGGCCGTCGGCTCCTGAGCGTGAAGCGGGCCGCCGGCGCTCCCGGCGGCCCGCGCTGGAAGAAAGGACCACAATGCCGGATCAGGACGACACCATCACGATGGGTGTGGTGTGGGAGGCGGGCGCCTCGGAGGCGCCCCGGGGGCGCGAGCTGGTGCACGTCCCCCGCCCCGCCCCCGCGGCTGACCGCCTGCGGGCGGCCGCGGCGACGTGGAACACCTATGCCGCGCTGGCGTGGTCGCGGCGGTGGCAGACCGCCGAGGCTTACGTGCAGGACCCGGATCTGTACCGGGAGACGGTGGACGCGGCCCGGGAGGAAATCCGCCGCGAGCGCGCCCAGGTCGCCAAGAAGCTCGACAAGGCGCGGATGCGCAAGGACGAAGCGCAGGTCAGGCTCCTGTCGGAGCAGCTGCAGGATCTGGAGCGGCGGGCGCCGTCAGCGTTGAAGATGGACGCGCTCACGCTCAAGGCGAGGAGCGGCCGGCTGGCGCGGCAGGCCGCTGTTCCGGCCGCGATCACGCTCGGGCCGGTCGCCGCGCTGGCTCTCGCGGGCATGTGGTGGCCGCTGCTGGCGTGGCCGGCCGCGTGGGTGTGGCTGGCGGTGCAGGGTCACGGCATCGCGGTGGCGGAGGGCGCTGTGAGTGCTGCGGAGGCGCCGGCCGCCGTGGAGCCCGCGGCTGCGCCGCCCCCCGGGGCGCCCCGGGGCGCCTCCTCCGACTCGGTGGGCGCCTCGGAGCAGGAGACCGCCATCCTCGGCCACCTCGCCGACTGGGACCGGCGGTCGGCTGGCCGCGGCCTCGACGGTGTCACCCCGGCCCCGCCGTCCCTGGACTCTCTCGGGATCCGGGTGGTGCTCGCGACGTCGGGCCGCATGACCCCGGAGAAGCTGGGCAAGCGGCTGCCGGAGGTGCGCGCCGCTCTGGCGCTGCCGCGCGGGGTGCGCGCCGACCTGTCGCCCGGCGACGTCGGCGACCAGGCGGTGCTGCGGATCCGCACCCGCACCCCGGAGCGGGACATGACCTGGCGGCCCGGCCGCGCGGGCATCGGTGTGGACTCCGACACCGGCCGCCCGGTTGTCCTGCCCAAGGGCCGGATGCTGATCGCGGGCACCAGCGGCGCCGGGAAGTCGGTGCTGCTGCGCGTGGTGATGGCCGAGGCGCTGTGCGCCGCCGAGCCCACCGCCGTCGTCTATATCGACCCGAAGGGCGAGGAGTCGGGGCTGTGGCGCGGGAAACTCCGCTGCGCGAACACTGTGGACGAGATCCTGGCGGTGTTGGCCGAGCTGGATGCGGAGTCCGACGAACGGTCAGCCATCATGCAGCAGCGCCGTGTCTCGTCGTGGGCACCGACCGAGGAGCGGCCACGGATCGTGGTGGTGGTCGACGAGGGCGCCGAGATCGTCTCCATGGACGCACCGCAGGATGACGTCGACCTGATCCGGCGGCTGCAACCGCTGGCCACCATGGGCCGCTCGCGCGGCATCGACCTGGTGTGGGCCACGCAGAAGCCCCTCCTCGGGTCGGGCATCCCGAGCCAGCTCAACGGCGTCATGCAGGACAAGGTGGTGCTCAAGACCGCCGGGCGCAACGAGAACAACCAGGTGCTCGGCGCCGACTGGTCGAGTCACGAGCTGGAGCTCGGCGGGAGTGCGCTCGCCAACACTGGCGGGCGCGGCCCCGACCAGGCGCCCATCCAGGTGTGGGACCTCTCCGACGACGCCGCGGTACTCGCGCTGCCCGACGCGCAACCGTGGGCGCACCGCCCCGCGGGGAAGCAGCCCGCCGAACCGGAGGGGATCCCGCCGGTGCTCGCGGCCGCCTTGGCGCTGTCCGAGGGCGCGCGGGGGGTGACCGGCCCGGAGATCGCGGACGGGTGCGGCCTGGACTTGGTGGACGTGCAGGAGGCGCTGCGCGCGGTCGGGGTGCTCGGCGACCGCTTCACGCGCGACGGCGTGCAGGTGCGCGGGTACCGCCGCGACGCGCTGGAGGAAGCGTCTCGGCGATACGCGCAGTGAGCAGACAGGCGGGTGTCTGGGGGGTGTCTTCTAAGACGGGCGGTAGACACCCCCTAGACGCCCCGCTGACCTGCGGAAAAGTTGATCTTAGACGGCCAAGACGCCTATGCAACCGGAAGCGCACCACACGCGTTTCCGCAGGTGGGCGACGCGTCTAGGGCATGCGTCTGCGCAGGCACCCGGGCGTCTAGGTAACGCTCAGTCCGTGGGGCGCTTGAGGACCGCGCGGATCTTCGGTCCCCTCCGCTCGTCGGGCAGTACGACCTCGGACACCAGTTCCCACCCGGACCGGCCAAGGCTGTCCAATCGTCCCTGGCTCAGCCCGTACTCGTGCTCCTCGACGCGGTACTCCCAGCGCTGCACAGCGGCCTCCCGGTGTGTGGATGAGTCGAGTGTAGGCGGACGCCCGCCGCCGCCACTGTTCAGAATCGAACACTCGCCGGTATCGGCCGGCAGCCCGCCGCGGAGGGTGGCTGCAATCCCCCCGGCGGGATACCATCGGATCGGTTCTGGTACGAGAAAGGCCCCGGCAGGCGAACCTGCCGGGGCCTGCCTCATGCCGGGGCGGCTTACATGCCGCCGGACTTCAGCCCTTCGACGAATGCCGACCACTCGGCGGCGGGGAACTCCAGGTGTCCGGCCTCGCGGTCCTTCGTGTCACGCACCGCCGAGCCGCCCGCGAAGTCGGCGACCTCGACGCAGTCGTTGCGGGTCGCCGAGTAGCTGGACTTGCGGAAGGTCAACGTCTGGTTCTGGTTCTGGTACATCGGGTTCTTCCTACTTACTGGTAATGGTTCTGGATCAGGGTCCGCATCCGCTCGGCCGACGCCTCGGGATGCAACGCCATCACGCGGATGTCATCCCAAGCGTCCCGGTACGTCTCGACCTCCGGCGACTCCTCCAGGTACAGCCCGTCCGTCCGGTTCTCGATGTAGACGATGGACGGATCCGCCGGGTTGGGGAAGTCGAGGAGAGTGAACGATCCGGCGGTGCCGGGATGCAGGCCGACCTCCAGGGGAAGTACCTGTACTTTGATCGTATTGACCTCCTCCGAGACCTGGATCAACTTCTCGATCTGGGCGCGCATCACATCCCGTCCACCAGCCGGACGCAGGAGAACAGACTCGTCGATCACGGCCCACAGCCGCGGCGCGTCCTCGCGGTCAAGGATCTCCTGCCGCTCCATGCGGGCATCGGCCGCCCGCTCGGTGGCCGCGGCATCCTGGGTGTGAACCGCACGATCTGAGGCGGACGCGTACTCGCGGGTCTGCAACAGCCCTGGAATCACCATGGACTGATACGTCGAGATCACCGATGCCTCAGCCTCGAATCCCACGTAGGCGCCGGTCAGCACGTCGCCGTAGCGGGCCCACCAGCCCTTTTCGCGAGACTGGCGCGCGAGCGTGACGAGCCCTTCGCGGACCTCCTCAGAGGCGCCGTAGAGGTCGGCCAGGGCCCGCACGATCACCGGGTCGGTGCGTTTCCACTTGTTCAGCTCCATGTTGGTGAGCCGTCCGCGCGACCATCCGAGGCGGTCACCTACCTGCTCAGCCGTGAACCCGGACTCCTCGCGCAGTCTTTTCAATTCGGCGGATAGCCGCCGACGTCTCACGGTCGGGCTGTGCCTGTCCGCCACGGTCCGTGCTCCTCGCGTCTTCCGGCGCTTTCGTCCTGCGGCGATGGTAGATCACCCCTTCGGCCAAGGTTTTGCGGACAGCATCGCATCACTCCGAACCTTTGTATTGAAAATACTGCGCCGGTGTGCTCACCATGGGGTCACCAGAACCACGCGGCCTTACCAGCCGCCCGTCCCCGCAGGGGGTACGCATGCGCAGACTGTCCAGGATCGTCCAGGAATGGCGCGACAGGGTCCTGCCGCCGCCGACCGGCCGCCACGCCGCCGCAACGGCGCCCGCGCCCGCCCCGGAGGTGGAGGCGCCGGCCGAGCCGCCCGCCACCCAACCGATCCCCACGGTGCCGCTCTACACGCGGCGCCGCATCGTCCCCCCGTGGGCGCCCCCCGCGGCGCCCGCCGACGACGGGCTCGACGACCTCCGCGCCGCGCTCGCCGGGCCGATCCGCGCGCTGATCGCCGACCGGCCCGACCTCGCCCACCCCGCCCCCGACGCGGGCACAGTGCGCGAGCTGGCGGTGCGGTGATGGCCACCCTCCCCACCCCGCGCGCCGAAGACGCCGAGGAAACGCACCTGTCCGTGCGCGACGCCGCGCGGCTCGCCACCGTCGCCGGGCAGCTCCACGCCGCCGCCTACGCGGTCCGCGACGACCAGCTGCTCCTGCGCGCCCTGCTCGACGACGCCCTCGACAGCATCGACCAGGTCCGCGGCCGCGACAGCCGCTGCGCGCTGGCGCGCGCCCGCACACCCCACCAGCAGCCCTGACCCTGCGACACGGACACCGGGGGGGATCCGTGCCCACATACCGCCTGCGCGTCGAGCTGGAGCTGACCGACGACCAGCTCACCCAGTACCGCGCCGAACACGACCTGCACGCCACCGACGACCCGCGGCCCCACCTCGCCGCCACCGTCCGCGACGAGCTGACCGGGCTCGGCGAGGACCGCGGCTGGTGGCACACCGCCCACGTGACCTGACCTGATGAGAGGGGCCCTGGTGCCCGACCCCGACCACGACGACCAGCCGGAGGCCACCGGCGCTGACCGGCCCGACCCCGACCCGCGGTACCCGCACCGCTACCAGGACGACCCCGACGACGGCACCTCGCCCTGGTTCTACGCCGGGTTCCAAACCTGAAGACCGGCCGCGCCGGGACCGTCCACGTCTTCCCACCGGCGCGGCCACCCGCCCCCTGCCCCGTCCTCCCGGGCAGGGGGCACCCCACACGAAGAACCGCCCCCGCCCCTCCCGAAGGAGGAGCGGGGGCGGTTCTGTTCGGCTGCCTACTGGATTGACGCGTCCTTGCTCGCGCCTTCCAGGCGCCGCTGTATGTAGGCCGCCAGCGCGGTGACCACGGCGGTGCCGATCGCGGTCGCGGCGGCGGGCCAGTCCACCAGCTCGCCGGGGGTGACAGTGTCGACGACGACGGTGGCGGCGGCCACCAGGACCACCGACACGGCGCCCTGGGCGATGGTGCGCCAGGACCGGTTGGTGGCGTCCTGCTTGGTTTCGCGGGTTGCGGGCATGAGCGGCCTCCTGTCTGTCCGGTGGACCATGACGGCCCTCCACATGAGTGAGCCCCGGCCGGAAGGCCCGGTCGGGGCGGTCGTGCTTGGGGGCGGGTGGCTATTTGGTGAGGCGCAGCTTGCCGCTGACGTCGACGGTGTCGGGCAGGGCACCGCCCGAGGCGGATCCCACGGTGTCGCGCACGATCTGCTCGACCCACCCGCGGATGATCTGCTTGGCGGCCCAGCCGCTGACCCAGTCGCCGAAGTCCTGCTCGGAGCCCTCCGCCTGGCGCGCCCCGAGCACAGCGGACTCAACGTCGCCGCCGTATTCGCCGTCGACGCCGTACTCGCCGACGTCCTGGCCCTGCTCCTTCAGTACGATCTGCAGGAACTTCACGTGCTCGCGCTTGCCGGTCTCCGAGCCGTCGCCCTTGCGCAGGTTGATGATCATGTTCATGGCCTCCTCGATGACCCCGACTCCGCCGGGCATGCCGTCGTCGACCCAGGACTGCAGGTTGCTGCCTGGGCAGGATGTGCTGTTCACGTCGCCGTGGGTGCGCTTGGGCAGCGCCCGACCGGCGCGCTCGCTCGCTTCGTCGTACAGCGCCCGGATCGTGGCCTTGGCCGCCGGGGTCGGGCTGTTCTGGCCGATGTAGCAGATGCCGATGCCGCTGGTGTTGTGGCCCACCGCGTGGGCGCCGGCGACGGTCCACCCGCGGCCCTCGTAAGCGGCGCCGTCGTCGTCAACGAGCAGGTTGTAGCCGATGTCGGACCAGCCGCGGCCGTCGAGGTGGAAGTCCTGGATGGAACGGACCGTCTGCGTGGTCGGGCCCGCCGAGTGGTGGACGACCACCTCGGTGCGCTGCGACCACGACACGTATGACCGGTCACGGGGGGCGCGTGCCCCCCACTCCGACCGGGAGATGATGCGGACCATGCTGTGTGCCTCCTGGCATGCGAGCGCCCCGACACCGGGCCGGGGCGTATGCGGGCAAATCGGGTCAGGGGTCGGAGCGTCGGCGGAGCTCCGCCATGTGCACCTCGGTGCGCCGGACCGCGTCCTTCAGTGAGGAGCCGTCGTTGGTGCGGACCTCGTGCTCGACCGCGCCGAGACGGTCCTCTATCGTGCACAGCCGCTCCATGACGCCGGGACGCGCCTCGACCCCGCGCCGCGCCGCCTCACCTGTCCAGTCGTCGAGGAAGTGCCCCACGCGGCGGCCGAACGTCCAGACCTTGCGGGCCGCCGCGATCAGCACCCCGGCGGCACCCACGACGCCGGCCGCACCCAGCAGCCACGGGCCCGCCTCCGCCAGGCTGCCCGGCCACATCAGTCCACCTCATAGCGGCCGGACATCAGCAGGAAGTTGCCGTCCTCCCAGCCGTGGCCGTCCCACCCGCCGGCGCTGAGACCCGAGGTCTCACCGTCGTCCGCGACCCGCACCAACCCGGTGTTGTACAGCAGCACACCGAAGCTGTACCGGTTGGTCGCGGACCCGATCTCGATGATGCAGGTGGCGGTGCCGCCGATGTTGGAAGAGCCGCCGTAGGCCTTGGGGGCGGCCGGCAGCCCGAAGTCGTAGGTGCCGTCGCCGTCGGAGGTCGTGCTGCCCCACACGATGCGGACCATGAACTCGATCGTCGACCCGATCTGCATGTACCGGAACGCCAGGGCACCGTTGCCGATGCTGGGGTTCGTGGTGGAGGCGGTCCACGCCCCGCCATAGTCCTGCCACACCCCGGCCGTCTCGCGCAGCCGCTCCGCGGTGGTTCTCATCCCGGCGAGCCACTGGACCATGGCGGCCTCCTCTCTACAGGGCGACGACTGCGGGCGCGGCGAGCTCCACGGCCGTGCCCTCCGTGTGCGGTTTGCTGATGCCGTTGACCGAGCGCACGACGGTGAACTCCTGCAGGTCCCCGAGCGGCGCGGCGGCCGCGGTGACGGTCATGACCTCGCCGCCCACCCGGATGTCGAACGGGAACTCGCCGGGCAGCGCTGCCGAGGCGATCCAGGGCGGCCCGTCGTACACCTCGACGTCGAAGCTGGCCTGCCCAGCGGTGATGTCGGTCCACAGCCGCGACCCGGACGTGTCGGCCCGGTCGGGGCCGCCGATGGTCGCCGGCGCGTACACCTCGCCGACGGTGTAGGCGGCCGCGTCGCTCGCGTTGAACACGATGTTCCAGGTGAAAACCGAGATGGTCTCGGTGTAGCCCTGGATCAGCAGGTCGATATCGCGCGGTGGGAGCCACTCCGGCGGGTTGATGACCCGCAGCCAGTCCCCGGAATCCCGGGACGTGACGTCGTCCACCAGGAAGCTCTTGTTGCTGAGGTCGACGCGCACCTGGGGGTAGCGGGCCTCGTCGACCGTGCCCAGATGCACCCGCCACGCCGCCTGATCCGCCAGCTGGTCGTCGTCGGCGACGTTGAGCGTCACCGACTCGTCGTAGACCCCCACCCCGTCCGGAGGCGGCAGCACACTGAGCGGCCCGGTCTCCTGCACATGCCGCGCGCTGGAGCCGCCCTCGCGTTTGACCTCGACGTCGTTGCGGATGTGCTGGTCATCGTCGATCGGCTCGAACGGGTCCGAGACGTGGCCCGCGCCGTAGTCGATGAACAGGGTCGTGCCCTGCTCGGTGTCGACACCCCCGCCGAGCACGATCCCGCCGGACGCGCCGATCGTGGTGCTCTTGGACGCGGCGGCCGCGCCGCCGAGCGTGATGCCGCCGGAGGCGGACACGGTGACGTGTTTGCGGGGCGAGGCCGACCCGCCGAGCACGATGCCGCCGGAGGACGCCGGACGGGCGTTCCTGGACGCCTGCGCGGTGCCGCCGAGCACGATCCCGCCGGCAGGCGAGACCACTACGCCGTCGGAGGGCTCCTCCGCTGGGCCGATCAGCGCCGCCGTGTCGGCGACCGCCAGGTAGCCCACGTACACCGAGGTGGGCAGGCTGCTACCGGAGACGCGCGCCGTCGACCGGTCCACGTCGATCGCGCGCAGGATCTCCGCGCCCGCGCCGCCACCCGCACCGAACGTCCCCACCAGGGAGTCCAGGCCGACGTCGGCGGCGTAGGCGTCCCACTGGCCCGCCATCTCGTCGCCGTAGAACCCGTCCGCACCCCATTCGGGTGCGGGGTACCCCTGGTCGATCAGTTTCTGCTGGTAGTCGGCCACCCGCTGGTCGAAGGACCCGTTGCCGTAGGGCAGGTAGGAGCCGAACGTGAACGGGTACCCGGTCAGGTTGTTGGCGTCGGCCGAGGGTGCGAAGCCCGCCAGGGTCGCGGTCCGCGGCGTCGACTCGTCCTGCCCGAGGTAGGTGTAGATCGTCGTGTCGGTGCCGTCACACAGGACCTCGACGCGGATGAGCTCGTCGTTGAGCGCGTGCGCTGACCCGCCCAGCGACACGTTGACGCCGGCGGCGTCCAGGTCGAGCGGCTGCATCCGGAACCCGATGTTGCCCGACCCGGTCTCGTAGACGGTCAGGGCGTAGTCGCCGAGCCGGACGAGCCAGCACCGCTCGTTGAACAGGTCGTCGTACTGTTCGTTCCACGTGTTCCACCCGGCCGGGAAGTAGGCGTAGAACCGGATTGCCCACGGCGCACCCGGTATCGAGAACGCCAGTTTGGGTTGCGGCCCGGCTGAGAGCCCGTCGTCGCGGGTGGTGCCGTCCCGGTGGTTGCACTGCCACAGCCGGACCATGGTCTGACCCGAGAACACCTGCTGGGTGTCGGAGTAGGCCGCCTGCGGGCTCAGCCCGGTGCCGGTGTTGTTCGCGTCGGAGACGGTGACGGTGCCCGTCTGCGCGGAGGCGGCCAGGGTGGCGTCGGTGACGGCCGCCCCGTCCGCCCCGGTGAGCGTGTTGTCGGTGGTGATCGTCGCCGGAGGCGGGGCCACGGGCCCCACCGGCGCGGCCGTGTCGGTGATCACCATCTCGTCGGCGTGGACGCCGCCCGCAGAGTAGTCCTCGATGAACGCCGACCAGTCACCGGACGGCGCCGACGCGAGGGTGCCGGTGGCGTCCACGTCGGGGGTGGTGCCGTCCGGGTCGGTGACATAGGCCTGGACCGTCCAGGCCGTGCCGTCCACCAGGATCTCAAGCCGGAAAGCGGACCCGTCGGTGGGCAGCACACCGGTCTCGGTGCCGCCGGGGTGGTCCAGGTCGCCGTTGCCGCGCACGGTCGCGGCCATGATGCTGCCGGTGTCGGGGGACATGGCGATGTCGAGCGCGTCGTCCGAGGCGACGCGCAGGTACATCCGCCACGCGGTGGTGCCGGTCGGCCAGTCGGGCGGCTCGACGCCGTTGAAACTCCCGACGCCGGGGCCGCCGAGGAGGATGGAGGCCGACCCGGCGGCCGACCATGAGGTGTCGTAGACGACGGTGCCGTTGACCGCCGCCAGGGCGTCGCCGTGATCGGCAGAGTTGGTGGTGGTGACCGCGACGCCGTCACTGCCGTCGAGGGTGTTCTGCCAGACGACCGCCACGCTGCCCCCTCTCCTACGACGGGTCGGTGGCGGCGGTCAGCGTCGCCGGGTCCACCGTCAGCTCGCCGGCGGCCCCGTACTCCTCGGGGACGTCGAACGCGAGCGCGCCGTAGAAGACGGTCTCTCCCGAGTCCCAGAACCCCACGTGCGTCACGGTCGTCGAGGCGGGCACCGTGAACGTGGGGATGGACGTGGACGACAAGCTGCCGCCGGAGGCGGTGCCCCACGTCACCGACTGGCGGGCGTAGCCCGACCCGGCGAGCTCGTTCGAGCCGGACGCGTTCGGCTGCGCGCTGTGCAGGCTGGCCACCGTCGCGTTCGCCGCGACCTCGGACAGCGCCGCCTCGAAAGCGGGCCCATAGAACACGGTCATTCGCCTACTCCTTCTGTGCGGCCGCGGTTGTAGAGGGTGTCCCGGCCCCGGTAGGCCAGGCCGAGCGCGGCGCGCTGCTCCGACAGGATCCCGCCGTCGGCGTCCGCGCACTCGGTCAGCACGTCCAGATACGACGCGGCCGGCTGCGCACCCATCCGGGTCGCCGCCTCACCGGAGACCACCATCGGCACCCCGGCTTGGGCGGAGGTGCGGGAGATGCGCTGGCGCGCGGTCTCGCCCGGGAAGCCGGCGACGGCGCCGAAGTAGCCGCGGGTGGTGGGCGCGCCCCACACCGACAGGTGCCCGAAAGCGAGGGCGCCGACCAGCTCGGTGCCGAAGGTCGTGGAAATCGAGGCGACCCGTCCGGGACTCCCGGAGAACGTGCCGGTGGTGCCGCCCCCGGCACCGTCCTCGTCGACCCAGAACAGCGTCCAATACACGTCGCCGCCGTCCTCGCGGACATTGAGACGCAGTTGCCGCCACACGTCGAGGAACGCGACCCCGGTCCCCTGGACGTCGACCGCGCTGGAGTCCAGCACCGCGTCGTCCTCATCGAACGCCTGCAGGACGATCAGCAGGTCGCCGGAGGTGGTGCCCGTTCCGAGCGAGACGCGCCAGCGCACCGCCCGCCCGGAGCTGGCCACCGACAGCATCTCCTGGTCAACGCCCTCCGGGAAGTCGTCCTCCGCCAGGTAGTAGAGGAGGTCGACCTCCCACACCCCGGTGTCGGTCATCTCGATGGCGGGCGAGACGAATCCTCCGCGGACCCCGGTCACGACCGGCAGCGGCCCGGACCCGGGTGGCCCGTCCTCCTCGGCGAAGGTGAGCCCCTGCACGCGCAGCGGCTGGCCGCCTTCGAGCCCCGAGGCGGCCGACAGGCCCGCGTCGGGCCCGTCCTCCAGCGGCCAGTACGCGAGCGGCTGGTGCGCGGGGATGGTGGCCGCCAGCGCCGACGGCGCCGCCGCCGACCCCTGGGAGAGCCTGCGCAGGATCCCGCTGGCGGTGATGGGCACCCACACGTCGTTGCCGGACAGGTCCCACCGCATCGGCCACTCGCTGACCTCGCCCACCATGCGGGTGCGGATGTCGGGCGGGGTGGGTTCGCGCACCTCGAGGTCGGAGAACTCCAGCAGCGCGGGCACCGGCGTGTCCAGCGCGGTGATGCCGCCGCCCACCGCCACATCGCCCGCGGCCAGGTAGCCGGTGGTATAGCCCTGCGCATGCCACACCTCAGGCTCCTCGGCCCCATCCGGCCAGACGCGCATGCGCACCTCCGGGCCCGTCGCGAGCACCCGCAGCCGCAGCCAGCCGCCCGCCTGGGCGGTGACGCCGGGCGCCACCTCCTCCGGGGCGGGGGTGCTGGCGGGGGTGAGGATGGACGTGGACACCCGCAGTCCCCCGTCGGGCCGCCCGGTGTCGGTGCCGATCGTGACCCCGAAGAACAGGCCCTCGTTGGTGTCGGGGTCCCACCGGACGTACACGCCGGCCTGGATGCCGCGGTAGGCCTCACCCACCGGGGCGGTGTCGGTGCGGATCCGCACCGTCAGGTCGAGGTCGGCCAGGCCCGCGTCGAGGGTGACGCGGCGGATGGCGGAGACGGCGTCCACGGTGATGGTCCCGACCCCGCCGTCCACCGAGAAGTCGGCGACGTCGCCGGCGTCGACGACCCAGGCCTGACCCGAGTCGGCGCTGCCCCACCCGTCGGCCACCGTCCGGTCGAAGGAGTCGACCAGCACCGGCGACGGCGCGGGCGGAGGAGTGCCGACCCGCACCCGGATCGGGGTGTTGCGGCCGATCAGCCCGTAGTACGGCGAACCCGGATGCCGCGGCGAGTACTTCCCGTGCCGGTTGTTCAGCAGCAGGCTGCACGTCGTCGGATCCACCGAGGCGCCCTCGTCGCGCCTGCCGCGGTTGATCGTGATGTCCTCCGACGTGCGCACATCGGAGGTGATGTCCACCCACTCCGAGCCCGCGCGCATGTGCACGCGGGGGTTGATCTTCCCGGCCACGCTCACCCCCTGATCTCGGCCGCGAGGCCCGGTGTCGTGCGCAGCAGCTTGCGGAACATCCGCTTGAACTCTTCGTCGGCGCCGGTCACGTCGATGACCACGCGCGTCTCCGCGCCGCCGGTGTGGCGCACCGACCCGGTGACGTTGCGGGGGATCTCCCGCGTCACGCCCTGCAGGGTCGAGCGGAGCCCGGGCAGCGCCTTCTCGACGCCGCGGCCGAGGCCGGCCATCAGCGCCGCACCGGAGGGCTCCAGCAGCCTCATGTCGACGGACATGGGGCCCTTCCAGTCCGGGATCATCCCGGTGATGGAGCTGAACTTGGCTTTCAGCTTGCCGATCATCCCGGTGACGCCGTCGATCAGACCCTGGATGATGCGCCGTCCGGCGCTGAGCAGGAAGTTCTTCGCGTTCGACAGCGCCGACTTGACCTTGCCGGGGATGGACGTGACCAGGCTCATCATGCGGCCCACACCGTTGGACACGGCGTTCTTGATCGCGTTCCACGCGCGGCTGGTGAGGCTCTTCGCGGCGTTCCACGCCCCGGAGATCGCCGCCTTCGCGACGCTCAGGTAGCGCTTGACCAGGTTGACCGCGCCGGAGATCAGCGCACCGATCTTGGCCTTGACCCACTGCCAGGCCGCGGCGGTCGCCGCCTTGATCTTGTCCCAGTGCTTGATGATCAGGCCGACGGCGAGACCGACCGGGCCCAGGATGATGCCGAGCAGCAGCATCCAGTTGGACTTGAGCCAGTTCAGGACGAACTGGACAGCCGCGGAGATCGCGGACTTGATCCATTCCCAGGCGGCGGTGACCGCGTTGACGATGCCCTGCCACGCGGCGACCGTGACCTGCTTGACCCACTGCCAGGCCGCGGAGATGGCCGCGACGATCTCGTCCCAGTACAGGATGATCAGCGCAACCAGGGCGATGACGGCGGCGATGATCCAGGCGATCGGGCCGAGCCCGATGATCCACGCCAGCGCCATCCGGGCGGCTTGGATCATCGCCTGCACACCCATGAGCACCCAGGCGGCGACGTAGCGGGCCGCCGAGACGACCATCTTCGCGGCCGCCTTGGCCATGGACGCGATCATCTTGGCGGTGGCCGCGGCCACCTGCGCGGCTGCGCGGCCGGCGGCGGCCCCGACCCTGCCGAACGCGGACGCGATCGTCTTCAGCCGTCCGCCCGCGGTGGCGGCCTTGCCGAGCTTGAGCAGCCCGCCGGAGAGCATCTTGATGCCGCCGTACAGCGGCATGATCTTGCCGGAGACCGCGCCGAGCACCATCGACCAGGCCAGCATCTGCGTGATGGTCGACTGCACGGGCCCCGGCAGGCTGGTGAAGGCGCTGGCGATGGTGCCGATCACGGAGGCGACCCCGGGCAGGATCGCCAGCAGGTCAGTGAAGATCTGGTTGAGGGTGGTGAAGATCTGGCCGAGCTGCTCCTGGCCCTGCGCACTGTTGGCCCAGGTGGCCCACTGCGCGGTCAGCTGGGTGACGGTGTCCAGCAGGGACGCGCCGTCCACACTGGCGGCACCGAAGATCCCGGCCAGCAGCGAGCCGAGGTTGCCCGCGATCTCGCCGAGCTGGGCGAGGACGTCGCCGGCGCGCTGGACGATGCCGGTCATTCTGGCCGCGCCCTGCTCCGACGTCAGGAACGCCGCGGCGCTCTTCAGCGCGCCGGCGGCCCATTCGTTGAAGCGGGTGATCAGCGGCAGCCCGACGATCGCCAGCTGGGCGAGGACCGTCAGTAGCGGGCCGACGACACCTGAGAAGGAGCGGGTGGCCTTCGCGGTGCCGTCGAAGATGTCGGCCATCTGCCCCTTGAACAGGGGCGTCTTCATGGTCGCGAGGGCTTCCTTGCCCAGCCCGTTCAAGGCGGAGGCGACCGCGGTCATGCCGCGGCGTGCTGTCGGCAGGATCCCCTGCGCGAGCTCGGAGAGTTCCTTGCCGAGTCCGGCGAACAGCTTCTGCTGTACGGCCTGCTGGATCGGCTTGAACTGCTCGCGGATCCCAGCGAAGCTGCGCACGAACTTCTGTGCGCTGGGCGCCAGCTTGTCGAGGGCCTTCTGCAGCTCCTCGCTGGTGCCGCCAGTGGCGACCATCGCCTCGCCCACACCGGACAGGCCGGCCGCGAGGGTGGCGACCCCCGCGGAGGCGACCAGCGCGGCCGCGGGCAGCGCCAGAACGGCGCCGGAGGCGGGCCCGGCGGCGGCGGCCAGAGAGGTGAACGCGGACGCGCCGGCCGTGATGGCGGTGAACTTCCCGAGCTTGTTCAGCTTGTCGAGGCGGCCGACCAGTTGGTCGAGGCCGCGGACCGCCTTCTTGGCGCCCTTGTCGAACCTCTTGCTGTCTAATCCCAGCTTGACCAGCAGGGATGCCACTGTCGCCACGCGGGATCACCTCCCGCCTGACGCGCTATTCAGATGGTTCGTCGGCGACCGTGCCGCCCAGCTCCGCATTCGCCGCGCGGATCTGAGCCCACATGTCCTCGTCGGACTGGTAGTCGTCCCACTTGGGCAGCAGTTTTTCGGGGTCGATGGCCTTCGACCCCTTCTTCCGGTTCACGTTGTAGATGGCCGAGGTGATGACCGCCATGTGGATGTCGCCGCGGCGCTGGCCCAAGGGGCCGGCGCGCTTCTCGAACGCGATCCACTCGGACAGCTCCCGGGAGCTGATGCGGGCGAGGAGTTCCTCGACCGTGTAGCCGAGGTAGCCGGCCAAGCGGAAGTAGAACTCCCGCTCTGGCCGGCGCCTCATTCCCCCAGCAGCTCGTCGACGTCGTCGTCGGTGAGCCCGGACAGCTTCTGGCACGCCTCGAACACGCGGTTGAGCACGGCGGCGTTCTTGCGCCCCAGGGCCGCCACGTCCGCGGTGCTAAACACCTGGTTGCCCTGGGCATCGACCACGCTCTTGGCGACGAACTTCGCGCGGACGTTGTCGAGCTTGAGGCGCTTGGTGTTGCCCGCAATCTCGGACTCGAACTTATCCCTCTCGGTGCCGGTCAGGCTGCGGATGCGCACCCGGCCGCCCCATTCGGGGACGTCCACGTGGTCGTACTGGGCGTCGTCGGCGCCGAGGATCTGATCGCGGCTGAGCAGAGGCCCCTCGGCCTCGGGCTGGTCGCCGTCCTTGCGTGTGCTGTTGAACACTGTGTCTTCTCTCTGCTGATCAGGGGGCGGGGGTGATGATGGGCTCGCCGGAGACCTGCCAGGTGATGGTCGCGGCCATCTGCCCGTCGACAGGCATCTCCCGCTCCCAGCCGTTGAGGACCGCGTCGAACGCCCACACCTCGCCCTCCGGGGACTCCATCTCGTAGGAGACGGGGTCGGGGTTCTTGAAGTCGCCGTAGAGGGTGTCGTGCTTGGCGGGGTCGTAGTGGACCTCGACGGACACTTCGCCGCCGTCGACCAGCCCGCCGATGAATTCGCGGAAATTGCTGGCGCTGTCGTGGGCGGTGACGTCGTAGGTCTCCCGCTCGGAGTTGGGGCCGCCGAAGTTGCCGACGTTGCCGATGGGTGCGAAGGTGCCGGCGCCGTCGTCGCGGCGCAGCTCGGTACCGAAACCGTCCTTACCTGCCATTGCTCTACTGCTCCTCGCTGAGCCAGACCCGGAAGCGCACCGGGCAGTGTCTGATCTGTGGGTCGGGGTCGCGCATCATCCGGTGGTGCTCCCGGTGGATCGACGACATGGTGAAGCCCTCGACTTGCAGCGGCCGACGGTCGAGGAGCCGGTCCAGGTGGGCGAGGATGCGCGCGCACTCGGCATAGCCCGGGTACTTCGACCAGATGTGCAGCACCAAGGACACGTCGAGGCCCTGGTTGTCGTGGGTGTCGTCGAGCTCCTCGATGACCTCGCCGAGCGTCACGTGCGGGTACGGCGAGTCCTCGCGCACCTCGTCGAGGACGGCGGCGACGGCGGTCAGCGGCGGATCGGAGGACAGGCGCGCGACGACGGCTGTCTGCAGCGGCCAGGCGCAGGTTGCCATGGCTCAGCCGCCCTCGACCTTCTTCTCGAACTCCTCACGCACCCAGCCCCTGATCTGCTTGTTCGCCTTCTTGGCGTTGGGGTACATGAACGGCTGTGCAGGAAACGCGGACGTGCCGAACTCCTGGAACTGGCCGTAGTACTCGTCCTTCTCCCACACACCGACCTTGGCGTCGGCTGTGGCACCCGAGCCGGACCGGCGCTTCTCCAGCGCCGAGCCGAGGTCGCCGGAGTCGATCGGCACGTCGGCGATCGCGCCCTCGTACATGGTGTCGGCCCACTTCTCGGCAACGACGTCCATGGTGTCGTGCATGTCGGTTGTCAGCCGGGCCAGCGCCCGCCGGGCCGCCCGCGCCCCAATCACCCGCACGCTCATGGTCACCCCCTCGGCAGCTGCACGACGGCGACCTCGACGCCGGTCGCGTCGTCGTAGGCCACCGAGGCGCGGCCGGTGGCCGGGGCGCGGTAGACCTCCCCCAGCGGCACGATCGCGACGGCGTCGGCCGCCACGGTCCGGTCGACGTCAGCGATGGCGATGCCCTCGACCGTGCCGGGTGTGGTGATCGTCAAGGTGTGGGGCGCGGCGTCGGTGTTGCTGACCAGCAGCACCAGGCCGCGCCCGGTCGGTGTCTCGTCTCCGCCCGGTGCGGCAGCAGTCCAGGTGACCGCGTCCAGCCCCGCTACGGGCACGCTCTGAGCCGTGATCGTGGCCATCAGTCCTCACCGTCCTCGTTGCCGTCGTCGGCGGTCTCCATCTCGTCGGCCACGGCGCGCAGGAACTCGGCGATCTGCTCGCCGACCGGTTGCCCGCGGTCGAGGGTGATCGTCCCGGCCTCGGCGGTGTGCTCGCCGACGGAGATCCGTACTGGCAGCTCCACCTCGGCCGGCACCGCAATGGTCGCTGTCGCCATCAGGTGGGTGTCCCTTCTGCTTGGTGCTCGCGGCAGTCCGCGCGCTTGTAGATCTCGATGGAGGGCTCGACCACCCACAGCACCCGGAAGTAGCGACCGCCGGTGCGGATCTCGTCGCCGCGGCGCACGTCCGTCCCGGGCCGGAAGTAGACCTGATGGGTCAACTCCGCACCACTGCGTTCGGCGCGCTCGCGCTCGGTGGCGTGCGGCTGCGACATGCGCGCGGGCACCCGCTCGTGCATCGGGCCCCAGGTCTCCGAGAACCCGCCGCCGCCGTCCGGGGTGCGGGTGACGCGCCATATGTCCACGCGCCGATTCAGGCGGTGGCCGATGCTGCGGCGCCTCACCGCGACCCCACCACCGCGGCGCCGCCGCCGAACCGCTCGGCGAGCCGCTGACGCAGGTAGTCGGGCAGCTCCATCTCGGTGATCAGCCCGCCGTCCCCGTAGGAGACGCTGTAGTCGCCGATGCGTTCCTGGGTGACGGCGCCGGCCGCCAGGCCCTCGCCGCCGTCCCCGTCGCGCCAGGCGTTCAGGGTGGCGGCGACGATGCGGCACACCAGCATCACGATGTCCTCAGGCACCGCCGGCATGCCGTGCGTCAGGGTGACCTGCACGGTGGACGGTTCGCCGCAGGTGGTCTGCCACCCGCGGCGGCGCCACAGGTCGGTGGTGCGAAGCCGGTAGTCGGTGACCTCATCGCCGTCGAGGAGCACCTGCGACACGGCGGTGATGGGCGGGCCGGGCAGGCGCAGCCATACGCCCGTCCGGCCCTCCAGCTCCACGGTCGAGGTGATCTGACTGATCGGCACCCCGGCCGCGTCGCGCACGGCGGCGGACGCGGCCCGCAGGTACCGCTCGACCATCGGTTCCTCGTCGTCGGCCACGGTCAGGCCGAGCTCACGGGCGTCGGCCACCGTCGCCAACGGGTCCAGCGCCACGGCAGCCACCCCCTCCTATCCGGCTCGCTTGGCGAGTTCGGTCCGGATGCGTTCGGCGATGTCGGCCTTGGTCAGGGGCTGCATCTCTGTGCGGTCCAGCCCGAGCACGTCGGCCGCGTAGTCGACGTGGCGCGGCTTGGGCTCGCTGATGGCCGGCGGCTCCGCAAGCGGCTGATTCTTCTCGGCTGCGGGCTGCTCCTCCGGTGCGCCGTCGCCGGGCGCCGGGGCGTCGGAGGCGGCCGCGGGCTGCTCGCCCTCGGCCTCCCGCGCGCCGTCGCCCTGCTCGCCGCCGTCGTCGTCGCCCGGGTCGCCGGCGCCGGGCAGGGTCTCTCCCGGAGCCAGCGCCACACCCTCGGTGCGGATACCGGTGAGGGCCGCGGCGGTGGCCGGGTCGTCGACCTCGGCCACCCCGTCGCGGAACCGCACCTTCAGCGCGGGCAGCCACAGCTGCGGATACCGAGTGCTCACGAACTTCGTCATGATCAGCTCGCAGACGTGGTCAGGTTGATGATCTTGCCGTGGGCCTTCTCGTTGCCGTACTCCAGCCCGACCTCGCCGTAGATCTGGGTGCGGTCCGACGCGCCGACCTTCGCGAGCTGCTCCTGGAACAGGAACCCCTTGCCGGGGATCGGCAGGAACCGCGGCGCGCACTGCTCCAGCGACACCACCGACAGCTCACTGGCGGGCATGTAGCGGTTGAGCATGATGTTCAGCCGCCCGAAGTCGGTCTCGATGGTCTGCAGGTTCACACCGCCGACGTTGCGGGTCTGCTCCTGGTAGTTCTTGTCGGTCACGAAGATGCGCGTGAGCTGCCGCTTCTGCCACGCGTTGGCCATCACGGTCGCCGTCTCCGACTCCGAGATGCCGCCGTTCTCCCACACCGACTGCATCAGGCCGAGGATCATGTCCTCGTCCAGCGGCTGGTCGGCGGTGCCGTTGTTGGCGTCGACCGCGTTGGTGGTGATCGCCGCCATCAGGCCGCGGGTCTTGCGGGCGGTGGCGTTGTCGGCGGGCTCCTGGAACGTCCCGGCGATGAACGTCGCCTCGACGTCGCGGGCGATCTGCTTGAGGGCCTGGGCGATCTGCCACGAGTGCTCGTCAGCGACCGCGTTCATGCCGCTGAGGCCGGCCGCGTGCGGGTGGTTCGACCCGGTTCCGGAGAACTGCCCGGTGGCGGCCTGCTTGGTGTAGGACGTGTTCACGGTCTCCTGGTGGATCTCGACCACGTTGGAGACGCGGAAACGGGACCGGCCCTCACCCGAAGGCGCGTCGGCGCCTTCGAGGCGCTGCCGGTCGGTGGCGGCGTCACGCAGGTCGTAGCCGCTCCACGTGAAGATGGTGGCTTCGGCGGGGCGGCCGCCGGTCAGCCCACCGATCGCGGACAGGAACGGGGTGTCCTCCGGGGTGACGGCGAACAGTTCGCCGACGTAGTTCGGCAGGTTGAACGTGGTCCCCATGCCGGTGATTCCGGGCACTGGTCCTCCTCATGCTGGCCCGGCACAGGGCCGGGGATTACTTGGTCTGGTTGAGCTTCTGGGTCTTCAGCCCGATCGCGCGCATGGTGTCGCCGGCCTTCTCGGCTTCGGCGATCTGCTCGTCGAGGCTGGGCTGCTTGGAGCCGCGGCCCTGCCCGCCGTCGCCGCCGCCCTGGAACCGCTTGTTCGCGCCGGCGGCCAGGTACGGCTTCGTCCTGAGCAGGTCCTCGATGGCCTCGCCGATCTCCTCCTTGTCGACGTCACCGGAGTCGTTGACCTCGAACTGTGTGAGGTCGATGAACCGTGCGGCGTCGGCCGGGTCGGCGAGCTTGCCGGCGGCGGCGGCGCGGACCTCCGCCGAGACGATGCGTTCGTTCGCCTTGCCCATGACCTCGGCCTGGGCTTTGCGCCGGATGGTCTCGGGGTCGTCTTCGCCGCCCTCGCCGCCCTCCTTGGAGGCTCCGTTGCGGAGCTTCTCCAGCTCGGCCTCGGCCGCCTGCCGCTTCTCGCGCTCTTCCTTCCACTTCTTCTTCTGGGCGTCCAGCGCCTTCTTCCCGGCGTCGCCGAGCTGGTTGGCGTCCGGGTCGCCGTCTCCTCCTGCGTTTCCGCCGTCGCCGTCGCCGCTGCCTCCGTCGGGGTCGGGGTCGCCGGTCCCGCCGGCGGGGGGCTCGCCGCCGTCCCCTCCGCCGCCGTCGGGCGGCGGGGTGGTTCCGTCGCCGCCGAGCACCGGCCAGATCGGGGCGCCGTTGCGGCGCCACCCGAGCGCGGTCAGCCCGGTCGCAGGGTGGGCAGGCAGCTCAATCGTGTTGTGCATGGTGATCTCCCGTTGCGGGTGTTCGGTCGCGCGTTGCGCGCGCCCGGGCATGGCTCGGCCCCGGCAGCGTTGCGCCACCGGGGCCGGAGGTGAAGGGCCCGCCGAGCGGGCCGGGTCTCAGCCGGAGTAGTCGATCCTCATCGGCCGGACGGTCTCGTAGCCGGTCAGCCACGCGCGCCACAGCATCCGCTCGCGGGCGGTCGCGGCGGCCGGCCGGTAGGGGTTGGCCGAGAGGGCGTCGCCCTGGCGGGCGGCGCGGACGCCGGCGGCCCGCGCGCGCAGCAGCTCGGTCGCTACAGCCACAGCGGTCCCCCTCTCAGCGGTTGTAGTCGCGGCCGGGCCCGGACATGCGGCCCTGCTCAATCGAGGTCACGTACTCCTCGAACGTGAACCTACCGTTCTCGTCCCACCAGCGTTTCAGCTCCTCGCTGGCCCACCGTTCGGCGCGCGCCCGCGGTCCGGAGAACAGGGACACGGGGTCGACGCCCTGGCGGCGGCCCTCGTTGGTGAGCAGGTACCCGCGGGTGGCCTCCTCGGCCTGGTCGACGCGGCGGGCTACGTCGAGCTTGTACTGCTCCCTGGCCACGTCGCGGAAACTCCGCCGGTCGCCCGGGGGCCGGTACTCACGCACGTACTCCTGGCGGCGGATCTCCTCGACGGTGCGGCCCTGCACCTCAGCGACCGCCTGCTCCCAGGGGTAGCCCTCCTGTTCGACGAGCCGTTCGATCTCGGTGTACTGCTCCTCCTCGCGCTCGCGCCGCTGCTGCTGCTCGTCGGTCTCGTCGTCGGGCACCTCGGCCTCGGCGGGCGGGGCGTCGGCCAGTGCGGCGCGGCGCTCCAGCTCCGCCTCGATGACCGCGGCATCCGCTGCCCGGTCATCTGCCCAGGCGTCGCCGAGCATCGTGGCCAGCCGGTCGTCGGTGACGTACATGAGGTCGTCGGCGGTCACGCCGCGATCCACGGTCGCGGCGGGTGCCGGGGGGTCGGCGGGCTGGTCGCGCCGGTCCAGCTCGGCGACGAGCGCGGCCATGCGCGGCGACTCCACGTCCCCGGCCGCCAGCAGCTCACCGATCTCGGTTTCGAGGTCGGTGTCGCTCATCGCCGGCGGGTCCGGCAGCGCCGCCGGTGCCAGGGCGGCCGGTGGTTCGGGTGCGGGCACGTCCGGTTGCACCGGACTGGACCGCGCGGAGACGACCGGCGCCAGGTAGCCGTAGCGGATCAGCCCGTCGATGGCGGCCTGCCGGTCGCCGTCGGCGTCGGCGATGATCTGCTCGGGCATCAGGCGTGCCTGCGTCGAGCGGGCGTAGCGCTGCCCGGCCTGCCGGACGAAGTCGCCGCCGCCCATGCGTCGGGCCGCGTAGCCGCGGCGGGTGGTGCCCTCGGTGGTGGCCACGCGCCCGCCCGCGACGGACATGCCGCGGCGGGCGTTGACGACCTGCCCGATGTCGGCGCCGTCGCGGATCGCGGCGGCCGCCGCCGCACCGAACCGCCGGTCCTGCTCCTCCGCGGTCATCGCGTCGAACAGCTCGCGCGGGTCGATCATGCCGGGCGGCTGTTCGCCGGAGCGCAGCGGCAGCGTCACGCAGTCGCACCGCGGATGCCGTTGAAACCCCTCCGACCAGGAATAGGTCTGCCCGGCGAGCAGGATGCACCGGGCGCACGCCGGGAGTGTCACCACCCGGGTGTAGGCCACACCGGCGGGTCTGCCGGTCAGCCCGACCAGGTCCGCGACCCGGCCGGCGTCGGTCACCTGCGTGCCGACGATCATCTCCAGCGCGGTCGCCGCGGCGCCGAGCGCGTCAGCGACCGCCCGGCCGCCGGCGAGGTAGGCCAGCGCGGTGATGACCGGCTGCGTCAGCAGCGTGGGCAGGTCCCGCCCGTCGGATGCGACCCCGGACAGGGCGCCGGGGGCCAGCCGAGCGAGCGTCTCGCCCGGGATGACCTGGTCGAGGTAGTCGTCGCCGAGGCGGGCGGCGGCATACTGGGCGGCGGTGGTCAGTCCGAGGATCTGCGGCAGGGTCGCACGCCATGACCCGCGGATGTCGGCCGGGTCGAGCCCTTCTCGGAACACCTCGCGGGCGCGGCGGGCGGCGCCGTGGGCGAGGTCCACCTGGTCTGCCCGATGCTCCCGCGCCTGCGCGACGGTCACGGGCCCGGCTCGGCCGCCGGTTCGCCGGCTGGCTCCGCCGCGGGCTCGGTCGGTGGTTCAGCCGGGGCGCCGCCGCTGCGGCCCATCTCGTCGACCATCGCCGCGAGCGGGTCCATGCGCGACTCGTGCTCACGCATCTCCATGACCCGCGCCACCTCCTCCGGCTCCAGCCCGTACTGCTCGGCGATCCACGCGAAGGGGAACCCGATCTGCTTGAGCTTCATCATCGCGTCGACCTTCTGACCGAGCGCCCGGTACTGGGGGTCAGCCCACAGCACGGTGCCGCCGCGCATCGCCCTGGCTTTGGCATCGTTGTCCAGGACCAGGTAGGACAGCGCGTGGATCTCGCGGACGTCCGGGTTGGCGTAGACGATGCGCTCGCCCGTCTTGCTGACGAGGCCCGTCTCCGCGCTGGCGAGCGCCTCAGCGGAGAGGTTCGCGATGCGCCCGATCAGGTAGTGCGGCGGGGTGCGGGTCTGGGCGGCCACGTGTTCGATCGCGCGTTCGATCACGCTGGAGAATACGTCCAGCCGGGCGGCCGACCATTCCGACGTGCTGGCGCTCTCGCTGGGGATCCACAGGATCCGGTCCTTGACAAGCTGGTCGAGGTCCAGCGGTTTCTCGTCGACCTTCTGCCCGTCGGAGTTCAGCACCGGCACCTTCGGCATGTCGGCGCCGGTGACGACCCGTTGCGGCAGGGTCGCGTAGTCCAGCGCGTTCATGAGGTACGCCCACACCAGGTTGATCGCGTTCTGCATCGCGATCACACCGTCGATGTCGGAGATCGGCGCGTCGTCGAGCAGGGTCTGGTTGCGGAACTCCACCAGCGGCAGCGCGCCGAGCGGGTTGGGCACCGGCCAGGTGTCGTCTTTCGCGGACTGGCGCGGCTCCCACCCGCCGCCGGCCTGGACCGCGGGGTCGGGCCGGTCGCCCTCGGGGACGACGCGGGCGGCGGCCCGCCGCCACTTCCACAGCGCCTCGGGGGTGTAGAGGGTGGCGTACTCGTACTTCTCGTCGCGCCACAGCTTCAACCCTGCGGTGGCCTCCCCGGTTTCGGGGTCGTGGCGCACCACGCACTGGTCGGCGCGCTCGAACGTGATCCGCGGGGTCTGCTCGTCGCGGGGGTTGTTCCACACCAGGGCGTAGGAGCGGGCCGCGGCAAGCATGACGGTCAGCGCTTCCGAGCTGGTGCGGTCGCAGGCGTTGTCCCGCCAGATGCGCTGCATCTCCTTGTCGGCGGCGGTCTCCCCGGCGGGGCGGATGCCGAGGATGTTCATCCGCTCCGCCGGGGAGTTGATGACCGGTGCGCACCAGTTGTCGGCGAACCCGTGGAACCGGTCGCCCATGTAGGACTGGAACTCGTCCGAGGCGTACACGAGCGGGTGGTGGCCGCGCAGGTAGTTCAGCCGATTCTCGATGACGGGCTGGCGTGCGGTCAGCTCCGAACCGAGGCGGCTCAGCTGCTGCAGCGCGGCCGCGGTGCCGTCGTCCATCTGCACCCCGTCGACGTCGGGCACGGTGGAGTCACCTCCTGGTCCTGGTCGTCGAGGATGTGTAGACGTAGGAGTCGCGCGGGCGCGCGCCGGCGGCGATCGCGTCCCCGCGGGCCTCCCAGCTCAACGCTCCGGCCATGGCGTAGTCGATCTTGAACGGGCTGTCGGGCCGCTCCTTGCGGATCACCCACAGCGGGCGCGCCTCGTCGTCGAGCATCTTCAGCTCGCGACGCCTTGCGTTGCCGATGTGGTCGCGCAGCGCCCGGCCGCCGTCGTGCGTGACCGCGCCGGTGACCATCGCGGTGCGGTAGGCCCGCATCGCATACGCGGTCGGCTTGAGCCGGTTGGTCCACCACGGCTGCACGCGCTTCTCGCCGTAGGTGCCCGACCAGGCGTTGACCTCGGACTCCCAGTAGGGCGGGTCAGCGTAGAGGCGCCATACCTGCCACCGGCCGAACACCTCGGCCATGGCCTCGTGCACCTCGTCTTCGGGAACCTCCCAGTCGGCGGACCCGTCGGTCTCCCAGCCGGCATAGAGCTGCTGGTATCCGGTGGCCACGTCGGTGATCACGATCCCGGTGGCGTCGGCGAAGCGGGCCCCGTCGAACCCGACGGTGACCAGCCGGTTGGGGGAGATCAGCCCGTGGTCGCGGGCCAGCTCGTCCCACCGGCCGGCGTCGAACGCCTGGTTGCCCGCGCGCACCCGGCGGTTGAGCCAGACGCGCTCCCAGTAGGACCGGTCCGTGTCGGGCTGGTTGTACAGGGACGCGATCTGCTCGACCTGGCCGTCGAAGTCGGGCCAGGATGCGATGGCGGGGCCGGAGGCTTCGCGCACCGCGGCGTGCAGCTGGGCGGGGTCGGTGAAGTCCTCGTCGTCGCGTGCGACGGCTTCCCGGTGGAAGAAGAACAGGGTCCGGTCTTTGACCTTGCCCTGGTGGATCAGCTCGGCGTACTCGTGCGTCCCCTCGGCCACCGAGCCCTCGCCGGGCGTGTAGGTGGTGGTGGTCTCCAGGCTCCAGGGGTCCGCCAACTGCCGCTTGGGGATGTTGGCCTGCATGGTCTGGTGCGCCTCGCGCAGCCGCGGGAGCACGAACCGGTGGGTCTCGTCGAAGTGCTGCCAGGTCGTCCGCGCACCATCACGGCTATCGGGCGCGGCCGCCAGGGCGACCGCCTTCCCGTCGCCGCCGGCGCGCATGATGCGCTCCAGGCCAGCGTCGAACAAGTCGGCGTCGTGCCCTTCGGTGACCATCACCAACAGGGCGGCGTAGGCGAGGTCTTCGGTCTGCTCCTCGGTGTAGGCCACCATCGGGATGTAGGGGTCGACGACCGGCACCCCGACCGGCTGGCCGTGGGCGTCGAACCCGTCGCAGCGGACGGGCGCCTCGGGGTGGAGCTCGGCGAAGGCGACCGCCGCGGCGAGCTCGGTCTTAGCCGTCCCCTTGCGCACGCTGAGCCCGCACCGCTTGAACCGGCGCTTCCCGGCGCGCGGGTGCCCCTTCGGGTACACCTCGTACCACCGGTAGATCAGCGCCCGCTTCTCCACGTCCAGCGTGTAGTCGCGGCCGCGAAGGTCGCCCGGCCCGTGGACGGCGCGCTCCTCCAGGAGGCTGCAGACCTGCGGGCCCAGGGTGGGCCATGACTCCTCGTCGCGGGCGGGCACGATCAGAGTCGCCATGGCGGCGGCTCAGACCGCGTACAGGACCGACCGCGGATCCTCCGGCGGCTCCTGCCCGTCCGTCCCGCCAGCAGGCGGCGTACCGCGCCGACGGTTCCCACGGTCTTGGGCTTCCTCGGTGCGCTCGATCTCCCACTGCAGGCGGCGCCGGTCGATCGGAGTCAGGCCGAAGGCGGTCCGCTGCAGCCGGATCTCCGCGGCCAGCTCCCGCGACCCCGTGCGCCAGAAGTCGTCCACCAGCAGCGCCAGCATGTACAGCCCGTGGATGTCGGCGTGCCCGTCGATGAACTCCGGCGCCATAGGAGAGGACCACACGTCCGCCCACCACGCGCGGGTCTGCGGCAGCCACTCGCGCTCACCGACATCGGGCAGCTCCGGCGCGGTGAAGTCCTTCGGCAGCTCGGCGGACAACCGGCGTGCGGTCGAGGTCTTGTTGCGGCGCTGGCGCATGGCCGCCGGCTTGGGGGGCGGTCCCGACATGGTTCACCTCCGCGCCCCGTTGCGGGGCATCGTCAAGCGCGCCGCGTTGCGCGGCGGTTCGGATCCTGGGAACCCGTACAGATGGAAATCGCCCTCCCCGGCGTTCCCCAAGGGCACCCCCCGGAGGGGGTCACCCCCCACCTGACCTGCGAAAACTCTGCACGCATGTTGGCGCGTTGCGCGCCTGGTGTTTGTGCAGGTCAGAGTGTTAGTAGTGGTCGGCGTGCCAGCCGCCGGGTTGGTCGTGTGCTGTCTCGCGTGAGTGGTGCGAGTGTGTGAGCGCCTGAAGGTTGTCCCAGTCATGGCCCCTAGGCCCGAGGGGGCCGAGGCCGTCCTTGTGGTGGACGTGCTCAGCCAGTGGCCGCAGCAGCACGGGCAGCGCGGCGCACTGGTCGCACTCGCAGTAGGGGTGCTCGTGGAGGTAGGCGGTGCGGGTGCGTTCCCACCGGCGGTTGTAGCCCTTCTGGCGGGCGGTGGGGCGGTCCTGGGCGGCCTTGGCCTGGCACCCCCCACACCTCCCCCCGGGGGTCAGTTCTGGGCACCCTGGGGTGGGGCACACCCGGAGGGGTCTACGGCGCGGGCTCATCAGGCGGATGTGGCGTCGTCCTCGTCCAGGCTGGCGAGGTTGACCCAGCACTGGGCGAGTTGGATGTAGTAGCCCATGAGGTCGCGGTCGAGGACGGTTTCGGCGTCGCGCAGGAGGCGGGCGGCTTCGGAGCGGGCCTCGGCTTGGGTGGGCGGCGCGGTGGTGGGGTCGCTCACGCGGCCTCCACGGCGGCGCGGACGGCGGCGTCCTTCGATTCCAGCAACTTCCGGAGTGCGACGTCCACCTCGACGCTGTCCGCGGGGAGGGTGGCCACGAGGTGGTGTGCGAGGTCCGCGAAGGGACGGCTGACCGCTTGGAGGTGCGTGGGGAGGTGGGCGTAGGCGAACAGTGCCAGTGAGGGGCGCATTCGGTCCTCCAGAGGACGCGCGCTAGGGCGTGTGGTTGGCGTGGTGGCCTGTGGTGGCCATGCCCGGTGGCTGGCGGGTGGGGCGGCCTACCGTTGGCCGAAATCCCCTGTGATCCCCAAGGAGGGCCCCATGGCCGATGTTGAGCTGCGCCCGGATATCGCGGCGGCGCGGGACAGGATGTCCAGCCGGATCGGCGCGGGCCGAGAACTCCGCAAGCTGGTGGAGTACCTGTGGGATCCCCGCCCGCGGGTGACCCGCTCGGGCAGGTGCCGACGTTCGATCTGCTGCGGGCGCTGCGCGACAGGGGCGCGGTCACCCCGGACGAGTTCGCGTTCATCGCCCAGCGGCTCTAGGAGGAACGTCATGTCTGCTTCGTGGATCATGGGCACGGTCGGGGTCGCTCTGGTGGCGGCTGGCGGCCTCATGTTGGTGCTGTCGCTTAACGCCGCGGATGCGGCGCTGCTGGATCCGGTGGCGGTGGTTGACCCGTTGGGTCCGGGCGCGATCGCCGCGGGTGTGGTGCTGCTGCTGGGCGTGTGGATGGGGTCGGACCCGGTGACGTCCGCGCAGCGCCCGAAGGAGTGAGTGGCGCGGCCGCCTCGGGTCACAGGTGCCGAGGCGGCCGTAGGAGCAACCCTCTATGAAGAGTCGTTCGAGCGCCGGTTCGTGACGGGGCCGCCCCGGGTTTTCCATGCCCGGGGCGGCCCTTTCCCCATGCCCGCACGCTCCCCGCACCGCGGGGTCTGTGGGTCCCGGCCCGGCTCGACGCGCACCCCCACTGGGCGCGGAGCCGGGGCCGGGACGAGGGTGTGTCCGGCAGGGGACGGTGACCGCCGGGAGGGGCTGGTGGTCTGCCGGACACGTCTGTGGGCATGCGAAAGGCCCGGGAGCGGGAGGGCGCTCGACCGGGCCTTGGATACAGCTCCGCTACGGCGGTTGATCTTTCGCAATCGTAGCAGGGCGTTTCGGGCGCCGCATTGTCCGCTGTCGTCCGGATTCGGCGGCGAACACGTCGGTCAGCCAGTAGCGGCGCGGACTGGTGTCGGGGATGGGGGTGAGGTGGCCGCGGTGGACCCAGGTGTCGATGGTCGCGCGGGTGACTCCCACCTGCACGGCGGCTTCGGCGGCGGTCACCCCGATGTCGCTCATGCCGCTCCCTTCGTGGCGAGGTCGGGCCAGTGGGTGGCTGGCCATTGGTGGCGGGTGCGGCGGGGGACGTCGGTGCAGCCGCACAGGAAGTCGACGCAGGTGCACTTCGGGTTGAAGCACTCGACGAGGTCGGCGTCCTGGCGCAGGCGCAGGGACAGGCAGTCGCACAGCGGGCACCGGATGGTGGTGAGGCGCACGGGCGGTTCGTGTTCGCCGAGGACGGCGGCGGCGCGCTGGGTGAGGCGGCGGGCTTCGGCGGCGACGTGCCGGGCGAGGTCCGCGTCTTGGGCGGCTTTGCCGAGCAGGTCCTTGATGCGGAGGATGCGCGCCTGGGTGCCGGCGGCGGGGGTCAGCGCGGGGGCGACCCGGTCGATCACCGCGCCTTCGAGGTCGGCGAGGTCGAGTTCGATATCCCGCGTGGTGTCGAGGAGGGTGAGGTCGAGCGGTGCGGGGCTGGTGCCGATGGGTGCGGGGGCGTGGGGGTTGGCGGCCATCTGCGCGAGGGCGTCGGCGCGCTCCTGGTGGTGCTGGGCTCCGCGGGCGGCGAGCTGGTCCGGGCCGGGGGTGGTGTGGGTGGACTCGGTGCGGTATCCGGCCTGCAGGCGCCGGCGTAGCTCGGCGAGGCGCCCCGCGAGCGCGTCGAGGGCCTCGTATGCCGCGAGGGCGTCGTAGGCGGCTGCGGCCGGGTCGGTGCTCATCGGTGTGCCCCCTGGGTGGTGGGTGGGTGGTGGGGTGTGCGGGGCGCCGGGCGGGCAGCGCCCCGCGGGGTCAGGCGCCGTCGGTGCGACTGTCGAGGTCGGCCACGCATGCGCAGATGACGGCGGCTGCTTGGACCAGCTCGGCGCGGACCTTCGCGGGGTCTTCTTCGGCGAGCGCCTCGTAGACCTCTTCCAGCACGATTCCGGCCCAGTCCTTGCGGGGGTCGGGGTCGCGCGGGTCGAAGTTGCCGTCGTTGAACTCGCGGTAGTTGGAGGCGTATGTGGCGAAGAGCGCACGGGATCGGCGGCGGGTGGTCGCGTCGCCGGAGTGGACGGGGTGGTGTTGGTCGCCCCACTTGGTGAGCTGGCGCTGTCGCTCGTCGTCGATCTCGCGGGTGATGGCGTCGAGGCTGGGTGTGGCGAACTCGGCGGGCTGCTCGGTGGTGCTCATGGTCTGGTCCTTTCAGAGGTGGATGACTGCGGAGAAGCGGCGGTCCCTACAGCTGCGGCACCGGACGGTCCCGGCTCGGGTGGGACGGCGGCAGGTGTGGCAGGTAAGGGATCGGGAGGGGCGGGGGCCCGGTGGCGGGGTGAGCGCCCACCGGGCGTCGACGAGGGCGGTCACCCGGCGGCGTCCTCGGTCAGGTACTCCACGCGCCAGGTCGGGTGCGCGGGCACGGGATGCCGTTGGCCATCGAGCCGCACGTTCAGTTGGCCGCCCCGGAAGCTGGTGATCACCCCTGGTTGGCCGTCCACGGTCACCCGCATGCCGCGTTTCGCGGGGACGCTGTAGGTCCGGCGGACGTAGGCCGCGCTCACCGGGCGTCCTCGGCGGTCTCGTCTGCGGCCACGTAGCGGGCCGGGTCGGTGGGGCCGTGTCCCCAAGTGGTGCCGCCGTCGAGGTAGAGGTGGCCGCGGTTCGGTCCGACGAGCACGAGCGCGGTCACCTTGCGGACGCGGTCGTCGTCGCTGTCGATGCGGCGGACCTTGTCGCCGACCTGGTAGGGCAGGTCGGAGGTGTCGGCGGTGAGGCGCCGGCGGTCGGCCTGCACGGCGTCGTCGTCCAGGTGCGCGAGCGCCCATTGGTAGCCCTGCAGCCAGGCGAACCGTTGCAGCCAGGCGGCCCCGGTGGTCGTGGCGCCAGTGCGGGCGATGGAGCGGGCGAGGGCGCGGCCGCGGCGGGCGGATGCCCAGGCGGTGCGGTAACGGTCCCGCTCGGCGGTCAGCCGCGCCACCTCGCGCGTGAGGACATCGGTCTCGGTGAGGGCCTCACTGATCAGCACGTCGCTGTCGTTGGTCTCGGCGGGGATGGTCATCTTCCACCGGCCGCCGTTGCAGAGGCGGGTGACCTCGTTCGCGGCTGCTTCCACGTTGGCTGCGATGCGGTCGGGGCGGTAGGTCACTGGTGCTCCTACTGGGTGTTGTCGGTGCCGGTGGCGAGTCCGGCGCGGGCGAGTGCGGCCCATTCCTTGGGTGTGCGGGGCGCCGCCGGGGCCTGGTTGTCGGTGGCGGCGGGGACGGTGGTCAGTAGCGGGGCCTGGCCGGGCGTGTGGCGGCCGCTGGGGCGGTTGTGGCCGGTGTGGACGGTGAGGTCGGGGCGGGTGTCCTCTGGCGGCCCTGGGGCGGGCTCAGCGGCCCGCTCCTGGGCGCACCGGAAGCAGCCGTCGGCGTCGTCGGCGGGCCAGCCGTGGCCGCACGGGGCCTCCTCGACGGGCGGGGCGGGTGCGGGCAGCACCGGCACCTCCGCCGGGAGGTCCCGCGCGCTGGCCGGTGTGGGAGTCGGCAGCAGGTCCTTCGTGCGGTTCTGCTCGGCGCGCTTGCGGATCGCCTTGCGGACGTAGGCGGCCTCGTCGCGCAGAGGGCCGCGAGCGGCAGCGAGCAGGTCCTCAGCGACGCGCCGTCCCCACTCCGGTGTGACTGTCCGTCCCGTCGCCGCGCCCAGTTCCTCGGCGGCTGCCGTTGCAGCGTCCTCGCGCGGGACAGACTGAGGAGAGTCCTGAGGAGACTGAGGACTTGGGGGGGAACTGCTTCCCCCCTTTGAGGGAACGTGTTCCCCCCTTTCGGGAACCTGTTCCCCCCTTTCCGTGGCCGCTGGGCCGCGAAGGGGGGAACTGCTTCCCCCCTTCGCGGGGACGTCGGACCGCTCCGGGAACACCGGCACCCGGTAGACCGTGTGATGCCCCTTCAGCGCGTAGATCGGCCTCCCGACCGCGTCCGTGCCGATGGGCTGCCGCAGCTCGTAGCCCGCCGTGGCGAGGCGCTGGAGAGCCTTCTTCAGCGTCGCCGGGGTCAGGCCGGTGCGGTGGCACAGCAGCTCCTGGCCGAGGTACAGCGACTCGCGGGTCTCGTCGTTGGCGTCGTCGGCGATCGCCAGCAGCACCAGCCGGGCAGCGGAGTCGAGGCCGTCGGGGGCGTGGTCGAACACGTGGCGGTACAGCTTGAACCCCACGTCACACACCCCTTTCTGTGGTCGTGATGGGCGGCTGGCTACTGGTCGGTGGTGCCGAGGCGGGTGCGCAGGCGGTTGACGGTGGACTCGTTGAGCCCAGCGCGCACACCCAGCTCGGACGGGTCGAGCAGCGCCGCCACCAGGCAGTCGGTGCGGGCCGGGCACCAGTCGCAGACACGTGCCGCCTCGGCGTTGACGCCCGCCTGCCGCGAGAACGGCACCCACAGGTCCGGATGGGTGTTGTCCGCGCAGGCGGCCCGGTCGCGCCAGTTCAGCGGCGGGACCTGGTGGCGGCCGCGGGCGACGAGGGCGGCGATGTGCTCGGCCCACAGCCGGCGCTTCTCGGCGTCGGTGGGGGCGGTCTTCACGCGCGGCTTAGGCATCGTTGGTCTCCGGTGTGGGGTCGATGTGGTCGCGGGCGGCGGTGAGCAGCGCGACGAGGTCGGCGAGCGTGAGCATCACGAGCTGGTCGCCCGGCGCGGAGAGCCCGCGGCGCTTGGCCACCACCAGGGCGGCGGTGGCGTCGTCGTTGCCGCGCTCGGTTTCGGCCTCAGCAAGCCAGGTGGCCGGTTTCCAGGCGGTGGTGTCCTTGCACTCGACGATTAGGCGCTGGCCGAGGTGGCGCAGCCCGGTGATGTCGCCGCGGTCCTGCGCGCCCGTCTTGGCGCGGCGGTCGATGCGGTCGTCGACGTGGGCGGCGAGGTAGTCGGCGACCTGCCGCTCGAAACGGGCGCCGGCCTTCTTCGCGCTGCTGTGATTACGGGTGCGGGGCACGGGGTCCCTTTCCAGTGGGAGCCGCGCGCCGGGCGGGGGTCTGGTGGCCGGCCCGCCCGGCGCGCGGCCGGACTATGCGGCGTCGGCGTCGGCCTGGGCGGCGAATCGGTCGACGGCGAACGCGGCGAAGTCCTGGCAGTGGTCGCAGCCCGCCGCGGCCTCGGCGGTGCCGCCGCACAGCTCCACGTGGGCGCGCTCGGCGAACTGGCGGATGGCGCGGTCGCGCTTGGTGGCGGGCGCCTGGTCGTGGTCGCGGACGAGGGCGAGCAGGTAGGGCACCAGGGCGCGCACGGTGTCGTAGTCCAGGTCCGCGATGCGTTCGCCGTCGTTGAGGTCGACCAGCCGCACCTTGCCGCCCAGGTGGTGGGCGTAGATGTCGGCAGTGTAGGAGTCGGGCAGCGGGGCGCGGCCGGGCACGGGCACCTCGCCGGGGACCTCGACGGTGATGGTCAGTCCCTGCTCGGTGCGGGTGTTCATGTCGGCGACGCTGGCCTGGACCGCCTCCAGTGCTGTGGTTGCCCGGTCGGCGTCGGTGCGGGCGGCGGCGAGGTCGTCCAGCACGCCGGAGGCGGCCGCCGAGGCGGTGCGGTGGCCGGAAATCCAGGCCTGCACGATCATCTGGACGAGAGTGGACTCGTCGGCCGTCACGCTGGTCTGGTAGTAGCTCGCCACGCCGAGCTCGCGGGCGCGCCGCAGGCTGTCGGCGGCGTGCTCGGTGGCCTGGTCCACCGCCTCGACCGTGGAGGCGGTCAGGTAGTCGGCGGCGTCGGCCGGGCCGGTGCGGGTGCGGGCGAGGACGACGGTGCGGGCGAGCAGGCCGTCAGCGACCTGCAGGAACCGGTCGCGGACGTTGTCGGGCACCTGGTCCCAGGGGGCGGGGAGGTCGTGGGTCATGGCGTGGACGCGGTAGAGCTCGGCGGCGACCTGGTCGCGGTTCATGTCGGTCGGTGCGGTCATGGCGTCTCATCTCCCGTGGAGTCGTCGGGGGTGTCGGTGGGGAGCCAGCCCAGCGCCGCGCGGATCTGAGCGGCCGTGGCGCGGGCGGTGTCCGGGGCCGCGCGGTGGTGGGCGGCGCCGCGCCACGCAGGCGGGTGCTGCACGTCGGTGGGCCGCCACCCCATCCACCGGGCCTGGACGACGATCGCCATCGCGTGGTCGTCCGCGTCGGCCACGCCGAGGTCGCGGAGGTAGGCGGCGACCCAGTCCAGGAGGTGGCGGGTGTCCTCGTCGGGCCAGCCGGCGCCGCTGCCGGTCATCCCTCTGCGTCCTCGCGGAGGGCGTCGACCCGCATCCGGTGCAACCGCACGAGGCGGGTCGCGTTGCGGAGGTGGCGTTGCGCGGCGGCCAGCTCGTGGACCAGGTCGGGGGTGTCGATGCCGCAGCAGTCGCCGCCGCAGTCGCCCTCGGTCAGCTCGCGGGACGCCCGCATGGCCTGCTGCGCGTCCTGGTCGGCCTCGATGACGCCTTCCTCGGCGGTGTCGAGACGGTCGGTCACGAGGCCGAGGTGTTGGAGGTCGCGGGGGCTCATGACGGGTCTCCCGTGGTGTCGCGGGGCGGGGAGGGCAGGGCCGCCCGGGATTTGCCGAGGGCGTGCATGGCGTCGGTCAGCTGGCTCGGCGTCGTCCGTGGTGCCGTGCCATGCCTGGACGTCCTGCAGCGCCGCGATGGCGTGGCGGACCGCCGTGGTCAGGTGGCGGCGCGCGGCGCGCACCCGCTCGTCGTGGTCGGGTCCTTCGGAGCCGAGAGCGATCCCGATCTCGTAGCCGTCGCGATTGGCCTGGTGGATGGCGTCCCAGTCGTCGACGGGGTTGGGCCACAGCGCGGTGATGCGGCGGCGGTTGGCCCACCGGTCGCCGAGCAGGCGCCGCAGCACGGCCACCGGGTCGCGGTGCGTGAAGCGTCGGCTGATCATCAGCCCTCACCCCCGTCGAGGTCGGCCACGGCCAGGTCGATGTCGGCCTGGGGCCAGCCCAGCTCTGCCAGGTGGTGGCGGACCGCGGCCTCGACCACCTGGCGGGCGCGGGCGCGGGACGCCTGCTGCTGCGGCGTCAGCGGCATGTCGGCGACCAGCGCCGCGGCGCTGGAGCCCTCGGCTGCCCGCGGCAGCTCCAGGTCGGGCCGCTCGTCGAGGTCGGCCAGCCGCACCCGGGGGCCGCCGGTTGCCAGGTCCAGGCCGAGCATGGCCAGAAGATCCGCGGCGTCCCCGGCGGCGCGGTCGGCGATGGTGGCGCGCGCCAGCGCCACCATGGTCGTGTCGACGCCGGTGGCGCCGTTGAGGATGGCGTGCGCGTCATGCAGGCTGTCGCCGGTGCGGGTGGTGGTCATCGGGTCTGCCCCTCGTCGTCGGTGCGGATAGCGGTGATCAGGGCGTCGATGTCGCCGGTGGTGGCCTGCTCGGTGAGGTCATCGACGCGGCGGGACACCTCGCGGCGGCGGACGCCGGCCACCCCGGCGAGCACACCGAGCGCCAGGAGCAGGGCGACGGTCGCGGTCCCGGCGAGCAGGAACAGGTCGAACTCGGTCATCAGGACCCCCCGGCGACGAGCGAGAGCTGCGTGGACGGCGGGTGGGGGCGGTCCTCCAGCCCCTGGGAGTAGCGGCGCCGCCATATCCCGACCTCGCCGCGCGGCGTGACGTAGGTGGTCCACGTCCGGCGTTCCGGCTGACCGGCCAGCCGCGACTTCGACACCAGCCACTCGCGCTCGATGGCGTAGGCGGTGGGGTCGTTGCGGCGGGCGCCGCCGCGGATCAGCAGCCCTTCGGCGTAGAGGTACTGGCGGAGCTGCTTCTCCTGCATCCCCCACGCTTTGGCGACCTGGCCGACAAGGCGAAGCCCGTCCGCGTCGGCGGTGCGGCGCGTGTACTCGGCGTCGGGCTCCAGCGCGGCCGCGCGCTGCCGCTCGACCTCGGTCGCCTCGTGCTGGTCGGCCAGGGCGCGCAGCGCCTCGGCGTAGGTCTGCGGCGCCGACGGCACTGCCGGGGCGGCCCCGTAGCCCCCAGTGCGGCGAATGGACGGCAGCACCTCGGCGGTGACCCACTCCTGGAACCGCTCGGCGGCGGGGGTGTTGCTGCGCATGATCAGCCGGTAGAGACCGGCCTCGGAGATCAACACCGTTTGCGGGTGAAGTCCCAGGTCAGAAAAGGGTAGCGATTCGCTACCCTTACGGTGACCTGCGGGAACGTGGTACTTCAGTGCTTCGCTGGTGTTGGCGTGCCCGAGGATCAGGGCCGCGTCGCGGCCGACGAACCACGGGTCGCCGTCGATCTCGACGACCCGCACCGGCTGTCCGGTGTCAGGGAAGGTGAAGGGCTGCAGACTCATGCGGTCACCGCCGTGCGGGCGTGACGGTCGCTGTACTCCTGGATGCTGGAGTCGGGGACGCGGGTCTTGGTGCGCGTCGAGGTGGGCGACTTGATGTCGGTGACGCGCAGTTCGCCGCGGGCGATGAGCCGGTAGACGTGGGACCGGTGGCAGCCGAGCAGGCGCGCGGTCGCGGGGATGGTGTGCAGCGTCGTGCCGCTGCGTTCGGAGTGGGGCACGTAGACTCTCCTCACGAAGTAGTGGTTTGGGAGCCCCCGCGGACGCTTGGCAGGCAGCGCGGGGGCTTCGTCGTGTTCAGGGGCAGGTGGCGCCGTCGTCGGGGAGGACCACGAACAGGTCGTCGAACCGGCGGTCGAGGAGATGGAGGGCGCGGGCGATGATCGCCGCGGAGGGTGGGAGGTCGCCGGAGCCGACGCGGGCGGCGGTGGTCCGGTCGACGCCGAGGGCGCGGCCGCGGGCGACGTGTGTGGTGTAGCCCGCCGCGGTCATGCGGCGGTTCCACTCTGTGCGGCGCACCGCAACCCGTGCAGCCTGTAGTGACCGGGTTTGTGTGTGCATGCACCGCACGTTACCCGTGTGATGTGAGTGCACGCAACAATGATCTTGGGTTTTTCGCGGGAGGGCGACATGTTAGCGCGTAGTGTGCGGTGTATGCACTCACGGTTTGGAGAGGAAAGCCTTGCCAAACCGGTGCCGGTAAGTAGCTGCCCGTTGTGTAGTTACACCTGTAGTGTGCGCTGTATGCACGGTGATACTTGGGCCCCGGAGGGATTCGCGGCCGCACTCGCGGCCGTCGCTACCGCCTACGGCTACACCCACGACGACATGGCACGCCGCGCACGCATACACCGCTCCCAGATCAGCAGATGGGCCTCCGGCCGGCACCGCCCGTCCTATGAAGCCCTCGACCGCCTTCTCGCCGCCGCCGTCGCCGAAGACCCCACCCGCACCGGGCTGATGGCGGCCGCGGCGCGCACAGCCGGATACCAGAGGCTCGCCGCGGTCTACGCCGACCGCGCGCCCGACCCCGACCCCGACCCCGAGCCCCCCGCCGAGCCCGCCGGAGGCCGCTACACCGTCGAGACCCGCCCGGTCGAGGGGCCGATCGGCGAGACGGTCGCCTACATCGTCCGCGACCTCCAGGCCGACACCGACGACATGACCGAGGAGGAGGGAGAGGAGGCGATCCAGGCCGTGCTGGAGAGCATGAAGTACCAGGCGCGGATCGCCTGGGAGGCGGAGCGGGCGCGGATTGCGCGTGAGCGGCGTCGCCGCGAGCGCGAGCACGACGGGTGAACGCGCGGCCGGTTCACATTGTCGCTGAAAGCAAGTGGCCGGATGCGGACACCAAATCCGTAAACCAGCCACGCATTGTCAACATCGCCTGCACATTGGGGTTTTTGCAGGTCAAACGCTAGCAAAGGTATGGATTCGCACTCGCGTGCGAATTAGGCTTTCCCTCTCACCCTGGTAAAGGGACCCCCAATACGGGCGAGCACGGAGGGGGAAGCTCATGCCCGACACTGCATTGACCCCTGCCCCGACTACATTCCGTTTCCACGACTGGCGTCGCGGCGCCGACACACAGCCGCGGCTGTCGATCACCAGCGCGCGACTCCCGCGCCGATGCCCCTATCTCGTCGAAGAGGTGGCCCCCCGGTGGTGGGCCATCACCGTGCGCCACAACGCACGATGCGGCGACCTCTTCCCCGCCTACGTCGAGACCTTCGCCCACGACTACCCCTGCGCGTGGCGACTGCTGGTGGACGCCTTCGGCGTCGACCCGATCAAGGAGGCTGACGGGCTCGCCGCCGCCTATCGCCACTACCCGGCACACGAACGGCTGCCGCTGCACATGATCCCGATCATGGAGGCGTGCGGCCTGCTCATCCCGTGGCCGCACGGTCGGCGCCTGCACCCATGAAGCGGGGCCGCCGCGAAGCGACCGCGGCGGCCCCGGAGGGATACACACCTCGGAAGGAACTGTATATGCCCTATATCCGACGTCTGCCGTCAGGGCTGTGGCAGGCGACCGTGCGCGGCGCCGACGGGAAAAAGCACACCCGCACCGACCCCCTGAAGAAGACTGTGCAGCAGTGGGCGCGCGAGCAGGAGACGGCGCGCGACCAGCAGGTGTGGCAGGACCCGCGCGCCGGGCACCTCACCCTCGGCCAGTGGCACCCCGTCTGGCTAGACATGCGCACCGTGGAGGCGATGACGGCCGCGCAGGACACCTCCACGTGGCGCGTGCACGTCGAGCCGAAGTGGGCGGGGTGGAAGCTAGCGGCGATCGATGTCGAGGCGGTGCGGACCTGGCGCGCACAGATGGAGAAGTCGGGCGTCGGTCCGCATGCGCAGATCAAGGCACTGAACTACCTCTCGGCGATGCTGTCGGCCGCAGTGCCGAAGCGGATCTCCCACAACCCGGTGCACGAAGTCGGGCGTCCGAAGACCCCGACGCGGACGCCGTTCTACTGGTCGACCGAGGAACGGTCCGCCATCCTCGCCGCGGCCGACCCGCGGTACCGGACCGCGCTCGACCTCGACCTCCACGTCGGGCTACGCCCCGGCGAGCTGATGGGCCTGCCCACGACCGATGTCGACTGGCCCCGCGGACTGCTGCACGTCACCCAGGTGTGGACCCGCAAGGGCATCAAGCGCTACCCGAAGTCGAAGAAGTCGCACCGGACAGTGCCGATCCCGCCGCACCTGATGGATCCCCTGCAGGAGATCCTGAACGGCGCGGCCATCAGCGACGCGACGCCGGTGTTCCCCGCGCCGGGCGGGTCGTGGCTCGATGACCGGCATTTCCAGCACCGCATCATGGACCCCGCCCTGGCCGCGGCGCGCCTATGCGGGCATCCGCCGGCAGCCGCTGAGGAGACGCACGGCGAATGCCGAGAAGAAGGGTGCGGCTACGTCCGGCACCGCGTGCGGCGCGGCACCCCCAACGACATGCGGCACACCGCCGCGAGCCAGCTCGTCATCTCCGGCGTCGATCTGTACCGAGTGCAGGAGCTGCTCGGGCACGAGAGCTACCAGACCACCCAGCGCTACGCCCACCTGTCGCCCAACCGGTTCGACCCGGTCGTCGAGGCGTGGCGGTCGCTCTCGTGCGCCACTGATGCGCCAGAATCCGGCATCACCCAGCGACATCCCGAGACTCCGGGCGACAAAAACAGCAGGTGAGAGCATCCGGAGTGCCCATGACCAGGGGTGCCCGAATGCCTGATAAGGATGAGGCCCCAGGTTCAAGTCCTGGTACGCCCAC
>NZ_JAVREK010000036.1:0-39062 GCF_031845375.1 Streptomonospora wellingtoniae
GGCGCGGGGCCACGCGCAGCCAGTGGCGTTCGTCGTCGCAGCGCAGTAGGACTTGGGCGATGGCGACGCAGACCAGTTCGGCGTCGGTGAGCAGCGGCGCTGGCCCGCGTTTGCGCGGTTGCCGGGCGAAGGCAGGACGTGGTCGTCCAGGTAGACATAGAGTGCGGTGAGAAGGGCGTCGAGGTCTTTGGTCACACTCTGATCCTGGGCGCCCTTCGTCATGTTCGCAGCCGGTTCGGGAAACCCCCATCAACGATCTAGCGGGTGGCGGTGTCGGGCAGCGGGACCCGGCCCAGGGCCTCGTCGTAGCGGCGCAGCACCACCTCGGCCACCTCGGGCGCGTCGCCCAGGGCGGGGGAGACGGCCACCGCGCCAGCGGCGAAGGACTGCTCGGCCACCCGGTCGGCGAAGTAGCCCGGCGCGAGCAGGTAGTCGGCCACCGCGACCCGCTCCGCGCCATCGGCGTAGAGGTTCGCCACGGCCTCGCCGGGCGTCGGAGAGGCCGCCGACGCGAACGCCGGCACGACCCGCTCCCACGGACCGCGGTCCTGCAGGTCGGCGGCGGCGCGAGCGATCACCGCGTTGGCGCCGGCGTGGCTGGAGCCCGCCGACGCCAGGACCAGCGACGTGCCCGCACGGCGCGCCCGCGGGGTCTGGGACAGGCGCCGCTCCACCGCTTCCAGCAGCAGCGGGTGCGGGCCCAGAGTCGCGCCGTAGTGCACGCCCAGCCACGGGCAGGACTGCCGCACCCGGTCCAGCACGGCGGGCAGGTCGACCCTGCTGTGGTAGGCGGCCGTCAGGAGCGCGGGCAGCACCACGGCCTCGCCCGCGCCCTCGGCGGCCAGCCCTGTCAGCGCGTCCTCGGCGCCCGGCGCCACGTGGTCCAGATAGGCCACGCGGACGTCCAGGCCGGGACGCACGGCGCGTACGCGCTCGAACAGCGCCTCGACCGCCCGCGCCGACCGCGCGTCGGCACTGCCGTGGGCCACCGCCACCAGCGGCACGCCCGGAGTCTTGGGGCCCTCGTCGCTCATCTCTATTCCGCTCACAGGTGGATGCCGCACTCGGTCTTGTTCAGTCCCGCCCAGCGCCCGCTGCGCGGGTCGTCCCCGTCGGCCACGCGCCGGGTGCAGGGGGCGCAGCCGATGGAGGGGTAGCCGTCGTACTGCAGGGGGTTGACCAGGACGCCGTTCTCCTCGATGTAGGAGTCGGCTTCCTCCCGGGTCCACCGGGCGATCGGGTTGATCTTGACCATCCGCTTGCGGCGGTCCCACTGGACCACCCTGGTGGAGCGGCGGGTGGTCGCCTCGTCGCGGCGCAGGCCGGTCAGCCATGCGTCATAGGGCTCCAGCGCGCGCTGCAGCGGCTCGACCTTGCGCAGGTGGCAGCAGATGTTGGGGTTGCGCCCGTGCAGCCGGGGGCCCAGGTCGCGGTCCTGCTCGGCCACGCTGCGCTGGGGCTGAACGTTGATCAGGTTGATGGGGTAGACGGCCGCCGCGGCGTCGCGCGTACCGATCGTCTCGGCGAAGTGGTAGCCGGTGTCGAGGAAGAGGACGTCGATTCCGGGCACGACCCGGGAGGCCAGGTCGACCATGAGGGCGTCGGCCATCGAGGAGGTCATGCACAGCCGGTCGCCGAAGGTCTCCGAAGCCCACTGGATGATCTCCTGGGCGCTTGCGTCTTCCAGCTCGGCCGCGGCCCTGTCCGCCAGGTCCTGGCCGTCCAATGTGACGTTCATGCGTTCCCATCCCTCGGTGTCCGGCCGTCGTCCGCGCCGCCGAAGGCGGCCGACCGCAGGCCGATGAACTTCACCCGGAACACCCGCGCGCACGACAGGCAGCCCCAGGCGTAGCCGGAACCTTGCTCGCCGTCGCCCTCGTGCGGCACCAAGTCCTCGTCCCCGCAGTAGGGGCAGTAGTGGGGGGCGGCGCGTTCGCTCATCGTCTCCTCACCCCTTCCGCCGGGTTGTCCGCCGGTTCGGGCCGCGCCCCGCTGCGCGGCCGGGGCCGGCGCCCGCCGGGCGCCGGCTGGCTCCGCTCACTTCAGATCGCCGTCCTCTGCGCGGGCGGCCCAGGCCGCGAACGACTCGCCGTCCTCGCGCTTGTCCAGGAAGCGCCGCAGTACCCGCTCGATGTAGTCGGGCAGCTCCGCCGACGTCGTCTTGAGGCCGCGCACCTTGCGCCCGAACGCGGCTGTGAGCCCCATGCCGCCGCCCAGATGCACTTGGAAGCCCTCGACCTGCTGCCCCTCGGAGTCGGTGACCAGCTGGCCTTTGAGCCCGATGTCGGCCACCTGGATGCGCGCGCACGAGTTGGGGCAGCCGTTGACGTTGATGGTGACCGGCTCGGGGAAGTCCGGCAGCCGCCGCTCCAGCTCGTCGATCAGCGAGGCGCCGCGGTCCTTGGTCTCGACGATGGCCAGCTTACAGAACTCGATTCCGGTGCAGGCCATGGTCTGGCGGCGGAAGACGCTGGGCCGCACCCGCAGGTCCTCGGCCTCCAGCGCGGCCGTGGCGGCCTCGACCCTGTCGTCGTCGACGTCGAGGACGACCAGCTTCTGGTCGGCGGTGGTGCGGATGCGGTCAGAACCGTGCTCCTCGGCGATGTCGGCGATGCGCGACAGCAGGGTGCCCGAGACGCGCCCCACGCGCGGCGCGAAGCCGATGTAGTTGCGGCCGTCGCGCTGGCGGTGCACGCCGATGTGGTCGCGCTGCAGCCCCTCGCGCATGTCCACCTCGGGGCCGTCGGGCAGCGCGTAGCCCAGGTACTCCTTCTCCAGCACCTCGCGGAACGTGGCGGCGCCCCAGTCCTTGATCAGGAACTTGATGCGCGCGCGGTGGCGAAGGCGCCGGTAGCCGTAGTCGCGGAATACGGAGGTGACTCCCGCCCACACCTCGGTGACCTGGTCCGGGCGCACGAAGGCGCCCAGCCGCTGGGCGAACATCGGGTTGGTCGACAGGCCGCCGCCCACGAACAGGTCGAAGCCCGGCGCGCCGTCGGGGCCGACGACGCCCTGGAACGACACGTCGTTGATCTCGTGGTTGGTGCAGAACGACGAGCAGCCCGAGACCGAGGTCTTGAACTTGCGCGGCAGGTTGGAGAACAGCCGGCTGCCGATGTACTCGTCGTAGATCCGGTCGATCTGCGGGGAGGCGTCGACGATCTCGTCGGCGTCGATGCCCGCAAGCGGACAGCCCAGGATCACGCGGGGGGTGTCGCCGCAGGCCTCCATGGTCGACAGGCCCACGGACTCCAGCTTCTCCCAGATCGCGGGGACGTCCTCGACCCGGATCCAGTGCAGCTGGACGTTCTGCCGGTCGGTGACGTCGGCGGTGTCGCGCGCGTAGGAGGTGGAGATCTCGCCGATGGCGCGCAGCTGCGCCACGCTCAGCCGGCCGCCGTCGATGCGCACCCGCAGCATGAAGTAGCGGTCGTCGAGCTCCTCGGGCTCCAGCACCGCGGTCTTGCCGCCGTCGATGCCCGGGGCGCGCTGCGTGTAGAGCCCCAGCCAGCGGAACCGGCCGCGCAGGTCGGCGGGGTCGATGGAGTCGAAACCGGCCTTGGAGTAGATGTCGATGATGCGCTGCTGGACGTTCAGCCCGTCATCGTTCTTCTTGTTCTCTTCGTTCTTGTTCAGCGGTTCGCGATAGCCGAGCGCCCATTGGCCCTCGCCGCGGCGCGGCCGGGAGCCGGTCGATGCGGACGTGGGAGGCATTGCGGGGTCCTCCGAGAGGTAGCGCGGGGCGCACTGGGCGCCGGCGCGCACCACGGCGGAACCTCGCTACCCGGCACGGCATCGTGGACTCGGGTTCGAGCGGCGGTTCGGCGTGGACCAACGTCGGCGCCGCTTGCGCCCCGGAGACGGGCGTAAGGAAAAGAAAGCGGCGGGGTCAGCCGACGTTGCGACAGATGGCACTGCGGACCCGCAGGAAGTCCACGTGCCGGCGCACGCAGAGCATCGGGTCCAGAGCAGCGATCATGTCCTCGACGATGCCATGCGGCGACCCCCGCTGTCCAGGTTCGCGCGGCCGCGGGGGCCGTGAAGCTTGTCACGCGGATTCCGGGTTGCCCTTCGGCGTCCGATGGGCTCCGCCGCGCCTCGGTCACGGAAGGCTATCGAATCGGCCGGTGTACGCGCCGTCACCGGTACGGGCGCCGCCCGGGCGCCTAGCTTGGGAGATGTGCGGGGCCTGTGGAGTCGGACGCTGCGCGGCGCGGGGGACCGCGTCGCCGCCTGGCGTGAGCGCCACCCGGTGCCGGGCGCGCTGCTCCTGCTCGCCGGCCGCACGGTGCGCGCGCTCTCGCGCGCCCGGGTGGTCGGGCTGGCCGCGGAGTCGGCGTTCTTCTCCCTGCTGTCGCTGCCCGCTCTGCTGCTGGGGCTCGTCGGCACACTCGGGCACCTGCGTCCGATGCTGGGCAACGGCACCGTGCTGGAGATCCGCGCCTGGATGCTCGACCTGGCCGCAACCGTGCTGACCTCCGACACCGTCGACTCCCTCGTCGCCCCGCTCGTCGACGAGTTCCTCCGCGGCGCCCAGGGCGGACTGCTGTCGGTGACCTTCCTGGTGTCGCTGTGGTCGGGCTCGCGTGCGATGAACGTCTTCATCGACGCCATCACGATCGCCTACGGCCTGGACGAGCTCCGCGGCTTCCTGCGCCAGCGCGTGCTGGCTCTGCTCGCCTACCTGGGCGGACTGCTGTTCGCGCTGGCGGTGCTGCCGGTACTGGTCGCCGGGCCCGACCTGGTGCACCGGCTGCTTCCGGCTACCGTCGGCTACCTGCACCTGCTGTACTGGCCGCTGGTGTGCGCGCTGTCGACGCTGGCGGTCGCGATGCTCTACGTGCTGAGCACCCCGGTGCGCACACCGCTGTGGCGCTACCTGCCGGGCGCCCTGATGGCGATGGCGGTCCTGCTGGCGGGTTCGGCGCTGCTGCGCGTCTACCTGGACGCCTCTTTCGGGCAGGTCACCATCTACGGCTCGCTGGCCGCCCCCATCGCCATCCTGGTGTGGCTGTGGCTGATGGCACTGGCCGTGCTCGTCGGCTCGGCGCTGAACGCCGAGACCGACGCCATGTGGCCGACCCCGCGTACCGCCGCCGCACGCGCGGAGATCGCCGGCCGCCGCCACGAGCGGGCCCGGCGCATGGTGCAGCGGCGCGAGGAGGCGCTGGAGGCCACCGGGCGGCCCGACGAGTCGGGCGAGACGTCGGCGGAGATCGCGGCGCGGATGCGGCGCCTGATGGGTTGGGGCACCGACCGCCTCAGCGAGGACACCGACCCGGGCGCCGGGCCCGGTCCGGTCCGCCGCCGGAGGTGGGGAGGCGGGCGCACGCGCGCCCCCGAGGAGGGCCCTCCGCCGGGCGGCCCTTCGCCGGAGCCCGGCAAAGCGGTCCCCGGCGACGCGGTTGCGGGGGAGGCCTCGGAGGAGGCGGAGCCCGCCGGGGCGCCTTGCGGCGAGGCTGCGCCGGCGGAGGCCGAGGATGCCGCGGAGGCCGAAGACACCGGGCGCCCCGGATCCGAGGAGCCCGAGGAGGGCGGGCGGTCTCCGGCGCCCTCCAGCGGTCCCGCTCCCTCGGCCGGCCCCGGCGGCGACGCGGGCAGCGCCGGTCCCCAATCCCGCCCCCGCGCCGAGGACCGGGAGGCGCCTGGGGCATCCTCGTAGGAACCGGCGCGTTCCTCCCCGAATCCCCCCATCCCGCGCCGGCCGGGTGGTCGCATGGCCCGCGCTCCGCGCAACGCTCCCCGGACCCGCCGGACGCCCCGCGTCGCCGCCGCGCTGCTCGCGGCGGCCGGGGCCCTGGCCGCCGGCTGCGACGCGCTGCCCGGAACCGGCCCTGCCGGCCCGACCGCCGCGCCCGCGCCCTCCGCGCCGCAGAACGCGCCCGGTGCCGGTCCGCCTGCCTCGGAGGAGATCGAGCAGGCGCTCTCCGACCTGTCGGAGGCCGAGGTGGGTGCCGAGGGGTCCGGCGCGGGCTACGAGCGCGAGGAGTTCGGCTCCTCCTGGATCGACACCGACGACAACGGCTGTCCCACCCGCCACGACATCCTGGCCCGCGACCTGCGCGCGGCCCGCGTCGCCGACGACTGCACGGTCACCCGCGGCGTCCTGGAGGACCCCTACACCGGCGAGCGGATCGACTTCAGCGCCGAGGACCCGATGGAGGTGCAGATCGACCACCTCGTCCCGCTGGCGCTGGCTTGGCGGACCGGTGCCGGCGAGTGGGACCGCGACACGCGGGTCGAGTTCGCCAACGACCGGGACAACCTGATCGCCGCCGACGGCCCGGCGAACCAGAGCAAGGGCGACTCGGGACCGGGGGAGTGGCAGCCCTATCCGCCGTTCCGCTGCGCCTACGCGGTCGCCTACGTGGACGTCGTCGACGCGTACGGCCTGCGCCTGCCCTCCGCCGACCGCGCAGCGCTGGAGGAGATGCTCGCGAACTGCTGAGCCGGACGCATCCACTCTCTCTGCGTAGTCGTTCCCTACCCCGTTGTGACGGGAAACGGGCGGCCGCGCGGGGCGGCCGGATGTGGCCAGAACGCCTGGTCGGCCCGCGTGGGCGGGAATAGCGCGCCCCGGTCGGCCGATAGTGTGCACGGCGGTGCTGCTTCGTTCGATCCCGGCGCAGGTGGCGGCACGGGCGCCGCCGGTCCGCCGCGAGGGGCGCGGGTGGCGGGCGTCGCCGCGCGGGGCGAACCGCGCCCGAAGGCGTCTGCGGGGCATCAGTATCATCGCCGTGACCCGTGACGACTCCTCGCAGCGGAACGGACCCGCAAGGGGTCCCGGTTCCGGCGGAGTCGCGCTCCGGCCCCCGAGCGTCCGGCACGACAGCATCCCCTCGTCAACGGAACAGGTTCAGCACGACATGACCGCAGCGCCTCGACCGCGACGTGCGCCGTACACGGTCCCCGCCCGCGCGCCCGCGAGCCGGGGGCGGCCGTGACCGACCCGGCGGCCCCCCACTCCAGCCCCGTCGTCCTGGTGGTCGCCGCCGACGAGCGCAGCGCCGAGGTCACCATCGACCGCTACACGCGCACCGTCTTCGGCGCCACCCCGAAGGAGACGCGCAACGCCGCCCTGGACCTGTCCGCCGAGTACGCCGCCCACCTGGGCAGGCCGGTGCTGGTCAACGCGCGCGACGGCAACGGCGCCTGGCAGCTGATCGTCAGCCCCACCGGCGTGGTCCGGGCCGCGGGCGGCACCGAGGCCGCCCTCCTCAGCGGGACCCGGCGCGCGAAGCCCAAGCGGGGCCGGCGCATCGCCCTCGCAGCGGTCGGGGCGGCGGCCGCTCTCGCGGTCCTCGCCGGGGGAGCGCTCGCCGTGGTCCGCTACGTGCCCGCCCTGGTCCCTGCGGCGGCACCGGCCGACGACCGGCCCGCGGCGACGATGGAGTCGCGCCAGGCGCCTCCGGGGTTCTCCCGCGACGCCGCCTGGCGGCGGCCGATGCACGCGGGCACGGAGCCCGACGTCGCCGAGGGCGGCAAGCGCGCCGCCTACATCGACCCCGGCGGCCGCCTGCGCGTGGTCGGCCGCGACGGCGAGCCCCGGTGGACCGCCGACCTCCCGCTATCTGCGGACGAGGTCGTCAGCGGGCCGCGCTTCGTGCGCGCCGGTTCCGCGGACGCCGTCGCCGTCGTGGGCGGCGGTGCGCTGTGGCTGTGGGAGTCCGGCGGGGGCACTCCCCAGGAGACGGCGCTGCCCGAGGACGCCGACGTCAGCTACGCCGGCGGCGCCCCGCTGGTCATCGCCGACGGGAAGGCCTCGATCCCGGTCGACGGCGAGCTCGCGCCCGTCGAGAAGCCGGAGGGCACGGGTGCGCTGCTCTCCGACGGCGAGCGGGTGCTGACCGCGGTCGTGCAGGGCCCCTGGACCTGGGTCGCCCCCGACGGGGCCGCGGAGAGCGTGCGGCCGCAGCCGCCTGAGGGGGCCGATTCGCTGCACGAGGTCTACAGCGCCGGCGGCGGCTACGTCGTCGCCTCCTGGACCCCGGCCGACGGCGGCGACGGGTCGGTGCTCGCCTTCCACGACTGGTCGGAGGGCTCGGTCGTGGCGGCCGCCGAGGCCCCCGAAGAAGGGCTGGCCGACTCCGTCCTCGTGCACGGGCCGAACGCCGCCGCCTTCGGGCCCGTCGTCGCCGATCCCCGTGCGGGCAGCGCCACCGCCCTGGAAGGCTTCGAAGCCGTTAGCGCCGCCGGCGGCACCGTCTTCGGTGAGGTGGGCGGGGTCGAAGTCGCGGCCACCGCCGCCGCCGAACCGACCGAACTCGAGGGCGACGTCGCCCGGCCCTGGGGGCTGCTCGGCGGCCGCGCGATCGTCGTCGCCGACGGCGACGTCTACGCCCTCGTGCCCGAATAACCCCCTCGAAGAAGAAAGGAGCGATATGTCCTGGAAACCACGCGCGATCGGCGTGACCGCCGCCGGCCTGCTGGCTGTCGGCTTCACCGGCGCGCCGGCGTTCGCCGACACCGCGGACCCCGCGGATGCGGCGGCCGAGCCCCAGGAGTCTGCCGAGCAGGCTCCCGAGGCGCAGCTGGAGTCCGCGCCCGAGACGGAGCAGCAGGCGGATCAGGTCGTCGAGCCGCAGCTCGGTCTCGGCGACGTGGTCGGATCGGCGGGCGATGCCGTCGGTGACACCGCCGACGACCTCTTGCCCGACCCGCCGACCGGCGAGGACCCCGGCCCCGGCGGCCCCGGTGAGACCCCCGGCGGTCCGGAGGACCCCGGTCCCGAAGACCCGGGTCCCGAGGACCCGGGACCCGAGGATCCGGGACCCGAGGATCCCGGTCCGGGCGATCCCGATCCGGAGGACCCGGGTCCCGAGGACCCGGGACCCGAGGATCCCGGTCCGGGCGATCCCGATCCGGAGGACCCCGGTCCCGAGGACCCGGGACCCGAGGACCCGAGTCCCGAAGATCCGGGTGACGGCGACGAGACGCCCGACCCGGGCGACCCCGGCGACGGCGACGAGACGCCCGACCCGGGCAACGGCGGCGAGACGCCGGGCCCCGGTGACGGCGACGACTCGGCCAACCCGCCCGCCGACGACTCCGGCTCCGGTGACGCCGGTGTCGACGCCGACACCGGTTCCGCGGCGAGCGCAGGGTCCGGCTCCGGCGGAGGCGACTCCGACGGCGGCGGTTACCTGCCCACCACGGGTGTCGACCTGACCGGGTTCGTGCTCGGGGGCGTCATCGCGACCGGCATCGGCGCGGTGACCCTCTACGCCACGCGCCGGCCGCAAGAGGCCAAGTAGCCTCGTGCGGCTCGGCCGTTCCCGTCCCCGGCCGTCCGGCCGGGGACGGGAACGGTCCACTGCTCAGCGGCACCGTCCCGGCGGCCCCGTGCCTCAGCGGCAGGCGGCAGCACGGTGCGCAGGTGCGGTGGTCGCGCGGCGGCCGGCCCGCCCGGCTTCAGGCGTCCGCGCCGCGCGCGGGGCGCAGGCCCGACGCCAATACCGCGGCGAGCAGGCCGGCCACCGGGATCAGCCACAGGCCCGCCGTCAGCGAGGCGGCATCGGCGATCACGCCGATCAGCGGTGGAATGCCGAGGAAGCCCATCCGGGCCAGCCAGGCCGCCAGAGCCACCCCGTGGCCGCCGCCGAGCCCCGGGATCTCTCCGGCCGCCGCCAGTGCCAGCGGGAACAGTGTGGCGACCCCCAGGCCCATCAGCCCGAACCCGGCTACGGCGCCCACCGGCTCGGAGGTCAGCAGCGCCAGGGACATCCCCGCGGCCGACAGCAGGCCGCCAGTGCGTGCGACGGCCACCGCGCCGAACCGGTCGGTGAGGCGGTCCCCGGTCAGCCGGCCCAGCGTCATCATCCCCTGGCAGGCGACGAACGGCAGCCCGACCAGGAAGAGCGGGGCCGCGAGCTCGTCGCGCATGAAGACCGCCCCCCAGGACGCCGCGGAGTCCTCGACCGCCCCCGCCATCATCAGCAGCACGCTCACCACGAGCAGCAGACCGATCGAGCGCCCGGGCACGCGCAGCCGCCGGCGCACCCGTGCGGCGGTGCCGGCGGGGGCATCGGCACCGGCGGCGGGTTCGGTCGGCTCGTCGACCTCGGGGCCGGGCAGGAGCAGCCGGGCGATCGCGAGCACGCCCGCGATCAGGACCGCGGTGACCACGGCGATGTGGCCCGCGATGGGCACCCCCCAGCCCGCCATCGAGGTGCCGACCGTCCCGCCCGCGACGGCCGCCACGCTCCACAGGCCGTGGAAGGAGTTGATGATCGTGCGGCCGTAGCGCCGCTGCACCCGCAGGCCGTGCGCGTTCATGGCCGAGTCCATCCACGCGTCCGTCCAGCCCAGGCAGAACATCCCCAGGGCGAAGACCCACCACGCCGGCGCCGTCGCCACCAGCGGCAGCACGCAGGCCAGCGCAAGGCCCGAGCCCACGGCCACGCGGCCGCTGCCGAAGCGGGCGATCAGCGGGCCGGCGAGTATCCCGGTGACCAGGGCGCCCAGCGGCATCGCGCCGATGCCGACGCCCAACTGGGTGTTGGACAGCTCCAAGTGGGACTTGATGACCGGCAGCCACGGCACGATGTTGGCGTACGCGAAGCCGTTGGCCAGAAAGAGGACCACCACTGCGAGCCGTCCTCGGCGCGCCTCTCCGTCCGCTCTGCGTACCGCGTTGCCGACGGCCACTGAACCTCCCCCATGATCGGACGAATCGGCGCTGAAGCGCCCCCGGAAGCGTAGACGACCGCCCCTGCTCCGCGCGAAAGGGTTGTGCCCGAGCCGCATCGGCCTTTACATATGATCTCCTGGCCGAATCAGACCGACGACTCGCGGCGGCCCCCACACGTCCCCGCTGCTTCCCCCGCTTCCCCCACTCGAACGACGACCCCGGGAGGCCGCCTCGATGATCGACCTGAGCGCGCTGCGCGAGAAGCCCACACTGGCAGGCGAGCGCGTCAGCCTGGTGCCGCTCGCGGTCGAGCACGCGGACGACTTCTTCGAGTCCACCCGCGATGAGGAGGTTCGCAGGCTGACCGGCACCCACCGGCGCCCGGACTACGACGAGATCCGCGACTGGTGCGCCACCCGCGCCGACCAGTTCGACCGATTGGACATGGCCATCGTCGAGGACCCCGGCGGCCGCTTCGTGGGGGAGTTGGCGCTGAGGGACCTCGACGCCGACAACGAGAGCGCGGGCTACCGCATCGCGCTCTCGGCGATCGAGTTCACCGGCCAAGGGCTGGGCAAGGAGGCGACCCGCCTGGTCCTGGACTACGCCTTCAACCGGGTGCACCTGCACCGGGTCTGGCTGAGCGTCTACGCCTTCAACATGCGCGCCATCGCCGTCTACCGCTCGTGCGGGTTCAGCGTCGAGGGGCGGCTGCGCAACGCGCTGCTGTGGGACGAACGCCGGCACGACGCTCTGATCATGGGCGTCCTGGAAAGCGACTTCCGCCGCGCGCGGGACTGAGCCCGCGGCCCCGAGTGCCCCCTTTCCCGCTGCGCGGCGAGAATTGCGCGCCCGCGAGGTTGGCGCGCGGATGCGGGCGGGTATGCCCGTAGCACTTTCCGCCGTACCCGGTGCGATACCGGGTAAGAAGCGGCTTTTCCGCCACACGGCGGCGATGGGAGCGAAGCGCCGGAGTGCCTATGAATCCGCTGCCCGTTTCACTGCCTTTCACCGATCGGTCGGAGGCCGGGCGGCGCCTCGCCGAGCGGGTGCGCCCGCACGTGTCCGAGGCCCCGGTGGTGCTGGCTCTGCCACGCGGCGGTGTCCCGGTCGGCGCCGAGCTCGCCCGGCTGCTGCGCATCCCGCTGGACGTCGTCGTCGTGCGCAAGATCGGCGTTCCGGGCCACCCCGAGCTGGGCGTAGGCGCCGTCGCCGAGGGCGGGCACGCCTGCTACGACGACACGGCGCTGGCCAGGCTGCGGCTGACCCGCGAGGACCTCGCCCACACCGTGGCCGCGGAGCGGGCGGAGCTGGAGCGGCGGCTGGAGCTCTACCGGTGCGGGCGCCCCGCGCCGCAGCTGCGCGGCCGCGATGTGGTCGTCGTCGACGACGGCGTCGCCACCGGCGGTACGGCGCGCGCGGCGCTGCGCACGGTCCGCCGCAGGAGCCCCGCGCGGCTGCTGCTGGCCGTCCCGGTCGCCGCGCAGGCCGCCCTCGACGCGCTGGCCGACGAGGCGGACCGCGTCGTCGCCCTGACCGTCCCCGACAACTTCCGCGCGGTGGGTGAGTGGTACCGCGACTTCGGACAGCTCACCGACGAGGAGGTCACCGCGCTGATCAGCGATCCGCGGGACACCGCGGCGACGCCCTCCCGCGCCGTGCGCATCCGCGCCGGCGAGGTCCACCTCGACGCCGAACTGGCCACCGTCGCCGGCATGCGCGCCACCGTCGTGGTCGCCGTGGAGCACGGCCGCGAGGACCCGGTGCAGCGCGCGGTCGCCGCCGGACTGGGCCGGGCGGGCTATGCCACCCTGCTGCTGAATCTGCTCACGCCCGACGAGGCCCGCCGCCAAGAGGCGGCCGGAGAGGCGCTGTCGGAGGTGTCGGCAACCGAGGCCGCCGACAGGCTCGCCGCCGCGGTCGGCTGGCTCCGGCGCTCGACCGAGGCCGCCCAAGGGCGCGTCGGCGTGCTGGGTTCGGGCCGCGGCGCGCCCGCGGCGCTGCGGGCGGCCGCCGACCATCCCGCCGACATCGCGGCGGTGGTGCTCAACGGCGGCCGACCGGACGCGGCGGGCGAGGCGCTGGCCCGGGTGCGCGCACCGGTGCTGGCACTGGTGCAGGGCTCCGACTCGTTCGTCCGTGAACTGGCCGAATGGGCACTGAGGCGCACCAGCGGGCCGGGCGAGGTCCGTGCGGTCGCCGGTGCCGAAGGGCTGCTCTCCGGCGCGGCAGCCTGGCGCGGCGTCGGCGCCGCGGCCGCCGACTGGTTCGAGCACCACCTGTGAAGGGCGAGAGCGCGACCGCGCCGCGCGGCGGTGCGCGCGCCGGGGACACCGGGTCCCGGATACAGGGACGTGAAAACCCGCGGCGCCCTCGACGGAATCGTCGGGGCGCCGCGGGTAAGCGTGGCCGGGGGCCGCTTCAGAGAACTGTTGTCTCGGGACGTCGTCCGCCGCCGGTCCAGCCCGGGAAGGGCGGAGGGATCGGATCAGGCGGCGTTGGCACGACGCATTCGGCGCCGGCGCTCGGACGCGCGCTCGTCTTCGTTCAGGCCGCCCCACGTACCGTACTTCTCGGGTCGCGAGATCGCGTAGTCGAGGCACTCGGTACGGACAGGGCACTGAGCACAGATCTCCTTGGCCTTGCGCTCGCGGATCTCCCGCTCCGGCTGGCGCTCGCCGTCGGGGCCGAAGAAGAGCACAAGGTCCTCGCCCCGGCACGCGGCGGCATCCTGCCACCCCCAGTGCGGGCGGGGGCGCAGCGTGGCCTGCCGGCGTACCTGAGACATGGTTGAACCACCTCTACTGAAATCACTAGTAAGCTGTTGGGAAGACAGGGTTAGAAACAAGCAGTCATACGTCATACAGCGTGAGCAACCCCGCACGGCGTGAACGCCATGCGTTGCCTCGGTGTTCCCGGGTGTGGTGCAGACCACGGCGCCAGACCGCCGAAACCGGCAGGGCGCTCACACGAAACGGCCGGGGAGGCGATGACGCCCTCCCTGCGAGCCGGTACGTAATCATGCCATCCCCACTCCCGCTCGCGCACGGGGGGTGGGAAAATTACTCGCCCAACCGTTACCGAATCCGATCTCGACTGACCAATGTTTGGTCTTATGTCCGATTTCGGCGACGATTCGCGAGCGTCCGGATGTCCGACTCCGATCAATCCGGATACTGATCATCGTATTGATCGGAGGCGCGCCTGCCTAGGGTCGGGGCGTGATGAGCCGATCACATTGCGGTCGCGGCCGCGCGTACGCGTCCGCTGCCGCCCGCCGACACGGGCCTGCGGCGGGGCGGAATTCCCCCGGCGCGGGTCAGACCGCGTCGGCGGTTCCCGGCTGCACGCGCCGGAAGTCGACCTGCGGGACCAAGCGCTCGAGGTTCTTGGCGTAGACGCCGGCGCCGTCCTCGTTGAGCAGGCCGTCGTGCACGGCCAGTGCCTTGGCGGGGCGCACCTCGCGCAGGTAGTCGATCACCTCGGACACCTTCGACCAGGGCGCCTGCACGGGAAGCAGCAGCGTGTCGACCGGATCCTCGGGGACGGTCAGCGCATCGCCGGGGTGGAACAGCGCGCGCTCGGGGTCGGCCACCCGGAACCCGATGTTGGCGACCACGGGGATGTCGGGGTGGATGACCGCGTGGCGCTCACCGTAGACGTGGACGTCGAAGCCGGCCGCGGTCACGGTCTCGCCGTGGGCCACCGTGTGCACGCGGGCGCCGGCGTCGCGCAGTTCGCCGAGCTGCTCGGCGATCCGCGCGTGGGTGTAGACCTCCAGACCGGGCTTTGCCGCGGCGGCGGCCCGCAGCCGGTCGAGATCGAAGTGATCGGGGTGCTCGTGCGTGATCGCGACGGCGTCGGCGCCGACCGCTGCGTCGGCTTCGCTGAAGCCGCCCGGGTCGATGACCAGAGCGGCGCCGGCGCGCTCCAGGCGCACGCAGCTGTGTCCCAGCTTGGTGATACGCACGTCGCCGATCCTAACGCGCCCTGGCGCCCTCTCCCCAAATCCGCAGCGCCGCCGCGGTGGCCGAGAGCCTGCGTACGGCGCTGCCGGGCAGGGGACGCGCCGCGCCCCGTCCCCTAGGGGACTCTTCGGGGCGGCACGGCGGAACACGCCGCGCACAACCACCGTCGTATGCGGGTAGAAGGCCACCCGGCCCCGCGAACCGCGGCCGCCCGCCCGGCGGCCGCGGCCGATCTGAAAGGGATGCGAAACCAGTGGCACTGCTCCGCCTGATCCTCAACGTCGTCTGGCTCTTCGTGGCCGGCCTGTGGCTGGCCCTGGGCTACGTCCTGGCAGGCGTCGTCTGCTGCCTGCTCGTCATCACGTTCCCGTTCGGCGTCGCGTCGTTCCGGATGGCCAACTACGCGCTGTGGCCCTTCGGCCGGGAGCTCTCCCGCAAACCGGGCGCCGGCGGGGGCAGCACCCTGCTCAACGTCGTCTGGCTGATCGTCGCCGGCTGGTGGCTGGCCCTGGGCCACATCGCCGCAGCGGTCGGGCTGGCCGTGACCGTCGTCGGCATTCCGATGGCGTGGGCGTCGCTCAAGATGATCCCCGTGGCGCTGGCTCCGTTCGGCAACGAGATCGTCGACAGCGATCACCCGCGGGAGCCGTGGCAGCTGTGACCTCCGGGATCGGCCGGTGCCGGAAAGGCGGCGCCGCGAGGCCGGGATCCGAGGCCCGTGATGCGGTAACTTCGGCTGATCGGGCGCGAGGCGGGCCGCCACCTGCGCGGTCTGGAATCGGAAGTAGGGGGAAGACGTGCGTTTGACACGGCCGTGGGAGTGGTCGCTGCTGAAGCGGAGGCGCGCGCCGCGCGCCGCGCCCTCCGAGCCGCCTGCCGCCGCGGCGCCCGAGCCCGCTGCCGACCCCCATCCGCCGGAGCCGGACAACATGCTGGTGCGGATGGGCAACGTCGCCTGGCGGCTGCTGCTCATCGGGGTCGTCGCGGTCCTCATCGTCTACGGGCTGGTCTACATCAGGATCGTCACCATCCCGGTGATTCTGGCGGTGTTCGTCACCGCGCTGCTCATGCCGCCGACCAACTGGATGCGGCGCAAGGGCATGGGCCGCGGCTCCTCCACGGCCGTCGCGTGCGTGGGCGCCCTGGTCTTGCTGGCGGGCGTGATCACGCTGATCGTGCAGCCCGCGATCTCCGGCTTCGCCGGCCTCGTCGACAGCGTCGACCAGGCCATCAACGACCTGCCGAGGTACCTGCAGACGTTCGGGCTCAACCCCGACCTCGCGGCCACCACGATCGAGGCGGCCGAGCGCGAACTCCGATCCCGCATGCAGGAGGACTGGTCGCAGTGGGTCAGCCAGGCCTGGGTGGCCGGCACCACCGTCCTGGAGATCCTGCTGGGCGTCATCCTCATCGTCGTGCTGACCGTCTACTTCGTGCACTCCGGCGACCTGCTGATGGAGTGGGTGCGCTCGCTGTTCCCGCGCCAGTCGCGCGCCTCCATCAAGGCGGCCTCGGAGATCGCCTACGGGGTGATGGGGCGCTACGTGCGCGGCGTGGCGCTGGTCGGGCTCATCGACGCTGTGGGCATCGGGCTCTTCCTCGTCTTCCTGATCGACCCGGCGCTGGCCATCCCGCTCATCGTGCTGACCTTCGTCGGCGCGTTCCTGCCGGTCATCGGTGCCTTCCTGACCGGGCTGCTGGCGGCGCTGGTGGCCCTGGTGACCGAGGGCTGGATCATCGCGATCCTGGTCGTCGCGGTCGTAGTGGTCGTTCAGCAGCTTGAGAGCCACGTCTTCGCGCCGCGCGTCTACGGCAAGGCGCTGGAGCTGCCCTCGGCCGTGGTCCTGCTGGTGATCACCATCGGCGGGATCCTCGGTGCGATCGCCGGAATGTTCCTGGCCACCCCGGTGGTGGCCGTGCTGGCGGCCCTGCTGCGCAACCGCCCGCTGGTGGAGGCGGCGCGGAGCGGCCACTACGCCGGGGCCGGAGGCAGGCCCAGCGAGGTCGCGTCCTCAGAGGCCTCGGCAGAGCACGGCGGCGGCCGGCGCGCCCCGGCCGAACGCGAGGGGACCGTGTCGGGCCGAACGGCGGACGCCGGCGCCGACGGGTCCGCCGCCGACCCCGATCACGGACCCGAGCCGGGCGAGGGCGAATCGGCCCAGCCGTAGACCGGGCCGCCCGCGACCGCAGGGGGGCGGGCGCGGGCGGCCCGGCGCGGCGAACCCGGGAATGGCGCCGCTCAAGCGCGCGCTGCCCTCCGGGCACTAGTGTGGTCGCGTGCGTGCGATCCCGTGTTTGCTCCCGTGATGCGTGCGCGGCCCAGCCCGCGCCGCGCGCCGCCCGCACCGCCACCGCCCGCATCTCCTGTCCCCAGAAGGTTTGTCCTGCCATGCTGATCGCCTCTGACCTCGAACTGCGTGTGGGTTCCCGGCTGCTGCTGGAGCCCACCTCGTTGCGCGTCGCCGCGGGCGACCGCTGCGGCTTGGTGGGGCGCAACGGCGCGGGCAAGACCACGCTGACCAAGGTGCTCGCCGGTGAGGACGCCCCCTCCGCCGGCGGCGTCACCGCCAGCGGATCGGTGGGCTACCTGCCGCAGGATCCGCGCGCAACCGACCCCGACGAGCTCGCGCGCGACCGCATCCTCTCCGCCCGCGGCATCGACGACGCGCTGCGCCGGATGCGCCGGGCCGAGGAGCGGATGGGCAGCGACGACCCCAAGGACCGCGAGCGCGCGGGACGCGCCTACGCCCGGGCCGAGGAACACCTGCACGTGATGGGCGGCTACGCCGCGGAGTCCGAGGCGGCCTCGATCGCCAGCAGCCTCAAGCTGGACGATCGCGTCCTCGGCCAGCCGCTGGGCACGCTCTCCGGCGGCCAGCGGCGCCGAATCGAGCTGGCCCGGATCCTGTTCAGCGGCGCCGACACGCTGCTGCTGGACGAGCCCACCAACCACCTCGACGGCGACTCCATCATCTGGCTGCGCGACTTCCTCAAGGGCCACCAGGGCGGACTGGTGGTCATCAGCCACGACGTCGAACTGGTCGAGGACGTGGTGAACAAGGTCTTCTACCTCGACGCCAACCGGTGCGTCATCGACGTCTACAACATGGGCTGGCGCGCTTACCAGGTCCAGCGCGAGGCCGACGAGCGCCGCCGCAAGCGGGAGATCGCCAACGCCGAGAAGCAGGCGGGCGCGCTGGAGAAGCAGGCCGACCGCTTCCGGGCCAAGGCCACCAAGGCGCGCGCCGCCCACCAGATGGAGAACCGCGCCGAACGCATTCGCAGCTCCGTCCAGGGTGAACGCAAGGCCGACCGGGTGGCCAAGCTGCGCTTCCCCGCCCCGGCCCCCTGCGGACGCACCCCGCTGGCCGCAGAAGGGCTGTCCAAGTCCTACGGGTCGCTGGAGATCTTCTCCGGCGTGGACCTGGCCGTGGACCGAGGCAGCCGGGTGGTCGTGCTCGGCCTCAACGGCGCTGGCAAGACCACGCTGCTGCGGCTGCTGGCCGAGGTCGAGAAGGCCGACACCGGCGAAGTGGTGCCGGGGCACGGCCTGCGCTTGGGCTACTACGCCCAGGAGCACGAGACCCTCGACACCTCCCGCTCGGTGCTGGAGAACATGGTGGCGGCGGCCCCCGATCTGCCCGAGGTCGAGGCGCGCCGGACGCTGGGCTCGTTCCTGTTCACCGGCGACGACGTCGACAAGCCCGCAGGTGTGCTCTCCGGCGGCGAGAAGACCCGGCTCGCTCTGGCGACCCTGGTGGTCTCCAGCGCCAACGTGCTGCTGCTGGACGAGCCCACCAACAACCTCGACCCCGCCAGCCGCGAGGAGATCCTCGGCGCGCTGCGCACCTACAAGGGTGCCATCGTACTGGTCACCCACGACGAGGGGGCGGTCGAGGCCCTCGCCCCCGAGCGGGTCATCCTGCTTCCCGACGGTGCCGAGGACATGTGGAACGCGGAGTTCGCCGACCTGATCACCCTGGCCTGACGGACTGCTGGGTAGACGGGCGATCACCGGCCCCTCGGGGCTCAACCCCCGTTGATCTTGTAGCTATCGTGAAGGAAAACGATTTCCATTTGCGATAACTACAAGATCAACGGTGATATCCCGACTTCAGGCGCGTGGCCGCCGGGTGCCCGACGGTCTCCGAGGCGGCGCACCGGCCCCCGCGCGCAGCGGAGGACGCGAACTCCGGCCCCGGGTTGTCGCGGCCGGAGATGTGGCCTCGTTTTGGTTCTGGCCGAAACCCGCCCGCTGCCTCCGGGCCGTTCCGTCGCGGCGGCTACGGGTAGCCACGTGCTTCCGCATGGCTGATCATGGGCATTCATTGTCGCGTTGATCACCCATGAGCACGGGAGGACGCTGTGGCCGAGACCCTGAAGAAGGGCACCCGCGTGACGGGCGCGGAACGCTCGGAACTGGCGAGTGAACTGAAGAGACGCTACGACGAAGGCGAGAGCATCCGCTCGCTGGCGGCCGCCACCGGCCGTTCCTACGGGTTCGTCCACCGGCTGCTGACCGAGGCCGGAGTCACCCTCCGCGGTCGCGGAGGCGCCACCCGCCGGGGCTGACCCGGCGCCGGTTCCGTCCCCGCGCCCCTTCGGCGGATGGAACCCCGCTCCTCTGGCCTGCCGGAACCCTCCGGCGCGGCCCGCCCAACCTCCGCGCGGCGCCCCGGCACCGCACGACGCGCTCCCGCCACCATGAAGCGGGCCTGCCCCGGTCCCGGGGGAGCGCACGGGAATGCCCCCGGCATCGGCCGGGCGCCCGCGGAGGACGCGGCCCGCCAAAGGGCCGCCCCCGTACCGCCGGCCGAACCCCGGCGCTCTAGGGTGGGCCGACGGTAGAAGGAGGCGCCCGAAGCCGCCGCGCGGCACGGGCGAGGGACGGTGCGGAGGTGCGCATGGCAGGGCCGGGCGGGGTCGCCGAGGGCGACCTGGAGGCGGCGGGGCTGCGACTGTCGGTGACCGGCGAGGTCGCCACGGTCTCGCTGGCGCGCCCCGAGCGTCGCAACGCGATGACAGGGCGTACCTGGGAGGCGCTGGCCCATGTCGGCCAGACGCTGTCCGACTCTGTCCGTATTGTTGTTATTAAGGGTGAAGGCCCCTCCTTCTCCTCCGGCATCGACCTGAACATGTTCCGCCCCGGCGGGGTCGAGGGCGAGACCTCCCTTGTGGACCGCATCGCCGACGGGAGCGCCGACGATGCCGAGCTCGACACGGTCATCGCGGGCTACCAGGAGGGCTTCCGCTGGTTGCGCCGGCCCGACATCGTCACGGTGGCCGCCGTCCGCGGCCATGCCATCGGGGCCGGGTTCCAGCTCGCCCTCTCCTGTGACCTGCGGGTCCTCGCCGACGACGCGCAGCTGTGCATGAAGGAGCCGGCGCTGGGCCTGGTGCCCGACCTCACCGGCACCAAGCCCCTGGTCGACCTGGTCGGCGCCAACCGCGCCATGGAGCTGTGCCTGACCGCCCGCACCGTCTCCGCCGCCGAGGCGCGAGAGCTGCGCCTGGCCGAGCTCGTCGTCGAGGGGGCCCAGCTGGACGCCGCCGTCGACGACCTCGCCGCCGCCCTGCTGGCCGTGCCGCGCGAGGCGGCGACCGCTACCAAGGAGCTGCTGCGCGGCGCGCCCGGACGCACGCTGGAGGAGCAGGCGGTCGCGGAACGGCGCGCGCAGGCCGGCCGCCTCACGGCGATGGCGGCCCAAGCCGCCCGCGGCTGACTTTCCGCGCCGCGCCCGCGCCCGCTTCCGGGGCGCGGCGCGCCCGACTGAGGGGCGGATCACCGCGGCCCGCGACCGTATCGTGCACGGACCGCGACCGGTCTCTAGTACGCTGCACGAGGCGGTCGATCCGTGCTGCGCGCATCCGGCGCGCCGGGCCGCCTGGCACCGGGGCCCTCTATGACCCCCGGTCGCGTTATCCGGCGCGTTTGGGCGATCTCTCCGCAGTGGCCGCGGAGCCTTCCTCGAAACGCCGCCGATCTATGAGGAAGGTTTACGTCACTTGACGGACAATGCCGCATGCCCTGGCTTCGACGAACTCGGACTGCCCGACTCGATCGTGGACAGGCTCGCGCAGGAAGGCGTCACGACGCCGTTCCCGATCCAGGCCGCCGCCATCCCGGATGCGCTGGCAGGCCGCGACGTGCTCGGCTGCGGTCGCACGGGATCGGGCAAGACGCTCGCCTACGGGCTCCCGCTGCTGGTGCGCGCCGCTGAGCGCCGCGCCGCCTCCCGCCGCCCCCGCGCCCTGGTCCTCGTGCCCACCCGCGAGCTCGCGCACCAGGTGCGCGACGCGCTGACCGACTACGGGCGGCTGCTCGGTGTGCGCATCGGCGACGTCGTCGGCGGCAGCTCCTACACCCGCCAGATCAACGAGCTGCGCCGCGGCATCGAGGTGCTGGTCGCCACACCCGGCCGACTGACCGACCTGATCGAGCAGGGCGCCTGCGACCTGGGCGACGTCGAGCTGTGTGTGCTCGACGAGGCCGACCAGATGTGCGACATGGGCTTCATGCCGCAGGTCACCACGCTGCTCGACCAGGTCGCCTCCGGCGGGCAGACGCTGCTGTTCTCCGCCACGCTCGACGGCGACGTCGACAAGCTCGTCCGCCGCTATATGAAGGAGCCCTCCACCCACTCGGTGGACCCGCCGGTCTCCCACGTCGCCACAATGGAGCACCACCTGCTCAAGGTGCTGCCGCGCGACAAGAACCGCATCATCACCGAGATCGCGGCACGCGACGGGCGAACGCTCCTGTTCGTGCGCAGCAAGCATCGCGCCGACTCGATCAGCGAGCAGCTCGTAGCCGCCGGGGTGCCCGCGGCGTCGCTGCACGGCGGCAAGACCCAGAGCGTGCGCACCAAGACGCTGGCCAAGTTCCGCGAAGGCCGCGTGCAGACGCTGGTGGCCACCGACGTCGCCGCGCGCGGCATCCACGTCGACGGCATCGACCTGGTCGTCAACGTCGACCTGCCCACCGGGCACAAGGACTACCTGCACCGCGGCGGCCGCACCGCCCGCGCTGGAGAGTCGGGCCGCGTGGTCTCGCTCGTCGCGCCGAACCAGCGGCGCCTGGCGCGCCGCCTGCTCGGCGACGCCGGAGTGCGGGCCGAGCAGCACCTGGTCAATCCGGGAGACGTCCTGCTCGGCGAGGTCACCGGCGCCCGCGAGCCCTCGTGGGAGCCCTGGATCGAGCCGCCCGAGCCCGAGCGTCCCCGCCGCGGCCGCGGCGGAGGAGGCCCCCGCCGGCGCGGTGGCAACAACCCCCGCCCCCGCGGAGAGCGGGGCGAGCGCCGCGACGGCCCTCGCGACGACTCCGCCCGCCGCCGCAACGGCGAGCACGCCCGCCGCGACAACCGTCCCCGCAAGCCGTACCGCGGGGAGCGCCCCAACAGCGGTTCCGCCGCGCAGGGTCGGGTCTAGAGGCCGCATAGGCGGCACACGCGGCGGCCCCCTGCGCACGGCGCGCGAGATGAAAACCGTTTCCGGTACGATGCGTGGAACCGGCGACGGTCCGTCGCCGACGTCGCCCTGGGCGACGCGCCCCGCTTTCGAGTTCCACGGAGTACCAGCGTGCCCGAACGCCCGGGTGCCTCCGCACCAGCCGTCCGCGCCTCTCTGGGCGACTCCCTGGCCACCGGCTGGGACGAGCCCGACGGCGGCCTGCCGCCGAGCGACTGGGGCAGGCCGCGCGGTCCGCGGCGCCTTGCAACGGTCTGGGTCTTCGCGCTGTTCACCGTGGTCCTGGCGGCGGGCAACGCCTGGCTGTCGGACCGGCTAACCAGTGAGGTGTTCCTGGCCTGGGCGACCGTGTTCACCGCGATCAGCCTGCAGGCGCTGCCGTTCCTGGTGTTCGGCGTCGCGCTGTCGGCGGCGCTGACCGCCTTCGTGCCCGCATCGTTCTACCGCCGCGTCATGCCGGCCAACCCCTTCGCCGCGGTGCCCGCCGCCGGCGCCGCAGGGATGGTGCTGCCCGGGTGCGAGTGCGCGTCGGTCCCGGTGGCCGGCGGGCTGATGAAGAGGGGCGTGGCGCCGGCGGCGGCGCTGACGTTCCTGCTGGCCGCGCCCGCGATCAACCCGGTGGTGCTGGTGGCCACGGCCGTCGCCTTCGCCGGACAGCCCGAGATGGTGCTGGCGCGGCTGGCGGCCTCCTTCGGCGCCGCCGTGACCGTGGGGTGGGTGTGGGCCCGGTTGGGCCGCACCGACTGGCTGCGCCCGCCGCGCGCCGACCACGACCCCGACGCCCCGCGGCTGCAGGTGTTCCGCGAGTCGATGCTGCACGACCTGATGCACGCCGGCGGGTTCCTGGTGCTGGGCGGTCTGGCCGCGGCGACCGTGAACGTGGTCGTGCCCCGCGAGTGGGTGGCGGCGGTCGCTGACAGGCCCGTCCTCTCGGTGCTGGCGCTGGCCCTGTTCGCCGTCGTGCTGTCGGTCTGCTCCGAGGCCGACGCCTTCGTGGCCGTCAGCCTCACCGAGTTCTCGCCGACCGCCAAGCTCGCCTTCCTCGTCGTGGGGCCGATGGTCGACCTCAAGCTCATCGCGCTGCAGGGCGGCACGTTCGGATGGTCCTTCGTGCGCCGCTTCGTGCCACTGACCCTGGCGGCCGCGCTCGTCTTCACCTTCGTGATCGGAGGGCTGCTGCTGTGAACAGGACCGCCCAGGGCATCGTCCTGCTGCTGCTCGGCGCCGGCGCGCTGAGCAGCTCGGCCTTCAGCGACCTCTACCTGAACTACGTGCAACCGGGGTTCCGCCCGTTCTTGATTGCGGCGGGTGCGGCCCTGGGCGTGCTGGGCGTATCGGTGATCGCCGGCGAGGCGCGCGCGGCGCTGAGGGGCCTGCCGGGCCCCGAAACGGCACCCGCGTCCGGCAGCCGCGCCGACTCCGACGACCACGGTCACGGGACCCCGCGGGTCGCGTGGCTGCTGCTCCTGCCGGTGATCGCGGTCTTCGTCGTCGCGCCGCCGGCCCTGGGCTCCTACACCGCCGAGAACGCCGCGTCGGCGCCGCCGCCGAGTAGCAGCGGGTCCGATGGGGGCGGCGACCTCGGCGATCTCGGCGGCTCCGCCGAAAACGGCCCCGTCGAGATGAAGATCCAGGAGTTCATCGGCCGGGCCTGGACCGACGAGAAGCGGACCCTGGAGGGGCGCACCGTCCGCCTGACCGGGTTCGCCGTTGCCAACCCCGAAGGTGAGGGCTGGTACCTGGCGCGGCTGCAGATGGCCTGCTGCGCGGCGGACGCGATCGTCAACCGGGTGCTGATCACCAACCGCCCCGAACCCGAGGAGGACAGCTGGTGGCGGGTCGAGGGGACCTGGCAGCCGCCGGAGGGGGACCTGCGCAGCGTCCGCAACCACAGGTTCACGGTGGAGACCATGGACGGCGTCGAGAACCCGCCCGACCCCTACGAGTAGCCGAGCGCGCCGCCGGCCGCCGCGGTGAAGGCGCGAACAGGCCCTCGGCGCGCGGCGGGCGGCAGCCGTCGGACGGTCCCGGCCCCGGTCCGGGACCCACGGTTCAGCGCGGCTCGAAGTCGAACACCCCGGCGGTCTCGGCGGCAGCGACGCAGGCGTTGCTGAAGGTCTCGGTGTAGTCCACGGTCCGCCCCTGCCACACGCCGCTGGCCCGGACCCGCACCGGCGCGTACTGCATGGTGCACATCGTGGTCTGCGGCGATGTCTCGCCGAGCGCGTCGAAATCGCCCCCGGCGCGGTCCAGCGCAGCGCAGGCCGCCGCGGGATCCGGGTGCGAGCCGCCGGCGGGGCGGCAGTGCAGCGTAGTGGTATCGGTCGTGTTCTCCTGGGGCCGGACCGCCGACAGCCGCATCGCGGCGCCGGGCATGTGCGCCGCGCTGTTCGGCGAGCCGGCGGATTCGGCAGCGCCCTCCTCGGCGTAGGCGCTCGGCGCCAGTGCCGCCAGCCCGGTGATCAGTGCGAGGAGCACCGCTGTGCGTCGGTTCCGCATGTTTCCTCCTGACCGGGGCCGTCCAGCCCCGCGATCGGTTCGTTGCATACGGCAATTGAACCGCGACACAACGTGTCCCCGCCGGTTTTTCGGGCGATCGGGCGCCTGTGTCGCCCGGGCGATGGCGCGGATCGGCGGAGGGGCCCGCCACCGGGCGCGTACTGCGGCCGCACCGGCACAACCCCGCCGATCTTGTAGCCATCGTGATGGAAAGCGATTTCCCCTCACGATGGCTACAAGATCGGCGGGGTCGGGGCACCGGACCGGTCTGTGTGGGGTCCACCCCCGGTGGCCGGGCTCCGGCGGAGAATCAGCGATCTCTAGGCGCGGGCCGGCGCCTGCTCCTGCGCCTTCCCCCGGCCCTGCGCGGGCGCAGGGGCGGACGACGCGCCGCCCCGTTCCTGGAGGCGGCCGCAGAGCCGGCAGCGCACCGTCTCGGGCGGCAGCGGACAGGGACAGTAGTGGCATGTGGTGGTGCACGCCGCGTCGTACTTGGCGAGCAGGGCGTCGCGCATGTCGTCCATGCACTCACCCTGCCAGAGGCCGCGGCCCCGAACGGACGAGGCGGCCGCCTCCGGCTTTGCCGTCCTTTGCACCGCCTGCGCGTTCAGCCCGGACGCGGGGGGGAAGGACCCGGGCACGACCGCAGGCGAGACGACGGAGGGCTCGAAGGCCCATGGCGATCTTCCCGCGCAAGCGGCCGCGGTCGATCCGCGCACGCACGACCGCCGGCTCCGTCGTGGCCGCAGCCGTCATCCTCGCCTTCGCCATCGCCGCGACCAGCCTTCTCATCCGCGCCGTCATCGAACGCGAGCAGACACTCGAAGCCGGTGAGGCCGCCCGCGAGGTCGCCGTGGACATCCAGAACCGGCGCTTGGAGGGGGAGATCAGAGCGCGCGCGGGAGTCATCCGGATCCAGGTCGTCTCCCCCGATGGGGAGGTCCTCGCCTCTAGTCGCGCGGCGCCGACCACCGAGGCGCTCACCGGATCGGTCCCCAGGCGCGCCAACGGGCCCGTCGGCGACGTCGTGTGCGACGCCGACCCGGTCGGGTGCCTGACCGTCGTCGGCTACGAGTCCGCCGACTCCGCCTACGGCGACGTGCTCGTCTACGCCGCTGTGCCGCGCTCGGACCTGCTGGCGGGACCGCTGCTGGAGTTCGCCCTGATCGGACTGGGGCTCGCCGTGCTCGCTTCGGTAGGGGGGATCTCGTGGTGGCAGGTGGGCCGCACCCTGCGGCCCGTCGAGGAAGTGCGCAGCGGGCTGGAGCGGATCACCGCCTCCCACCCGGACAAGCGGCTGCAGGTCCCCGGCACCGGCGACGAGATCGCCGCCCTCGCCCGTACGGCGAACGAGACGCTGCGCCGCCTGGATATCGCGCTGGACCGCCAGCGCGGGTTCGCCTCCGACGCTTCGCACGAGCTGCGCAACCCGATCGCGGGGCTGCGCGTCAGGTTGGAGCTGGAACTGGACGATCCCGAGGGGGGCGACCAGGCCGAAGTGCTGCGCGCCGCCCTCGAGGACACGCTGCGCCTGGAGCGCATCGTCGCCGACCTGCTGGAGCTGGCCCGGCTGGACGCCGACGCGGCCGCCGCCGGCGAGTTCGTGGACCTGGGTGAACTCGCGGCCGCGGAAGTCGAGCGCCGGGGCGGATCGCTGCGCATCGACAGCAGAGTGGAGCGCGGGGCCTACGTCTTCGCCAACCGCCTGCAACTCGCCCGGCTGCTCGTCAACCTGCTGGCCAACGCCGAGCGCCACGCCGCGGGCCGCGTGCTGGTCGACGTCGCCCGTGAGGACGAGGCGGAGGGTGGCGGCGGACACGGCGACCAGCCGGAGGGCTGGGCGGTGCTGCACGTGCACGACGACGGCCACGGAATACCAGAGCACGACCGCGAGCGGATTTTCGACCGGTTCGCCCGACTGGAGGAGTCGCGCCGCCGCGACCCCGGCGGCACCGGGCTCGGCCTGGCCATCTCGCGGGAGACCGCACAGGCCCTGGGCGGGACGCTGAAGGCGGGCGCGAGCGACGTGCTCGGCGGTGCGGTGTTCACGCTGCGCCTGCCGCTGTACCGTGACGGGGGCCGCGGAAGCGACCGCGACCGCCAGTGAGCGCGACCGCCGCGGTCCGCCGGCTTCTCGCGGACCGCAGGGCTGCGGCTGCCAGGGCGTTCGCGCGGCGGCGGCCGTTCGTCCCGGCGATCCGGTTCCTCCCGGACCCGCACGCCTGGAGAATGGTGCGGGATCGAGGACAGGCAGCGCTCGGCGGGCGGGACGCGCCCGCGGGCACCAGCGCGGCGCGGGAACGGGACAGGCCCTCATGTGCCATTTGGACTTGGGTATCAGCGACCGCGACGGGCACACCGTCATGCGTCTGAAAGGGGAGCTCGACCTCGCCAGCGTGGACCGCTTCGAGCAGACCGCCGCCACGGCCGAGATCGTCTACGGACCCCGCATGCTCGTCGACCTCACCGAGCTGTCCTTCATCGACTCGGTGGGTTTGGGCGCTCTGGCCCGCCTGCACCGCCGACTCGTCCGCGGCGGCGGCACCCTCACCGTCGTCGTCCCGCACGGCAAGATCGACCGCATCTTCCACTACAGCGGCTTGAAGCAGGCGATGGACATCCGCACCCCGCCGGAGTGAGCCGCGCGGCCGCCGACGCCCGCTGAGTCCGGCGTGCGCGCAGGGGGCGCGCCGCACCCGCCCGACGTGGCCTCGCGTACAGCAGCGGGCGCCGCGGCGCCTGCGCGCCGCGGGCGCTAGCGTGGCCGCGAACGAGCCCGGCGCGCGGCCTTGCACGCCCCTCCGGCGCCGGCGGTCGGGGGGCGGCAGAAGGCCGCCCGCGAGACGCACCGCCCACCGAGACGTCCGACCGCCCGGACCGAAGGAGTGCCGACGTGCCCGGACTCATGCTGGACCTCGGCCCGCTGCGCTCCAGCCGCGCCTTCCGGGTGCTGTTCACCTCGCGCGTGGTCGCCCTCATGGGGGTGAGCTTGACCCTGGTCGCGCTCTCGGTCCAGGTCTACCGGCTGACGGGGTCGTCGCTGGCCGTGGGCACGGTCAACGCGGTAGCGGGCACGACCCTGGTCGCCGGGACTCTGGTGGGGGGCGTGCTGTCGGACCGGCTGGAACGGCGAGTCCTGCTGCTGGCCGCCCGCGGTGCCGCCGCGGGGGTCTTCGCCGCGCTGGCGCTCAACGCTCTGGCCGACCGGCCCAGCGTGCTGGCCGTCTACGCCTGCGCCGCGGTTCTGGGCGCCGTGGACGGTGTGGGCGAGACGGCGCTGGTGGCGGTGACGCCCGCACTCGTGCGCCCCGACCAGTTGGCCGCGGCGGGCGCGCTGACGGCCATCACGACGCAGGTGTCCACCATGCTCGGGCCGTCGGCGGCCGGCCTGATCGTCGCCGGTCCCGGTGTCGCCGCCTGCTACGCCGCGACCTGCGCCGCGACGGCCGTTCAGGTGGTGCTGATGCTGGCGCTGCCGCGCCTGCCGGTCGCAGCCGGCGAGGACGCGGGCCGCCCGCTGAGCGCACTGCGGGAGGCGTGGCGCTTCGCGCGCCGCCACCGCGTCATCGCGGGGCTGCTACTGGTGGAGCTGTGCGGCGGGCTGCTTGCCCTGCCCTACGCGGTCTTTCCGGCGATGGGGGAGCGGGTCCTGCTGGGCGACGCGCGCACCGTGGGGCTGCTGTACTCGGCGCCGGCGGTGGGCGCCTTCCTGGGTGCGCTGTTCAGCGGCTGGGCGGGGCGCATCCGGCGCCCGGGGCTCGCGCTGGTCGCGGCGGGGGCCGTGTGGGGCGCGGCGATGGCGGGGTTCGGGGCGAGCCGCGACCTGGCGGCGGCGCTGGTGCTGCTCGGACTCGCCGGCATGGGCATGATCATCGCCGAGATCCTGCAGCGCGCGCTGATGCAGCGATACACGCCCAGCGTGCTGCTGGGCCGCGTGAGCTCATTCTGGCTGGTCCTGGCGACGGCCGGTCCGGCCGCCGGCGGGGCTCTGGCCGGGGCGCTCGCCCAGGCCGTCGGCCCGTCGGCGGCGGTCATCGCCGGAGGCTCGGCCTGCGCTGTCGCCGTCGCGGCGATCGCCCTGCTGCTGCCGGGCCTGCGCAGCGCCGACCTCTCCAAAGCCCCGCCCGGCGACGCCCCGTGACCTCCCGCTGAGCTCGGCCGGAGTGCGCTGAGCAAGGGCGGGCTCGATGCGGCCGTTTCGGACCCGGCTTCGGCGCCGGGTGTCGGCCGAAACTGCTGTCGGTGGCGCCACAGTGGTCTTACCCGGCTGCCGGATCGCGCAGCGAGCACTGGTCAGGGCCGGACGGGACGTCGGGTGAGATGTTGCGGACACCGCCACAGGGTGACATGTACTCCATTTGCTCCATTTGTCGGAATTCACAGGGTTGACACGATGCGCTCCGCCGATCAAGACTTGCGGGCAGTCGCTTAGGTAAGCATTGCCTTAGTGAGGTGTGCTTACCCTTTTCTTGTCGTGGAGGAGGGACGTGTCCCACAACGGGATCGCGGGCACCGTCGCCCTGGTGACCGGAGCCGCCCGGGGGATCGGGCGGGCGGTGGCGGCCCGGCTGGCCGCCGAGGGAGCGGTCGTCGCCGCCGCCGACCTCGACGCCGACGCGCTGGCCTCGCTGGTCGGCGACCTGCATGCAGACGGGCACAAGGCCGGGTTCTACACCGCCGACGTGCGCGACTCCGCATCCGTGGAACAGATGGCCGACGCCGTCGAACACGACCTCGGCCCCATCGGCCACGCCGTCAACGTGGCCGGGGTGCTGGCCACCGGCGAGGTCGCCGACACCCCCGACGCCGAGTGGGAGCGCGTCCTGGCCGTCAACGCCACCGGGGTCTTCAACGTCTCCCGCGCCGCCGCCCGGCGGATGGCGCCGCGGGGCTCGGGCACCATCACCACCGTGGGCTCCAACGCCGCCGGAGTGCCCCGCTCCGGCATGGCCGCCTACGGCGCCTCGAAGGCCGCGGCGACCATGTTCACCAAGTCCCTCGGCCTCGAACTCGCCCCCCGCGGCATCCGCTGCAACGTGGTCTCGCCCGGGTCGACCGACACCCCCATGCAGCGCGGCATGTGGGACGGCGGCGACGGCGCCCGCCGGGTGATCGCCGGCGCGCCGGAGGAGTTCAGGGTGGGCATCCCCCTCGGACGCATCGCCGACCCCGCCGACGTCGCCGAAGCCGTCTGCTTCCTCGCCTCCTCGGCCGCACGCCACATCACCATGCACGACCTCTACGTCGACGGCGGTGCGACTCTGCGCGCCTGAGCCCTCGCGGCGCCCTCCGCGCCGCCGCCCCGCCCGTTTACGCACTTCCGACCTGATCAGTGGACCGCCCGCCGACAGCCCGGCGCCGGCCAGAAATGAGAGCCCCCGGTGTTCCACCAGCGCACCGAACCCCCCGCGAAAGCGGCCGGAGACCTCCTCGACGCCTACCGACCCGAAGCCGCGTTCCTCGCCACCCCCAGCGGTGTCGTTCTGGGCGAGGGCGCCGCCGCCGTCGCCGAACGGCTGGAGGACGTGGGCGACCTGCTGGCCCGGGGGACGGCCGACTCCCCGGCCGGGCCGATCGCGGTCGGCGCGATCCCCTTCGACGCCGGAGCTCCCGGCCGCCTCGTGGTTCCAGCCTCGGTGCGGACCTCGCCCCCGCTGGCCGAAAGCGGGCAGGGCGACCGCAGGCAGCGCCCGCTGCCCGGCCCCTGGGACATGCGCCCCGTGCCCGACCCGGCCGAGCACGCCGAAGGTGTCGAGCGCATCCTCAAACGCCTGGCCTTCGGCGGCGGCGACGGCCCCGCCAAGGTCGTGCTCGCCCGATCGCTGCGGCTGAGCGGCCCCGGCCCCGTCGACGTCGGCCAGCTGTTGAGCAACCTCGCCTGGCGCGACCCCGCCGGCCACACCTTCGCGGCCGACCTGCCCGCACCCGCCGGCGCAACCCGCACCCTCGTCGGCACCAGCCCCGAGCTGCTGGTGTCCAAGCGCGGCGGTCGGGTGGTGTCGAACCCGCTGGCCGGCTCCGCGCCGCGCAGCGCCGACCCCAGCAAGGACCAGCGCAGCGCGGTGGAGCTGCTCGGCTCGGCCAAGGACCGCCACGAGCACGCCGTCGTCGCCGACGCCGTCGCCGAAGGGCTGCGCCCCTACTGCCGTACCCTCGACGTCCCCGCGCCCGAGCTCGCCAAGACCGCCACCCTGTGGCACCTGTCCACCCGCATCACCGGCGAGCTGCGCGACCCCGACACCCCCTCGGCGCTGCTCGCCGCCGCGCTGCACCCCACCCCGGCCGTCTGCGGCAGCCCCACCGCCGCCGCCCGCGCGGTTATCGGCGAGATCGAACCGTTCGACCGCGGCTTCTACACCGGCGCCGTGGGCTACACCGACGCTCGCGGCGACGGCGAGTGGATCGTCTCCATCCGGTGCGCCGACGTCGCCGGCGACACCCTCGACCTGTTCGCGGGCGGGGGCATCGTCCCCGACTCCGCGCCCGACGCCGAGCTCGCCGAGACCTCCGTGAAGCTGCGCACCCTGCTGCTCGCCCTGGGGGTCAACCAGCCCATCGACGCGCCCAAGCGCTGACGCCCGCCGCCCGCCCGACGACCACCGACCGGAACCGGAAGGGACCGCCCACAGCCATGCTCGCCGGATGCACCCCCTGGCCCGCGGAATTCGCCGAACGCTACCGACGCCGGGGATACTGGAGGGGCGAGACCCTCGGCGCGTTCCTGCGCGACCGCGCGGACCGCTTCGCCGACCGCACCGCCGTCGTCGGCGCCGGGAAGCGCTGGAGCTACGCCGAGCTCGACACCCGGGCCGACCGCATGGCGGCCGGCCTGGCGCGCCTGGGCATCGGCGCCGGAGACCGCGTCGTCGTCCAGCTGCCCAACCGCCCCGAGGTCTTCGAAGTCGCGTTCGCCCTGTTCCGGCTCGGCGCCCTGCCCGTCTACGCGCTGCCGGCCCACCGCCGAGCCGAGATCTCCTACCTGTGCTCGTTCACCGAGGCCGCCGCGCTGGTCGTCGCCGACACCGACGCCGGGTTCGACTACCGCGAGCTGGCCGAGCGGGTGCGCACCGAGACCGGCGGCCCCGAACACATCCTGGTGGCGGGCGACACGGGCGGCCGGGCGCATATGAGGCCGCTGGAGGAGGTCCGCGCGGGCGGCGGCGCCGGCCCCGGCACCACCGCCGGGCCCGACCCCGCCGAGGTCGCGTTCCTCCAGCTGTCCGGCGGCACCACCGGACTGCCCAAGCTCATCCCGCGGACCCACGACGACTACCTCTACTCGGTGCGCGCCAGCGCTGAGATCTGCGAGCTGGACCCCGGTACCGTCTACCTCGCCGCGCTGCCCGTGGTGCACAACTTCCCGATGAGCTCGCCCGGCTTCCTCGGCGTGTTCAGCGCCGGCGGCACCGTCGTCCTGGCCCCCGACCCCAGCCCCGCCACCTGCCTGGCCGCGATCGAGGCCGAGGGCGTCACCCACACCGCCGTCGTGCCGCCCGTTGCGATGCTGTGGCTGGACGCCGTCGACGGCGGCTCCCAGGCCCACCGGGACCTGACCAGCCTGCGCGTACTGCAGGTCGGCGGAGCCAAGTTCAACCCCGAGGCCGCGCGCCGCGTACGCCCGACGCTGGGCTGCACGCTGCAGCAGGTTTTCGGCATGGCCGAAGGGCTCGTCAACTACACGCGCCACGACGACCCCGAGGAGGTCGTCGTCGCCACGCAGGGCCGGCCCATCTCGCCCGACGACGAGATCCGCGTCGTCGACAGCGACGGCACCGAGGTCGCCGCCGGCGGCCTCGGCGAGCTGCAGGCACGCGGCCCCTATACCATCCGCGGCTACTACCGCGCCCCCGAGCACAACGCCCGGGCCTTCACCGCCGACGGCTTCTACCGCACCGGCGACCTGGTGCGTGCCACGCCCACCGGCCACATCGTCGTGGAGGGCCGCGCCAAGGACCAGATCAACCGCGGCGGCGAGAAGATCGCGCCCGACGAGGTCGAGGACCACCTGCTGGCCCACCCCGGCGTGCACGACGCCGCCGTGGTCGCCGTGCCGGACCGGTTCCTCGGCGAGCGCACCTGCGCCTATGTGGTCCCGCGCGGCGCCGAGCCCGCCCGCTCCGAGCTGCTGGCGTTCCTGCGCGAACGCGGCCTGGCCGCCTACAAGATCCCCGACCGGCTGGAGTTCGTCGACGCGTTCCCCGCCACCGGTGTCGGCAAGGTCAGCCGCCGCGAGCTGCGCGAGGCGGTGCGGGCCGCCCACGCACCGGCCGAGCCCGGCGCCCCGCCCCCCGCGCGGGCCACCGCCCAGCAGTGAACAGCCCCGGAGCGCGCGACCGCGCCCCGTCCCGCCCCACGACCGTCGAATGGACCTCCGATGCCGCTGCCGCACATCGAGCCCTACGAGCTGCCCGCCGCGGCCGAGCTGCCCGGCAACCGCGCGGACTGGCGCCTGGACCCCGCGCGGGCGGCACTGCTCATCCACGACATGCAGCACTATTTCCTGCGGCCCTACGCCGCGGGTGCCCAGCCGCTCGAAGGCGCCACGGCCAACATCGCCGACCTGCGCCGGCGCGCCCGCGCCGCCGGCATCCCCGTCGTCTACACCGCCAAGCCCGGCGACGTGCCGCCCGAGCGCCGCGGCCTCGAACTCGACTTCTGGGGCCGGGGCATGCGCGCCGACCCCGACCACTCCGGCATCGCCGCCCGTCTGCGGCCCGAGGAGGGCGACGAGGTGATCACCAAGCACCGCTACAGCGCCTTCGTCGGTACCGGTTTGGCTGAGCGGCTGCACGGCCTGGGCCGCGACCAGCTGCTGGTCACCGGCGTCTACGCGCACATCGGCTGCCTGCTCACCGCCGCCGACGCCTTCATGCGCGACATCCAGCCCTTCCTGGTCGCCGACGCCACCGCCGACTTCAGCGCCGAGGACCACCGCTTCGCCCTGCGCTACGTGTCCCAGCGCTGCGGAATGGCGCTGACCGCCGGCGAGGCCGCGGCCGCTCTCACCCCGGCGCCCGCGCTCGACTCGCGGGTGTGAGCGCCGCTCGGCACAGCACCGCCACGCCCCGTCAGCGAGCACCGACCCGGTCAGTGAGAACCGAAAGGACACCCGTGACCAACACGCCGCAGCCCCCGCCCTCCCACGACCTGGTGGGGATCGGCTTCGGGCCCTCCAACGTCGCCCTGGCGATCGGCCTGCGCGAGCAGCGCGAGCGCGCCGCCGCCGACCCCGCCGCACCCCCGCTCAGCGGGGTCTTCCTTGAGCGCCAGGCCGAGTTCGGGTGGCACCGCGGCATGCTGCTGGACGACGCCACGATGCAGGTCTCCTTCCTCAAGGACCTGGTGACCACCCGCAACCCCGCCAGCGACTTCGGCTTCCTGTCCTACCTGCACGCCGCGGGCAGGCTGCACGACTTCATCAACCACAAGACGCTGTTCCCGCTGCGGACGGAGTTCCACGACTACCTGGCCTGGTGTGCCGACCGGGTCGGCGACCAGGTGCGCTACGGCGCCGAGGCTGTGGGCGTCGAACCGGTCCGCGACGAGGGCGGGCGCATCGCGCAGCTGGACGTCGTCGCGCGCACCGCCGACGGGGCCTACCACCGCAGCCGCGGCCGCAACGTCGTCTTCGCGCCCGGCCTGACCCCGCGCCTGCCCGCCGGCGCCCGGCTCAGCGGACGCGTCTGGCACAACGAGTACCTGCTGCAGAGGCTGGAGGGCCTGGACGCCGCTCCCGCGCCCCGCTCGTTCGTGGTGGTGGGCGCCGGGCAGAGCGCCGCCGAATGCGTCGAGCACCTCTACCGGCGCTTCCCCGAGGCCCAGGTGCACACCGTGTTCACCCGCTACGGCTACAGCCCTTCCGACGACAGCCCCTTCGCCAACCGCATCTTCGACCCCGAGGCCGTCGACGACTTCTACGGCGCCTCCACCGAGACCAAGGCCGAGATCATGGGCTACCACCGCAACACGAACTACTCGGTGGTCGACCCGGACCTGATCGACACCCTCTACCAGGCCGCCTACCAGGACAAGGTCAAGGGCACCGAGCGGCTGCGCATGCACAACACCTCGCGCGTGGCCGATGTGCGCGAGGGGCCCGGCGGGGTGACCGTGACGGTGGAGGACCTGGCCGGCGGCAAGCACACCGCCGTCGAGGCCGACTACCTCGTCTACGCCACGGGCTACTCGGCGGCCGACCCCCGCGGCCTGCTGGGCGAGCTGGCCGAGCACGTCGTCGGCGACTCCGAGGGGCGCCCCGCCGTGGAGCGCGACTACCGTCTGGCGACCTCCGACGAGGTGACCTGCGGAATCTACCTGCAGGGCGGCACCGAGCACACCCACGGGATCTCGTCCTCGCTGCTGTCCAACGTCGCAGTGCGCGTCGGGGAGATCCTCGACGCCATCAGCGCCCGCACCGGCGCCGCCGTGCGCCCCGAGGAGGCGGCCGCCTTCGGGCGCTAACCGCCGCACCCGAGCGAACCGGCCCCCCGCCCGCCCGAGACCCCTCCGACCCGAGGAGAACACCGCCGTGTCCGAAGACCACGCCGCCGACCATGCGGGCCAGTCCGCCGAGAGCAGCGCCGAGCTGACCGCAGAGCGCGTCCGCGCCGACGTCGAGCAGGTACTGGGCGAGCCCGCCGGCTCGCTGGGTGAGCAGGACGACCTGCTCGACCGCGGCATGGACTCGATCCGCCTGATGAGCCTGGTCGAGAGCTGGCGCAAGGCCGGCGTCGAGACCGACTTCATCACCCTGGCCGAGGAGCCCACGGTCGCAGCCTGGACCCGGCTGCTGCTCGACCGGTAGCCACCGCCCCCTCCCGAGACCGTCCGAAACCAGGAGCCGCGAGCATGAGCGCCCCAGAGGAATTCGATGTCATCGTCGTCGGAGGCGGCCCCGCCGGCTCCACCGCCGCCACACTGATCGCCGACCAGGGCCACCGGGTCGTGCTGTTGGAGAAGGAGCGGTTCCCCCGCTACCAGATCGGGGAGTCGCTGCTTCCCGCCACGGTGCACGGCGTCTGCCGACTGCTCGGCGCCGACGAGGAGATGCGCGCCGCCGGGTTCACCACCAAGCGGGGCGGCAGCTTCCGCTGGGGCACCAGCCCCGACCCGTGGAACTTCCTGTTCGCGCTGTCGCCCGAGCTGTCCGGACCGACCTCCTACGCCTACCAGGTCGACCGGATGACCTTCGACGACATCCTGCTGCGCAACGCCGCCCGGCACGGTGTCGACGTGCGCGAGGAGTCGTCGGTGCTGGAGGCGGTCACCGGCGGCGGCCGCGTGACCGGCGTGGTCTGCAGCGACCCCTCCGGCACCCGCCGCGAACTGGCCGCCGCCCACGTCGTCGACGCCTCCGGCAGCACCGGCCGGCTGCACGCGGCCGCCGGAGGCATCCGCCACTACTCCGACTTCTTCCAGAACCTCGCCGTCTTCGGCTACTTCGCCGGCGGCGGCCGGATGCCCGAGCCCGACGCCGGCAACATCCTCTGCGCCGCGTTCGACGAGGGCTGGCTGTGGTACATCCCGCTGCGCGACGACCTCACCAGTGTCGGCGCCGTGCTCAACCGCGACCAGGCCGCGCGCATCCAGGCCGACCGCGAGGGCACGCTGCGCGAGTCCATCCGGCGCTGCGGGATCGTCCGCGACCTGCTGGGCGACACCGAGCGCATCACAGAAGGCACCTACGGCAGCGTCCGGGTGCGCCGCGACTACTCCTACGCCAACACCCGGTTCTGGGCGCCCGGCATCACCCTCATCGGCGACGCCGCCTGCTTCATCGACCCGGTGTTCTCCACCGGCGTGCACCTGGCCACCTACAGCGGGCTGCTCGCCGCGCGCTCCCTCAACAGCGTGCTCGCCGGCGAGCTGAGCGAGGAGCGGGCCTTCGGCGAGTTCGAGGGGCGCTACCGGCGGGAGTACGCCGTCTTCTACGAGTTCCTCGCCGCGTTCTACGACATGCGGCAGCGCGAGGAGACCTACTTCTGGAAGGCACGCAAGGTCACCAACATGCAGAGCGACGACATGCAGGCGTTCGCCACCCTGGTCGCCGGCGCCTCCTCGGCCGAGACCGCGCTGGTGGGCGCCGACTCCCTCGCGCACCGGTTCAGCTCCTCCTCGGCCGAGCTGACCGGGGCCGTGGAGCGCACGGGCGCCGCGCGCACCGACAGCGGCGAGCGGATGACCGAGCTGTTCCGCGCACCTGTAGTGGCCGACGTGATGTCGGAGATGAACCGCATCCAGCAGCGCGGCGTCGCCGGTGCGGCCGCCACCGAGGCCCCGCTGCTGGACGGCGGCCTGGTGCCCTCCGCAGACGGCCGACGCTGGGCGGAGCCCGACGCCGCACCCGCCTGACCTCGCCACCGCGCCGGTCCGCGCCCGCCGGGCGCGGACCCGCCGAACCGCACCGCGTTCCGCCGAGTCCGGCAGGCGCCCTCCGGCGCCCGTGCCGGCCGCATTCTCCCGAAGGCAGCGACCATGAGCCAGACCCGCCCCTTGCGCACCCCCGTGTCGATGGCACTCACCGGTGCCCAGCGCGGCGTCTACTACGCACACCACGTCGCATCCGCCGGCGGCTCCGACGCCGCCGGGCGCTACAACGTGGGCCAGTACATCGACCTGCCCGGACGGCTGGACCCCGCGCTGCTGCGGGCGGCACTGGAGTGCACGGTCGCCGAGACCGACGCGCTGCGCACCGTCGTGGCGGACGGGGGCGCGCAGCCGGGCGGGGCGGGCGCCGCGGGCGCGGACGCCGAGCGGGAAGAGCCGCACCAGGTCGTCCACCCGGAGCTGCCCTGGGACGGGCCGCTGCTGGAGGAGGCCGACCTGACCGGGCGCGAGGACCCGCGCGGTGCGGCGCTCGCGCTGATGCGCGCCGACATGGCCGCGCCCGTCGACCTCGCCGCAGGGCCGCTGCACCGGTTCGTGCTCTACCGCATCGGCCCCGAGCGCCACCTGTGGTTCCAGCGCTTCCACCACATCGTCGCCGACGCCTACGCCATCACGACCTTCACCCGCCGCGTCGCCGAGGTCTACACCGCCCTCGCCTCCGGGGGGAGCAGCCCCGAGCGCAGGTTCGGCGGCCTCTCCGCCGTCGTCGCCGAAGAGGAGGACTACGCCGCCTCCGAGCGGCGCGCCGCGGACCGCGAGTACTGGAGCGCGCTGCTCGCCGACCGGCCCGAACCGGCGCTGCTGGGCGATGCGCCGCCGGCGCCCGCACCGGCCGTCGTCACGGCCGCCGGCGGGCTGGACGCACCGACCGCCGACCGGCTGGCCGAGCTGGGCAAGCGCTCCGGCGCGAGCTGGGCCGAGGCGGTCGTCGCCGCCTTCGGCTGCTACGTGCACCGCCGCACCGGAGCCCGCGACGTCGTGCTCGGCATGCCCGCCATGGGCCGCCTGGGCTCGGCCGCCCTGCGCACGCCCGCGATGGTGGTCAACGTGCTGCCGCTGCGCCTGGGCCTGCACCCCGCCGACACCGTCGCCGACGTACTCGCGCACACCACCTCCCGGCTGCGCGAGCTTCGCGCCCACCAGCGGTACCGGGCCGAGGACGTGCGCCGCGACCTCAGCCTGGTGGGGCGCGGAACCCCGCTGCACGGGCCGATGATCAACATCAAGGCCTTCGACTACGACCTCGCCTTCGGCGGAGTCCGCGGCACCGCGCGCACCCTGTCGGAGGGCCCTGTCGACGACGTGTCGCTGTCGGTCTACCGCGGCACCGGGGGCGGGCTGCGCTTCGAGCTCAACGGCAACGCCGCCCGCTACACCGCCGACGACCTGGACACGCTCCTTGCCGAGTTCGGTCGGCTGCTGCGCGGCATCGCCGCCGAGGGCGACGAGCCCGAGCAGGCGGATCGCAGGCCGCTGGGCACTCTGGACATCGCCGACGCCGCGGCGGCCTGCGGCCCCGCGTCCGATGTCCCCGGCTCCCCGGTGGCCGACCTGGTCGCGGAGGCGGCCCGCCGCACTCCCGGCGCCCCCGCGGTGCAGGCCGCCGGCGTTTCGCTGTCGTTCGGGGAGTTGGCGGCGCGTGCGGATGCGTTGGCGGTGCGGTTGCGTGCGGCGGGTGCGGGGCCGGAGCGTGTGGTGGCGGTGGCGTTGCCGCGGTCGGTGGATCTGGTGGTGGCGCTGTTGGCGGTGGGGCGTGCGGGTGCGGTGTATCTGCCGGTGGATCCGGGGTTTCCGGCGGATCGGGTCGGGTTCATGCTGGCGGATGCGGGTGCGCGGCTGCTGGTGACCGACGCCGCGACGGGCGCGCAGCTGCCCGAAACCCCCGGGGGAACACGGCTCATCCTGATGTCGCGCCCCGCGGAGGACCCCGCACCCGAGACCGGGCCCGGACACGACTCCCGGCAGGTCCCCTCGCCCGGCTCGGTCGCCGACGGTGCGGCCTACATCCTCTACACCTCGGGGTCGACGGGTCGGCCCAAGGGTGTGGTGGTGTCCCACGGTGCGCTCGCGAACTTCCTTGCGGATATGGGCGACCGGTTCCCGCTGTCGGC
>NZ_JAVREK010000037.1:0-34660 GCF_031845375.1 Streptomonospora wellingtoniae
TGCGGGTGCGGGGGCTGTCGGGGTTGCGGGTGGCGGATGCGTCGGTGTTTCCGACGATGCCCTCGCCCAATCCGATGGTCACGGTGCTGACCGTGGGCGAACGCGCCGCCGACCTCATCAGGTCCGAGCGGTAGCCCGGCGCGAACGCGCTCGGGCACGCTTCCGAACAAGCGACGGGCCGCGCCGCGAAAGCCGACCGCTGCGGCGCGGCCGATCACAAGGAGCGACCCTTCCGATGAACTCTCCAGCAGAGTCCACCGCACAACCGCATAACGAGAGCACGGATGCCAGGATCTCCGTCCGCAACCTGTGGAAGATCTTCGGCAAGAACGCCGGATCGGTGATCGGCACCGACCTCGCCGACCTGGACAGCGAGACCGTCCGCAAGCGCACCGGCGCGACCGTCGCCGTGCGCGACATGTCCTTCGACGTGCACCCCGGCGAGACCTTCGTCGTGATGGGCCTGTCCGGCTCGGGCAAGTCCACCCTGGTGCGCTGCATGACACGGCTGATCGAGCCGACGTCGGGCACCATGAGCCTGGACGGTGAGGACATCGCCGCCTGCTCGCCCCAACGGCTGCGCGAGCTGCGCCGGAGCAGGATGGCCATGGTCTTCCAGCACTTCGGCCTTCTCCCGCACCGCCGTATCGTCGACAACGTCGCCTACGGCTTGGAGGTGCGCGGAGTCTCGCGCGCGCAGCGCTACGAGCGCGCCCGAGAGATGATCGAGATGGTCGGTCTGGCCGGCCACGAGGACTCGCTCCCCGGCCAGCTCAGCGGCGGCATGCAGCAGCGGGTCGGCCTGGCCCGCGCGCTGGCCGTCGACCCCGAGGTCCTGCTGTTCGACGAGCCCTTCAGCGCCCTCGACCCGCTGATCCGCCGCGACATGCAGGACGAGGTCCTGCGGCTGCAGCGCGAGTTGCACAAGACCGCGGTGTTCATCACCCACGACCTGTCCGAGGCGCTGAAGGTGGGCGACCGCATCGCGATCATGCGCGACGGCGAACTGGTCCAGACGGGGACCCCGGAGGACCTGGTGGGCAGCCCCGCCGACGACTACGTACGCGACTTCGTCAAGGACGTCTCCCGTACCGCGGTCCTGACCGCGCGCAGCCTGGCACGCCCCGCCCTGCCCGGCGAGGCCGAGGACGGGCCCGCGGTGCCCGCTGCCACGGTCGTGGACGACATCGTCGCGCCGCTCGCCGACGGGACCGCCCCCGTGCGCGTCACCGGTGCCGGCGACACCGTCCTGGGCTATGTGGGCCGCGACGACGTGCTTCGGCTGATCGCCGGGGACCGCACGGCGGACGCCGCCAAGGCGGCCGGCGGGCAGTCGGAACCCCGCCGCCCCGGCGACGCGCCCGGCGACCCGGTGGGGGCGTGACCATGGCCACGGCACAACCCGCTCCCTCCGCACCGCCGGAGACCGCCGGCCCGTCCCCGTCCGGCCACGTGCCCGGCGCCGACGGCGCCGCCCGCCGCCCCCCGGGCACGGCCTGGCTCGCCAACCGCTGGGTGCAGGCGGCCGCCGCGATCGCCGTGCTGGCGGCCGGCTACGCCGCCGCCCGCGCCCTGGGCACGCCCGCGTGGCTGGGCACCTTCCCCGACGCGACCGGCCAATGGCTGATCGCCCGGCTGGACGGCGTCTACACCTGGATCGTCGCCAACCGGAACTCAAGCCCGCTGTTCCTCTACGGCTTCAACTACGTGTCGGTGGGCCTGGGCTCGGCGGTCATCCTGGTCAACCAGGCGCTCGTCCTGCTGACCTGGCCCGGGGTGGTCTTCGCGGGCACCCTGGCCGCCTGGCGCGTCGCCGGGTGGCGCGTGGCGCTGCTGGTGCTGGCCACCTTCGCCGTCTTCGCGCTGACCGGGCTGTGGAACGAGGCGATGACCACGCTCGCCCTGATCACCACCTCGGTGCTGATCGCGCTGATCATCGGCATCCCGCTGGGCATCCTCGCCGGGCGAAGCGACGGCTTCCACCGAGCCGTCCGCCCGGTGCTGGACTTCCTGCAGATCATGCCGGCCTTCGCGTACCTCATGCCGATGCTGCTGCTGTTCGGCATCGGCAACCCGGCCGCGGCCGTGGCGACGTTCGTCTACGCCGTCCCGCCCGCGGTGCGCATCACCGCGCTGGCCATCCGCAACGTGGACGCCGGCGCAGTCGAGGCCACAACGTCGCTGGGCTCCACGCCCTGGCAGATCCTGACCAAGGTGCAGCTGCCCATGGCCAAGCGGACCATCCTGCTCGGCGTCAACCAGACCATCATGCTGGCGGTCTCCATGGTCGTCATCGCATCGGTGATCGGCGCGGGCGGTCTGGGCGACGCGATCTACCAGGCGCTGTCGAAGGTCAACGTGGGGCAGGCGGTCGAGGCCGGTGCGGCGATCGTGCTCATGGCCATCGCGCTGGACCGGGTGACCGGCGCCGCGGGCGACGGAACCCGCACACCCCTGCTGCCCGCCCCATGGCGCCGCGCGGCGCCGGCGGTCGGCCTTGCCGCCGCGACCGCCGTCGCCGCCACGGCGCGGCTGGTCGGGATCGAGGGCTGGCCGCCCGCCTGGTCGATCAGCTTCTCCGGCCCCATCAACACCGCTCAGCAGGGAGTGCAGTCGGCCATCGGCGACGCTACGGGGGCGTTCGGCGACCTGCTGCTGGTCGGCGTGCTCAACCCGCTCAGCGCACTGCTCACCGGTACGCCGTGGTGGCTGGTCGTGCTGGTCGCCGCAGCGCTCGGCGCGATCTTCGGCGGGTGGCGGACCGCCGCCACCGCGGGAGCGGCCGTCCTCGCCACCGGCCTGCTGGGCGTGTGGGAGAACAGCATGGACACCCTCTCCCAGGTACTCGTCGCGGCTGCGGTGACCCTGGCCGTCGGCGTGGCGGTGGGGATCCTGGCGGCGCGAAGCGACATGCTCGCCGCGATCCTGCGCCCGGTGCTCGACGCCATGCAGACCCTGCCGCCGTTCGTCTACCTCATCCCCGCGGTCGCGCTGTTCAGCGTCGGCCGGGTGCCGGCGTTGGCGGCGTCGGTGGTCTTCGCTCTGCCGCCAGTGATCAGACTGGTCAACGACGGCATCCGCGGAGTCTCGGCCCACGCGGTGGAGGCCGCCGTCTCCCAGGGCTCGACCGGCGGGCAGCTGCTGACCAAGGTGCAGCTGCCGCTGGCCCGATCGTCGCTGCTGCTGGCCGTCAACCAGGGGATCATGATGGTCCTGTCCATGGTCGTCATGGGTGCCCTGGTCGGCGCCGGCTCGCTCGGCTACGACGTCGTGTTCGGTCTGAAGCAGAACCAGCTCGGCCTCGGCCTGACCTCGGGTCTGGCCATCGTGTGCCTGGGAGTCTTCCTCGACCGCGTCACCCAGGGAAGGAGGAGCAATGCGTGAGCGCAACCCCGACCGGCGCCGCACCCGGGTGGTGGCGGCGCTCGCCGCGCTGTGCGCCGTGGTCCTGCTGTCCTCGTGCGCGGTGCGCACGACGTCCATCCTGCGGGACCCCAACGCCGTGCGCATCGCGCTCAACGGCTGGGTGGGCTACGAGGCCAGCGCCGCCGTCATGTCCTACCTGCTGGAGCACGAGATGGGGTACCAGACCCAGCTGATGCGCATCGACGAGCAGCCCTCCTGGCAGGCCATGGACCAGGGCGCTGTCGACGTGATCCTCGAGAACTGGGGCCACGAGGACCTGATGAAGCTGTACGGCCCCGAGGGCAACGGCACCGTCGTCGACGGCGGACCCAACGGCAACAAGGGCACGCTGGGCTGGTACATACCCGAGTACCTCGTCGAGGAGTACCCCGGCATCGACACGGTCGAGGGCATCAAGGAGCACGCCGAGATCTTCGCGACCTCCGAGACGGGCGACAAGGGCCAGTTCCTCGGCGGCGACCCCGCGTTCGTGACCCAGGACCAGGGCATGATCAACCACTTCGACCTGAACCTGGAGATCGTCTACGCGGGCTCCGAGGCCGCCCAGATCACCGAGGTGCGCGAGCGCTACAAGGCGCGCGAGCCGGTCCTATTCTACTTCTACGAGCCGCAGTGGCTCTTCGAGGAGCTGGACCTGATCCACGTCGACTTCCCCGACTACCACCAGGGGTGCGACGCCGACCTCAAGGACGTGGCCTGCGACTATCCCTCCTACGACCTGAACAAGATCTTCCGCAGGGACTTCGCCGAGGAGGGCGGCCTGGCCTATCGCATGCTGGACGACTGGCAATGGACCAACTCCCAGCAGAACGCGGTGGCGCGGATGATCGCCCAGGAGGGGATGGACCCCGAGGAGGCCGCCGAGACGTGGGTACGCGAGAACCCCGACGTGTGGAAGGAGTGGATTCCGGACCAGGCGAAGGGGTAGCCGGCCGCCGCTTGAACGGGGGGCGGGGAGGTGCCGCGGCGCCTCCCCTCCCCGCCGACGCTTCCCGGGCACCGTCGCTTCGCCGCGCGCCCCGGCAATCGGCGCGCCGCGCGCGTCCGCCGTCGTGCGGGGCCTCTCAACGCTCGTAGCGCCAGCGCCGGCTGACCCAGTAGACGTTCAGGCCGGCGGCGATCGCGCCCGCCGTCAACACGACGGTCAGCGGGGCGGAGCCGAGCACGACGGCGGCCAGCACGGCACCCGCCACCAGCACCGCAAGCCCGAAGACCGCCAGGATCAGGCGGAACAGCAAAGGGCTGGCCGGGCGGTCGTGGCTGCCCATCGGGCCCTTCAGCACCCCCCGGCGCCGTTTGCGCTTTCCGTCGCGGTCTCTTCGCATAGTCGGTCGCTCATGCCCCGGTGAGTCGCAGAAACGCCCCCACGCCGTCCTGCGCGTCACCCTCATCCGGAAGCCGGGAGAACGACGCGCTTGTGGCCTGGGCGGCCCGCAGCAGCAGCGAGCCGGCGGGCGCCTCGAACGCCTCGGCCGGGTCGGTGAGGCGGGCGCGGTCGTCGGAGAGCTCCAGCGGGTCGGTGGCCGACGCCCACAGGTTGCGCTCGCCGGTGCGGTCGTCGGAGATCATCAGGCGGCCCACCCGGCCCGAACGCAGCGCCTCGCACGTGGCGCTCATCCCCTGCACGGCCCGCCCATCGCGGCCGAGGTCCTGTCGGAAGTCCTCCATCAGGCCCGATCGCAGAGCGACGGCGGTCCGGCGCAGCCCTTCCTCCACCGACTTGCGCAGCTCGGCGATCGCGTCCGGGTCGCCGCGGCCGCCGCCCGAGATCTCGATCAGCATCTCGGCCGTGCGGTGGCCGAGGTACTGGCGGAGCTTGCCGAGAGCGCGCTCATCGCCGCCGACGAACACGGCGGCCGCCTGCACTCGCTTGACCGCCTCCTCGATGTCGCTGGCGACCTGGGCGGCGTTGGCGAACCACACCTCTTCCGTGTGGCGCCGGCGGTGCTTCTGCCGCCAGCCGCCGTGGGGCACCTTGTTGATGTGCAGGGTCGCGCCGCTGGTGTGGCGCTCCTCGGACAGATCACCGTAGGCGGGGTAGGCGTAGATGTCGGCGCCCTCCCGGTCGACGGCCACCACCACGTAGGGCAGTCCGTCGTCGAGGTCGCAGACCAGCTCGACAGGCTCGGGAACCGGCATCAGCGCCGCCCGGTCCCGGGAAGGCGGTACCGACAGGGTGTACGCCGCTATCAGCTCACCGCCGGAGGCGAACAGCGCCTCGCCCTGCGGCCCTGGTATTCCGTCGATTCCGCCCGCCGCGGAGTCCAGCGCCTCCAGCGTCGCCTCGTCGGCGCCGCTTTCCGCCAGCTCCTTGCGGAGCCCGCGCCATCGCGGGGCGATCCGGTGCGCCGCGTCCTCCGCAGTGCGGGTGGTGTCCAGGTACACCGAGGCGACCGGACCGGACGCACGGTACAGCGGTTCCAGAAATCGCAGATCCATGATGGCTGAGCCGCAGCCGGACGGCCCGTCCTCACCTCCCGACGTTGCTGGACTGCAGGGTGCGACGCGGGCGCGGTCGGCGTCCCTCCAAAGCGCCCTGCCTGCGCCACTGCCCGAGGCCGCCGGACGCATGCGGCGAGGAGGGCACCAGTGCGTCCACGCGCGGGCGCAAGCGCAGGTGAGGCGGCTTCGCCGGCGCCCGGCGCCGTTTGCCCGGGCAGTGCGGCGGGTAGCCGCGAAAACCGACTGGAAACCACGACGAGCGGCTGTGGAGGTGCGCGATGGAGCGCGGCAGCGACAAGCACGGCCCCAAGCTCGACGATGAGCTGGAGAGCGAGATCCAGGGCATGCTCAAGGGCAACAAGCCCACGCGCGTCGAGGAGGAGCGCGAGCCCGAACCCCTGGTCAACGACGAGGGCGAGGCGGCCACCGATCCCGCCGCCGTCGACCCCGATGCGGAGCTTCCCGAAGACCACAGGCGCGGCGGCTAGCCGAAGCGGGCCGGGGCGGCCGGGGCGGGCGCCCGCCCCGGCCCCGCGACGCCGTGCGCACGCGGCCGCCCCGGGGGGCCGGCGACGCGCAACGCACATCGCAGGGCGGGATCCGGGCGGCGACGCCGTACCCGCTCGCCCGGCCTACGCAGCCGACCCCGCCGTTGCGAGCGGACCGTCCGACCACCGGGTGCCAGGTCCCTTCACACCGGCTGCGACCGGTCGTCGCCGAGGGCCTCCGGCAACGGGGCGCTGTGGGCCTCACGCAGGGTCTCCAGGTCGATGCTGAAGCCGCCGTCGGGGTAGGTGAACGTCACGGAGGCCCCGCCGACCGTGCCGATCTCCGCGGCCGGCACGCCGTGCTTGCGGCACATGCGGGTGAACGCCTCCCCGTCATCGGTGTCCACCACGACGACGGCGCGGGCCCCGGACTCGCTGAACAGCGCGGTGAAGGCGTCGTCCACGTGCACCGAGCACCCGATCCCGCCGCGCAGCGCCGACTCCGCCAGTGCCACGGCCAGCCCGCCGTCGGAGAGGTCGTGGGCCGCCGCGAGCAACTGCTCGTCGGCGGCGTCGGACAGCAGGCGGGCCAGGGCCTCCTCGGCGTCCAGGTCCACCCGCGGCGGCAGGCCGCCGAGATGGCCGTGGACGACCTCGGCCCAGACCGAACCCCCGACCTCCTCGGCGGTGGTGCCCAGCAGGACGACGCGCGCGCCCGAGCCGTGCCGCGGGAACGCGGTGTTCAGCCGCGTGTGCACGTCGTCGATCACGCCCAGCACGCCGATGACCGGCGTGGGGTTGATGGCGGTCTCGCCGGTCTGGTTGTAGAAGCTGACGTTGCCGCCGGTGACCGGCGTCCCCATGCGCAGGCACGCGTCCGCCAGCCCTCGCGTGGACTCGGCGAACTGCCACATGACGCCCGGGTCCTCCGGCGAGCCGAAGTTCAGGCAGTTGGTGACGGCCAGCGGGCGGGCGCCGGAGGCGGCGACGTTGCGGTAGGCCTCGGCGAAGGCGGCCTGGGTGCCCGCGTAGGGGTCCAGGCGGGTGTAGCGGCCGTTGCCGTCGGTGGCCAGCGCGACTCCGCGGGAGCCGTCGTCGCCCACGCGGATCATGCCGGCGTCGTGCGGGGCCGACAGCACCGTGTCGCCCCTGACATAGCTGTCGTACTGCTCGGTGACCCACGACGGGTCGCACACGCCCGGCGCCGACAGCACGGCGAGCACCTGATCGCGCAGCTCCTCGTCGCCGCCGGGGCGCTCCAGGGAGTCCGGCGTGTCGGCCTGCAACGCGTCCTGCTCGACGGGTCGGGCGTAGGGGCGCTCGTAGACCGGGCCCTCGTCGGAGGCGGTGCGCGGCGGCAGGTCGACGACAGTCTCGCCGTTCCAGGTCATCACCAGGCGGCCGCCGCGCTCGGCCTCGTCGGGCGTAACGTCGGTGACCTCGCCGATGACACTCGCCTGGACGTCCCACTTGCGGCAGGTCTCCATGAACGCGTCCAGGCTGGCGGGCTCGACGACCGCCATCATCCGCTCCTGCGACTCGCTCATCAGGATCTCTTCCGGAGTGAGCGTCGAGTCGCGCAGCGGCACCCGGTCCAGTGCGATGCGCATGCCGCCGGTACCGCCGGCGGCCAGCTCCGTGGTGGCGCAGGAGACGCCCGCCGCACCGAGGTCCTGGATGCCCACGACGAGCCCGTCGCGGAACAGCTCCAGGCTGCACTCGATCAGCAGCTTCTCCAGGAACGGGTCGCCCACCTGCACGCTGGGCCGCTTGGCGTGACTCTCGTCGTCGAACGTGGCACTGGCCAGCACGGACGCTCCGCCGATGCCGTCGGGACCGGTCGTGGCGCCGAACAGCACCACCTTGTTGCCGGGACCGGGCGCCTGCGCGAGCTTGATGTCCTCGTGGCGCATCACGCCCACACACAATGCGTTGACCAGCGGGTTTCCCGCGTATCCAGCGCCGAAGCCGAGCTCGCCGCCGATGTTGGGCAGGCCCAGGCAGTTTCCGTAGAAGGAGATGCCCGAGACCACCCCGGGCAGGACGCGGCGGGTGTCGGTGGCGTCCAGCGGGCCGAAGCGCAGCGCATCCATCACGGCCACCGGCCGGGCACCCATGGTCAGGATGTCGCGGACGATGCCTCCTACGCCGGTGGCCGCGCCCTGGTGCGGCTCGACGTAGGAGGGGTGGTTGTGCGACTCGATCTTGAAGGTGACCGCGTTGCCGTCGCCGACGTCGACCACGCCCGCGTTCTCGCCCATACCGACCAGCAGCGCGTCGCCGGCCGGCGCCTTCTCGCCGAACTGGCGCAGGTGGACCTTGGAGCTCTTGTAGGAGCAGTGCTCGCTCCACATCACCGAGTAGATCGCCAGCTCGGCGGCGGTGGGGCGGCGGCCGAGGATGGTGCGGATGCGCGCGTACTCGTCGTCGGCCACACCCAGCTCGGCGTAGGGCTGAGGGGTGTCGGGGGCGGCCTTCGCGGCGGCGACGGTCTCCGGCTGGGGTTGATCGGGCATGCGGTGCTTTCCGTTCAGGGCTTGCTCGGCGGGATGATGGCGGATCGGGCGCGTTGGACCGCCGGCGGGGCGGGCGGATCGGTCAGGAGTCCGGCTCCTGGGCGTGCATCAGCATCAGGCCCGCGCTGGCGTCGGGTGCGTTCACCGGGGTGGCGGTGACCAGCACCTGGCCGTCGGTGAGGTAGCTCTCGCCGAGCGGGACCTCCTCGGGATCCTGCTCGTTGTTGGGCAGGACGCGTGCCCAGTCGTTGTCCAGCAGGTGCTTGAAAACCGTGTCGATCGCGGCGTCGCTCGCCTTGTCGGAGTCCTGCGTGTGCTCGCCGTCCTTCAGGGTGATGCCGACGATGCGCACGCACTCCACATCGGGGCACTGCTCACCGAAGTCGGTGTAGCCGGCTCCCTCGGGGGCGTCGCCGAGCGAGTCCATCCCGGGGGCGGCCACCGGCGACGCCGCGTTGCCCGGGGCCTGGCTCTGCCCGCCCGCCTGGCCGGAGTCGGCGCTGTTGAGGGCGTCGAACAGCCCGATGGCCCCCGTGGCGACCAGACCCACGGTCAGCACGGCGACGAGCACGACCATCGTCGGTCTCGCCCGCAGCCGGTCCATGATGCGCATACCGTCCCCCTGTGGTCGCGTCTGCGGTCGTCAGCCGGTCGCGGCGGCGGGACTGGTATCGGCCAGGTACTCGACGAGGGACGTGAAGAAGCCGAGGCCGTCGGTCGACGCGCCGGTCAGCGCCTCGACGGCGTGTTCGGGGTGCGGCATCAGGCCGACGACGTTGCCGTGCTCGTTGCCGATCCCCGCGATGCCGCGACGGGCGCCGTTGGGGGCCTCGCCCACGTAGCGCGCGACCACGCGGCCGGAGCGCTCCAGCTCGTCCAGCGTGGCCTCGTCGGCGACGAAGCTTCCTTCGCCGCTCTTGAGGACGATACGGATCGCCTCGCCCTCGGTGTAGCGGCTGGTCCAGGCCGTGGCGGCGGATTCAATCCGCACCTGCTGATCGCGGTTGACGAACCGCAGCGACCGGTTGCGGGTGAGTGCGCCGGGCAGCAGGTGGCTCTCGCACAGGATCTGGAAGCCGTTGCAGATGCCCAGCACCGGCAGGGATCCCGCGCGGGCGGCGGGCACCAGCTCGGTCATCACCGGCGCGAACCGGGCGATGGCGCCGCAGCGCAGGTAGTCGCCGTAGGAGAAGCCGCCGGGCAGGATCACGGCGTCGACCCCCCGCAGGTCGGAGTCGTCGTGCCAGAGCGACACGGGCTCGGCGCCGGCGAGGCGGACGGCGCGGGCGGCGTCCCTGTCGTCCAGGGAGCCGGGGAAGGTGACGACGCCCACACGGGCTGTCATGGGCACTCTCCGGGGTTTCGGTCGGTGGAGCCGGGCGCCGTGTTCGGCCGGGCGGCTACCGGCGCTTTCCGTCCACGAGGTTACCTGCTGGCCTCGGCGTACGGTTCAGCGCAGGACAGGCTCCAGTCGGCTCCACTCCCCCGGCTCGGGCGGCCCCGGCCGGCACGCGCCGAAGCGCTTGCGCATCCGGACCCGCGTGGTGCCGTCGGGATCGGCGGCGACGGAGACGTCCTCCATGACATGGCGCATCATAAGAATGCCCCTGCCTGACTCGGCTTCGAGGTCTGGCAGGGGCACCTGGGCCGGATTGAATCCCGGCCCGGTGTGGGCCACTTCCACGAGGCACGTGTCGGTGCGAATCCGGACGGTGACCCGGTATCCGGACGACTGCGCACCATGGTCGACGGCGTTGGCGCAGGCCTCGGAAGAGGCGAGGAGAATGGGGAATCGGCATTCGGCGCATACGCCGGTGGTGCGCAGCGCCTCACCGAGGAAGTCCCGCATCACGGCGACGGTGTACGCCTGTCGGGGAAGCGCAATCGAGAAATTCACTTCCATCGCAAGCCCTCACGACCGGTAGGCACATTGTGGAACCTTCCCGGGCCGGTGACTGCGAAACGGACATGGACGCGAGTTGGCCGGATGCGGCAGGTGACGTGGCGATTCCGCTCGGCGAGCAATCCTGGGCAGTGGGCTCCGGTGAATTCGGGTCACTACCGGCGTGCCGACTGGACGTGTCCTATAACACAGTGCATTGGCGCGGCCTATTCCACGCGCAGCGAGAAGTCCTCGATAACGGGATTGGCGAGCAGGGTCTCGGCCATGCGGTGCACCTCGGCGAGTTCGGCCTCGCCGGCCTCGCCGTCGATATGCACCTCGAAGCGCTTACCCTGCCGGACCTCCCGGACGCCGGAGAAACCGAGCCGGTCGCAGGCGCCGGCGATGGCCTGGCCCTGGGGGTCCAGGATCTCCGGCTTGAGCATGACGTCAACCACGACGCGGGCCACGGGGTCCTCCACTGATCGGTCGGCGGCGAGTTCACGATGTCGATGAGACCGCTTCCGCGGTTAGCGGGGCGGTGGCAGCAGAAAGCGTACGGCACACGGAACCGCCGTGCGGGCCGCCCCGGCGGCGTCTACGCTGGAAGGAGGTGGAGACCCCCACCTACCGACCCCGCCTTCGCAGCAGGCGCACCGCGGCGGGGCCCGTTGCCGCCCGCCGCCTCCTCCGTCCCGGACGGAGGCTGCGCGCCGCACCCCGGCCGACGAGCCGCTAGCGGCGCAGGGCAGGGGATCGGGCTCGCAGGGAAGCCGCATCAGGCGTTGTGCGCTGCGGCCTTTACCTTACGTTGGCCGTTCGCGGATGCCGTTTCGCCGTTTCCGTGACCAGCATCACTCGGTCCGCAGGCATCACCCGAGAGGCTCGCGTGCGTCTAACAAAGCAGTAACAAGGCCGGTCGTCCCATAGGGGGAGATTTGACGACCATCGACCTGGAGCGTGAGAGCGGAGCCGACCAGCCCACCGAGGAGCTCGACTTCGCCACCGCCGTCACCCCGTACGCCGATCAGCTCTACCCCACGGCGCTGCGCATGACCCGCAACTCCGCCGACGCGGAGGACCTGGTGCAGGAGACCTTCGCAAAGGCCTTCGCGAACTTCCACCAGTTCAAGGCGGGAACCAACCTGCGTGCGTGGCTGTACCGCATCCTGACCAACACGTTCATCAACGGCTACCGCAAGAAGCAGCGGGAGCCCCGCCAGGACTCCACCGACGAGATCAAGGACTGGCAGCTCGCCGCCGCCGACGCCCACGCCTCCACGGGATCGCGCTCGGCCGAGTCGGAGGTGCTGGAGCGCCTGCCCGACTCCGCCATCCGGCACGCGCTCGCCGCGCTGCCCGAGGACTTCCGGCTGGTCGTCTACCTCATCGACGTCGAGGGCTTCACCTACAAGGAAGTCGCCGCCCGCATGGGCACGCCCCTCGGCACCGTCATGTCGCGTCTGCACCGCGCACGCCGCCAGCTGCGCGAGCACCTGGGCGACTACGCCCGGGAGCGCGGCCTCCGCGCCGCGGCCTGACACCTGATCCGCTCGCATCCCGGCCGGCACGGCCGCAGCCCTTCATCGGCCCGGGCGCCCGCCGCCCCGTAGGCGGCCCCGCCCGCCGGCCGGCTCCGCATCCGCGGCGCCCCCCGGCGGAAGGCACGACCCGCGAACCACGTTCCGTGACCGGACTCCCATCGGCTGTCACTCATCCGACGATCCGCTGAGCGGTCTACCGAAGCGCCGCCGCCCGACCGGTCAGCGGCGCTTGCCGCGGGACGGCCGCTCGCCGTCCTCCCCGCCTCTGGTCAGCAAGAGCCGGGCCCCGCCTGTCCCGATCCACATCGGCACCTTGGCCAGGTAGCCGACGAGGAAGAAACCGAGCGCGCCCGCCACCAGCACGGCGATGCCCGCCAGCCCGACGGTCGCGCCGCGGTCGCCGAGGTAGTCCTCCAGGCCGAAGCCGACGGCCGTCCCGAGGATCCCGGCGAAGGCGGCCAGGCCCGGAATCCAGCCGTAGCGGTGGATCGCGAGCCCGCCCAGGACGAAGGCGGCGAGCAGCGGCACGAGGATTCCCAGGGCCAGCACGGCGGCGGCGGCGCCGAGCACGACCCACACTGCGGTCCACCACGGGCTGTCCGCGGGCACGCGGCCGTCCATGGTCCCGCCGGCGACCAGTCCGATCGCTCCGAGCGCCAGGGCGGTCGCCAACGAGATCCAGATGGCGGCCTTGAGCCACCGGGTCCAGCGCTCCATGAAGGAGAAGCCGAACCGGTAGGGATTGCGGTCCTCGGGCATGACGGGATACTAGCCGCCCCCTGCCCGGCCCGGCGGGGGGAGCGGACCGCGCGCTGCCCGCCGGGACGGCGGCGCAGTGTTCCTCGGACGTGTGTGCGCCCCGGTCGGCACCCAGGCGCCCTCCGAACCCTCGACCGTCACCGTGTGTGACCGGACGCGGACCCGGGCGGCCCCCGGCTGCGCCCTCCCGGCGGCCCCCGGGATCTTCGGACAACCTTGCTTTTTGGTAGGAAGGCCTGGTAGTTGCGCTTTGCGGCTTCTCGGTCATCATGGAGCGGCGGATGAAAGTCGGCGCTGGGCCCTTGCGCTGCCAGCGGTGAGTTCTGTCACGATGTCGGTAGGGCTGTCCGCTGAAACCCGTTACCCCGGGTAAGCGGCAGAGATCCGGCCGACGTAGTGGTACCCCGCGAAATCGGCCCCGAGAACCCGAGGAGCGACAGGTGTCGGACAACACCGCGCACGGAGAACCCGAGCTCGTCCAGCTCTTGACCCCCGACGGAGAGCTGCGCGACCACCCCGACTACCCGCTGCAGATCAGCGCCGAGGAGATCCGCGGCCTCTACCGCGACCTCGTCCTGGTACGCCGCGTCGACACCGAGGCCGTCGCGCTGCAGCGCCAGGGCGAACTGGGCCTGTGGGCCTCGCTGCTGGGCCAGGAGGCCGCCCAGGTCGGGTCGGCCCGCGCGCTGCGGCCGCAGGACATGGCCTTCCCCTCTTACCGCGAGCACGGCGTCGCCTGGGTGCGCGGAGTCGCACCGAAGGAGCTGCTGGGGCTGTACCGCGGAGTGACGAACGGAGGCTGGGTCCCCGGCGACTACGGCCTCCAGCTCTACACGATCGTCATCGGCAGCCAGACCCTGCACGCCACCGGCTACGCCATGGGCGTCCAGCGCGACGGCGCCACCGGCGAGGACGGGTCGGCGGTCATCGTCTACTTCGGCGACGGCGCCACCAGCCAGGGCGACACCAGCGAGGCGTTCAACTTCGCCGCCGTCAACAACGCCCCGGTCGTGTTCTTCTGCCAGAACAACCAGTGGGCCATCTCCGAGCCGTCGGAGCGCCAGACGCGCGTCCCGCTCTACCGCCGCGCCGCCGGGTTCGGCTTCCCCGGCGTGCGCATCGACGGCAACGACGTGCTCGCCTCCCTCGCGGTCACCCGGAAGGCGATGCAGCAGGCCCGCGAAGGCCAGGGCCCGATGCTGATCGAGGCGTTCACCTACCGCATGGGCGCCCACACCACCAACGACGACCCGACGCGCTACCGCGTGGCCGCCGAGCTGGAGGAGTGGAAGGCCAAGGACCCCATCCTGCGTCTGCGCACCCACATGGCGTCCGCGGGAATCGCGGACGACGAGTTCTTCACCGGTATCGAAGGCGAGGCCGACCGGCTGGGCGAGCGCCTGCGCGGTGAGTGCCGGTCCCTGCCCGATCCCGACCCGCTGGACATCTTCCACGAGGTCTACGCCGAGCCCAACACCCAGCTCGACCTGCAGCGGGCCGAGTTCGCCGACTACCTGGCGTCGTTCGAGGACGCCGGCGCCGAGGGAGGGCGGTGACCATGAGCGTCAACCTCACGATCGGAAAGGCGATCAACGCCGGCCTGCGCCGCGCGATGGAGGCCGACCCCAAGGTCCTGGTCATGGGCGAGGACGTCGGCCGCCTGGGCGGTGTGTTCCGCGTGACCGACCAGCTGTACAAGGACTTCGGCGCCGACCGGGTCATCGACACCCCCCTTGCCGAGTCCGGCATCGTCGGCACCGCCATCGGCCTGGCCCTGCGCGGTTACCGCCCGGTCTGCGAGATCCAGTTCGACGGCTTCTTCTTCCCGGCCACCAACCAGACCTTCACCCAGCTGGCGAAGATGCGCCGCCGCTCGGCAGGCGCTCTGAACGTGCCCGTCGTGCTGCGCATCCCTTACGGCGGCGGCATCGGCGCGGTCGAGCACCACAGCGAGTCGCCCGAGGCCTACTTCGCCCACACGGCGGGGCTGCGGGTGGTCACGGTCGCCAACGCCGTCGACGCCTACTGGATGATCCAGCAGGCGGTCTCCTCCCCCGACCCGGTGGTGTTCTTCGAGCCCAAGCGGCGCTACTACGACAAGGCCGACGTCGACACCGGCGCCTCCGTCGACTCGGCCGCGCCGATGAGCTCCGCGCGCGTGGCGCGGCAGGGCGGCGACCTGACACTGGTGGCCTACGGCCCCATGGTCAAGACCGCGCTGCAGGCGGCCGAGGCCGACACCGACCACTCCATCGAGGTGATCGACCTGCGCTCGCTCGCGCCGGTGGACTACTCGGCCGTCGAGGAGTCGGTGCGCCGCACCGGCCGGCTGGTGATCGCGCACGAGGCCCCGGTCACCGGCGGCATCGGCGGCGAGATCGCGGCCCGGATCACCGAGTCCTGCTTCTACCACCTGGAGGCCCCGGTCATCCGCGTCGGCGCCTTCGACACCCCTTACCCGCAGTCCCGCCTTGAGGAGCACTATCTGCCCGACCTGGACCGGATCCTCGACGGCGTCGACCGCGCATTCGCGTACTAGAGGGGATCGGGAGACAACGTGAACCAGGTGAACACCGAACAGGCCGGCGGCGTGCGCGAGTTCCGGCTGCCGGACGTGGGCGAAGGCCTCGTCGACGCCGAGATGCTGCAGTGGTACGTGCAGCCCGGCGACGAGGTGCAGGTCAACCAGATGATCTGCGAGGTCGAGACCGCCAAGGCGGCCGTCGAGCTGCCCAGCCCGTACGCGGGCACGGTGCGCGAGCTGCTGGTGGAGGCCGAGAGCACGGTCGACGTGGGCACCCCCATCATCAGGATCGACACCGGCGGCTCGGTGAACGAGTCCGACGCGGCGTCGGAGGCGGCGGGCGAGCAGGCCGAGGAGCGGGAGAAGCCTCTGGTGGGCTACGGCGAGCGCGCGGCGTCGACCACCCGCCGCCCGCGGCGCGGGCGGCCGGTCGCGGCGGCGAGCGGCGGTTCCGCACCGGCTGCGGCTCCCGATGGCGGTGCCGGGGAACGGAACGGCCAGGCGGTCGCGCCGAGCGCGCGAACGGCGCAAGCCGGGCAGGCGGACCGGGCGGCGCCGGGGACCGCGGAAGGCTCCCCGGGTGGTGGAGCACAGGTGCGCATGCTGGCCAAGCCGCCGGTGCGCAAGCTCGCCAAGGACCTCGGCGTCGACCTCGGATCAGTGGTCCCGACCGGGCCGGGCGGCGTCGTCACCCGCGAGGACGTCCGCCGCGGCGCGGACGGGCCCGTTGGGAACGCCACGCACGACGTCCACCCTGAGGCGCCCGAGCAGGAGGCAGCACCGGCGGCCGCCGCCGGGCCCGGGGCGCGCGAGGAGCGCATCCCGGTCAAGGGCGTGCGCAAGCACACCGCGGCGGCCATGGTCCGCAGCGCGTTCAGTGCGCCGCACGTGACCGAGTTCCTGCAGGTCGACGTGACCGAGGCGATCGAGACCGTCGCGCAGCTGCGTGAGCGCCCCGAGTTCGCCGGGCTCAAGGTCTCGCCCCTGCTGCTGGTGGCGCGGGCCCTGCTCACGGCCGTGCGCCGACACCCTGAGGTGAACGCATCCTGGGACGACGGGACCCAGGAGATCGTGCGCAAGCACTACGTGAACCTGGGGATCGCGGCGGCCACCGACCGCGGGCTGGTGGTGCCCAACGTCAAGGACGCGCACACCAAGCCGCTGCCGGAGCTGGCGCGGGAGCTGCAGACCCTCGCCGAGACGGCCCGCGCGGGCGAGGCCACCCCGGCCGACCTCAGCGGGGGCACGATCACCATCACGAACGTGGGGGTGTTCGGGGTCGACGCGGGAACACCGATCATCAATCCGGGCGAGGCCGCGATCCTGGCGTTCGGCCAGATCCGCGACATGCCGTGGGTGCACGAGGGCGAGCTGGCGGTGCGGAAGGTGACGACGCTGTCGCTGTCTTTCGACCACCGGCTGATCGACGGCGAACTGGGCTCGAAGGTCCTGCGCGACGTCGGCGCGATGCTCGAAGACCCGAAGACCACGGCGCTCATCTGGGGCTGACGGCCGAAGACGCGTGCGAAGCGGGGCGGGAGGGAACACCTTCCCGCCCCGCCGCGCACGCGGCCCGATCGGGGATCCCGGATCCCGAAACCCAGGGCTCGGCGGGCGGGCGACTGCGGCTCACGCGGCGGGATCTCCGCCGAAATCGCAGCGGTTACGATGCCCTACCATGATCGCCATGCCTTCCCTCGGGTTGATCATCGTGGCCGGTATCATTCTCGTGGCGATCGCCGCGGTGGTGGTGCTGATCGTCCTGCTGGCCTCCAAGGCCGGCAGGTCCGGGGGGCCCAACCCTCCGCCGCAGCAGCCGTACCCGGGGCACCCTTCCGGCCCGCCTCCCGGCGCTTCCCCTCAGGGCCCGCCGATGCAGCAACCGCCGCCCCCGCCTGCCCACGGCGGACCGCCGCACGGCCAGTGGCCGCCCCAGGGCGGCCAGCAGCCTCGGCAGTAGCGATCACCGGTACCACCGGCCCCGAACTCCGTTGATCTTGTAGCTATCGTCACTGGAAATCGTTTTCCTTTGCGATGGCTACAAGATCAACGGTGATGTGCGCCGCCGGACCTCCGAGCCGCCCTGCGGGTCCGGGCGGCGGCTACCCGACGACTCGGCCGAGGAAGCCGCGGATGTAGCCCGCGACGGTGTCGAGGTCGGATTCGAGTGCGAAGTGCCCCGCATCGAGGAGGTGCACCTCGGCGTCGGGAAGGTCGTCGCGGAAGGCGCGGGCGCCGTCGGGGCCGAAGATCTCGTCGTTGGCGCCCCACACGGCCAGCAGCGGTACCCGGCTCTGGCGGAAGTACTCGTGCACGCGCGGGTAGAGCGCGACGTTGGTGGTGTAGTCGCGGAACAGGCGCAGTTGGATCCTGTCGTTTCCGGGGCGCCGGATCAGAGCGTGGTCGTGGGTCCAGGTGTCGGGACTGACGAGGCCGGGGTCGGGAACGCCGTGCAGGTACTGCCAACGAATCGCCTCCAGGTCGAGGGCTTCGCGCATGGCGGTCTCGTTGTCCGGGCCGGGGTCGGCCGCGTAGGCCCAGACCGGGGCCCAGAACCACTTCACGAATCCGGCTTCGTAGGCGTTGCCGTTCTGGCTGACGATCGCGGTGACCTGCTCGGGACGGGCCAGGGCGAGCCGCCAGCCGACGGGCGCACCGTAGTCCTGCACGTACATCGCGAACTCCTCTACCTCCAACGCGTCCAGCAGAGCGCCGGTGATCGAGGCCAGCGCGTCGAAGCTGTAGTCGAACTCGTCGACCGGCGGAGCGTCCGACTGCCCGAATCCGAGGTGGTCCGGGGCGATGACGTGATAGCGATCGGCCAGCGCCGGAATGAGCCCCCGGAACATGTGCGAGCTGGTGGGAAAGCCGTGCAGCAGCAGCACGGTCGGCGCCTGGCTCGGCCCCGCTTCCCGGTAGAAGACCTGATGGCCGGCGACGGTCGCGGTCCGATGATGCACCACACTCATTATAACCTCTAAATTAACTTTATCTGGTTAGTTCGATATGGCCGACCCTAGATTGCCGTGCTAACCTTGTCAACGAGCTATTGGTGGTTAGATTGGCGGAGGAGATGGACGAGGACGATGAGCTGCTGCTCGCGCTCCTCAACACCAGGCCGATACGGGACGGCGTCGAACACGACGAGCTCTCCGCCGACCGTTCCGCGCAAGGGTGGTCCGAGGCGCGCGGCGGCACCGGCACCGCACTCGAAGTGCGGCGGCTGCGGCGCCATAGAGAGCTCCTGACCCAGGTGGTACAGGGTCGCGCGCCCGTGACCGTGCTGGCCGAGGCGCTCGAGGGCGTCCACCTGCGCCCCAGACTCAGCGATGCCGGCCTGAGCTGGGAACTCGCCACAGAACCCGACATGCGCCTGCCGGCGCGGGCGGTGCTGGCCTGGGCCCGGGTGAACGAGCACCTGCCGGGACGCCTGCGACCGTGCGGCAACGAGGAATGCCGGCTGTTCCTCCTGGATCGCAGCAAGGCCAACAAGGCCCGCTGGTGCTCGATGGCGACCTGCGGCAACCGCATGAAGGCCCGGCGGCACTACGAACGCAGCAGGAGCCGCGCCACGACTCGGCGGGGCGAACGGTCGGCCGGTCCGGAATGAACGCGGCCTGCGGCGCCGATCGCGGAAGACCGTCCGACACAGGCAGATTCGTGTGCCGCGGGCAGAGGTCGCCCAAGGGAGGTCGGCGCTGGAGCTCGCCCACGTCTGCCGCGAGATGGCGGCCACCGAATGAGCACGCCGAGCAGCGCCGCGACTTCCAGCAGGCCATGGCGGCCCTGATCGACCGCCTCCCATGAGCTGGAGGCCACGGACTCCCTTGCGGACTGAAGACCGTTCGGCAAGACTCAGGCGCTAGAGGACGTCGGCCGGACGCCCGCCCGCCGGCCGGTTATCGGCACCGGGCATCCGGGAGGATCTGTGGGCACTGTGATCATGCACAGCGTGGTTTCGGTGGACGGTTACATCGCCGACGAGAACGACGACGTCGGTCCGCTCCACGATTGGTACTTCAGCGGGGACACCCCGATCACCGAAGGCGACGACCAGCGATACGACCACTCCGGAGCGGGAAGCGGCTTCAAGGTCTCACGTGCATCGGCGGAGTACGTCCGGAGGATGTGGGAGTCGATCGGCACGATCGTCATGGGCCGCACGCTGTTCGACCTGGTGAACGGCTGGGAGGGTAGTCCGCCCGCGGGAGACCACGTGGTCGTGGTGTCCCACCGTCCCAAGCCCGAGGGCTGGCACCCGGAGGCGTCGTACCGCTTCCTCGACGACGTGCCTGCTGCGATCGGCAAGGCCCGGGAACTCGCCGGAGAGCGGGTGGTCGCTGTGAACGCCGGCGAGGTGGGAGGCCAGGCCCTCGCGGCCGGTCTCGTGGACGAGGTGGCGATGGACGTGGTGCCGGTGGTGTTCGGGTCGGGCAAGAGCTACTTCGGCAGCATCCGCGGGCAGCACCTGTTGGAGGATCCCCACGTGGTCGTCCAGGGAGACGGGGTGCTGCACCTCAGGTTCAAGGTAGGCCGCCGGGCGAAGTAGGACCGGTTAACCCAGAGGCGGGGCGCGCGCCGCGCCCGGGCCCCCCCCCGCCTCTGGCTGTCAGCTCTGTTCCGGGGGCGGTGTCCGCGGAAGGGGGCCGCTACGTGCTCGCGTCCGCGTCCGCGCCCAGCGCCCAGCGCCCATGGCGACTCCGAGTCCGGCACGAAAGCATGACCGGGTGGCGCATCCGTCGGGGCCGCCGAGCCGGGGCGGTGTGCCCGCCCGGCCGCGGGTCAGCGCTTCGCCGGAACGGAGGTGAGGCCGACGACGCTGCGGCGCATGCTCGACGGCGTCGAGGGGCTCATCAGGGAGCGCGGCGGCGCCGACTGAGAGGCTGCGTCCGCCCGCACGCGTGCCAGTAGACGGACGGAGGTGCGGATTTTCCACGGAAGACGGGAACCCGAAGGGCCGATGCGGCGTCTGAGTGGGTAGGAGCGACACTCGGCGGCCTGGGCGGGGGACCCCCGGCGGGCCGGTGGCGAGCGAACGCTCTGAAGCGGACTCAGCGGCGCCGTTGCCCTATTAAGCGGCCGAGAGGGACGAAGCGTGGTGGCGGCCGCGTTGGAAGGGGCTGGTGAAGGGGAAGGAGAGGGAGTTCAGCATGGCCGCCGCACCGGCTGGGTCGTTCGCCGGGTGGGTGACGGTGCTGCCGAAGAGGTCGTTCCAGAAGAACTTGCCGTCACGGCACCAGACGTTGATGCCGCGCATGACCGAGATGACCGCGAGCTCCGAAGTGCCGGCCCGGTACATCGGGCTTGCCGCGATCGCCACGAGTTCGTCCCAAAGAGCGGTGACGGCCCGTTCGGCGCAGAACGCGTGCCGGGGTCTGTGCTTCACGCGGTTGGCCAGCGCCGCCTTCGCGCGATTGGCCCGCGGGTTGTTCAACCGCCAGTGACTCACTACGACGTCTCCTGATCAGTCCGGTTGCCGTGGAACGCATCCGCAAGGGGCGCGACCGCGGTCCGAGCATGGGCCGGTCAGTCAAAGGTCCACGATCTTCGCAAAGTTGGTAGGCAGCGAACTCTGTCGTTACCTCCTGGTTATTCTTTGCGCTCCGGATAGTAGCAGCAAACGCCCCCTAGGGGTCGACCCTCAAAAATGTGACCCATGACACAGGCAAACACGGGGTGACATTCGGATGGACGACTCGTTTTCGCAGGTCAACATGGGTTCTCCGGCGGTACGTGGCCACAGCTGGCCGCACCCCACCCCTCAGGGATGTCAGGTGGGTCACCCGGTACGACGGTGCGGCCAGGATCGCGTCACCCCAGGTGAGAGCGGCCACCGCGGATCGATGAGGGCGCCATCACGTACTTCACGCCGCTCAAAACCTGTTGAACCGTACAAATCTTCCGGGGGACTGCGAACCGGGTGCCCTACCCCGCGGTTCGTAGGCGCTGAGTACCTGTGTAGTGACTGCACGTGGTATTCGGGCGAAGGTGCGCGGGAAGCGGCGTCGCATTCATATACCGGGTCGGCGTTTGAACCCGGTCGGCGACGGGATGACCGTCTCTTGGCGCCCCCTTGGGACCGACAGGCCCACCAGGACCACCGGAATCGCCCGCATCGGAGGCGCCGGCCTCGCACAGCCGCGGCGTTCCCCCTGACCCGAACTCCCCGCGTGCGCGGGAGGCCCATTCGGGCTCACCCCACTCCTTATCTCCCCCGCGCGCGTGCGCGCGGGGGGGGCCTGCGGGCCGACGGCCGCCGCTCTGCGCTTCCTGCGGCACCGAATCGTGAGTGGGGCGTGGAGGGCTCCCGAGCCCGCCGTGAACCAATCCCGCGCCCGCCGCCCCCGCGAGGGCTGCAGAGGCGACTCAGGGCCCGCCCCGCGCGAACGCGTCGGCGCCACCCCCTCCGCACTCCGCTTCTCCTACGCGCGGGCGCAAGGGGCGGCGCGTGTTCCGCACCACGGTCGGCCGTGGCCGGTCACACTCCCCATCCCCGCGCGTTCTGCACACAGGGCGACCGGCCGCCGCTAGCATAGATACAAGATGCATACAAAGCTTTCGGCGACCGATCGCGCCTACCGCCACACCAAGGACGCCATCCTCGATCGCCGCTACGCAGGCGGCGACCTCATCAGCGAGGGCGACATCGCCGCCGGGGTGGGCGTGTCCCGCACCCCCGTCCGCGAAGCGCTGCTGCGCCTGGAGGCCGAAGGGCTGGTGCGCCTCTACCCCAAGCGCGGCGCGCTGGTCGTGCCCGTCTCCCAGGACGAGATCGACGACGTGATCGAGACCCGGCGGCTCGTGGAAGGGCACACGGCGCAGAAGGCGGCCGGGGCCGAGGCCGTAGAACGGGGCGCCCTCGCGGGCCGGCTGAGCGACCTGCTCGACCGGATGCGCACGGAGGTCGACGGTGACCGGCAGGCGTTCGTCCTGGCCGACCGCGACTTCCACCGCGCGATCGTCGCCGCCGGCGGCAACGCGATCCTGGTCGGCCTGTACGACTCACTGCGCGACAGGCAGCTGCGCATGATGGAAGAGGGGATCCGCACCGTGGCGCGGATGTGCAGGAACATCGACGAGCACGCCGCGATCCTCGCGGCCGTCGAGGCCGGCGACGCGCCGTCCGCGGGCCGCGCCGTCCAGGTCCATCTGGACGCGGCCGCACAGCTGCTGGGAGCGCGCACGTGAGCGGCACCGTGCGCGGTTCCGGTTCCGCCGGGGCCCATGCTCGCGGCGCCACCGGTCCCCGGAAAGGGCGGCGCCCCGGCCGGGCGGCCCTGATGCGCGGTGATTCATCCGGTGACCGGGTGACCGGGATATCCGCTTCCTCTCGACCTCTGTCATCTCCTGCATCGATGACGACCGCACCGGCCGGCCCCGTCTCGGCCACGACCCGCGCCGTGCCCGCCGAACCCTCCGGCGGCGCCCGCGCCTGGCTGGTGTGGGGAATCGGCGTTACCGTCTACTTCCTGGCGATGTTCCACCGCAACGGCCTGGGCGCCGCCGCGCTGGAGGCCCAGGAGCGCTTCGATGCGGGTCCGGCGCTGCTGTCCCTGCTTCCGATGCTGCAGCTGCTGGTGTACGTCGTGCTGCAGGTGCCCACCGGCCTGCTCGCAGACAAGGTCGGCCCGCGTGTCTCGCTGACGGCGGGCGCGGTGCTGATGGCGGCGGGTGTGGCGCTCTTCGCGGCCGCGCCCTCGGTCGAACCCGCCATCGCCGGACGGGTGCTGATCGGCATGGGCGACGCGGTGACCTTCCTCAACGTCATCCGCCTCGCCGCGCTGTGGTTCCCCCGCTCCCGGTATGCGCTCGTCAGCGGGCTCACCGGGGTAGCCGGCGGCGTCGGCCAGGCCGCGAGCGTCGCCCCGCTGTCCTTTGCGCTGCACGGTCTGGGCTGGACCGGCGCCTTCCTCGCCTTCTCCGCGGTGACCCTGCTGATGTCGCTGCTCGTGCTGACGGTCGTACGCGACCGCCCCACCGGTCCGCTGCCCGCGGGCACGCTGCCTCGCGTCCGCGCCCTGGAGAGCATCACCGAGGCGCTCCGCACCCGCGGACCGCGGCTGGGGATGGTCCACCACGCCGCGATCATGCCGCCGTACACCATGCTCGGGGTGCTGTGGGGATACCCCTTCCTCGTGGAAGGGGTGGGTTTCGACCCGGCCGTGGCCGGAACTCTGCTGTCCGGCATCGGCGCCGCCGTGCTGTGGGTCTCCCCGCTCATCGGTGCGCTCGCCGGACGCTACCCGGGGGTGCGGCGCCCGCTGGCCACGACTCTGGCGAGCATGTTCGCGGTCGGTTGGCTGGCCGTGGTCGGCTGGCCCGGCGGGCTCCCGCCCAGCTGGATTGTGCTGGCGGTGATGGTGGTCAGCGCGGCCGGGGCCGTCGCGGCACCCGCGCTGTCGTTCGACTTCGCCCGCGACGGTCTGCCCGCCGAGCGCACGGGCGTGGCCTCCGGGCTGGTGAACATGAGCGGCTTCCTCACCACGGTCGTGGTGACCGTGGCGGCGGGCATGGTGCTGGAGGCCGGCGCCGGGTTCCAGGCCGCCTTCGTGCCGCTGACGGCGACCACCGCACTGGCGGGCGGCGCGCTCGTGACCATGCTCTGGAAGCGTCCGCCCCGCACGGTCGCCGAGGGCCCGGCCACTATCGGGCAAGGGGCGGCACGCGAGTTCTGAGCGCCCGATTCCGCCGATGATGTACAGGAAGCCGGCGCTGCTGCGACACGACCGCGCAGCCCGCCCGGCCCGCTGACCGGTTGCGGACAATGCGCAGACTGGGGCTGCAGCGGTGCGCGCCCCCTTCGGTAGGGTCGGTGCGCACGTGCCGGATGCCGCTGGCGCGGTCGGTCCGGTGTGCGACGGGGGGCTCCGACGAGCTATGCGTGGTCTGCTCGAAGCCTCCCTGTCCTTTCCCACGGTCCTGTTCAGCTTCCTGCTGCTGGTGGTCGTGGGCTACTGGCTGTTCGTCGTCCTCGGCGCCGTCGACACCGGCATCCTCGACGGCGACGCCTGTCTCGACTCCGGTTCCGCCGGCGGGTTCGGCGGCGCTCTGGGGGCCGTCGGCCTCGGCGGCGTGCCCGTGACCGTGGTCCTGTCGCTGCTGATCGCGGTGGCCTGGTTCGTGAGCCTGGTGGGAACCGTGCTGATCGACTCGCTTGCCGACTCGTCTCCCCTGATGATCGCCCTGGCACTGGTGGTGCTGGTGGCGGCGGTGATCATCGCCTGGGGTGTCACCAGCGCGATCGTCATGGGGCTGCGCAGGCTGCTGCCCGCGGAGCGCCAGCGCAGAGGCGCCGACTTCGTCGGCCAGACCTGCGTCGTGCGCACCGGCAGGGTCGACAGCGCGTTCGGCCAGGCCGAGATCTCCGGCGGCGACGGCTCGTCGTCGCTGATCGAGGTCCGCACCATCGGCGAGGAACGGCTGAGCGCGGGCAGTACAGCGCTCATCTTCGACTACGACTCCGAGTCCGGCGTCTACCGCGTCACGCCGTTCGATTCCGCGCTCGACCCCGGGTCCTCGGCCTGACGGCCTGACCCGCCCGCCGCCTCGGCGGCACCCGCACCTCCCCCGCTGCCCGAGCGCCGCGGGGAACCGGTGCGGTATACGCAACGTCATATCCGCACATCGGCGCCGCCGCTGGGGGAGGGCCCGCGGGCGCACGGCGCCGTTCGATCCCCCGTCCCCCTCCGCCGCCGACCTCCCGCTCCGCCCCTCCGAGACGCGCGCCCCGGCTCCCGGCTCGCCGCCGGCGCCGCCCCGGCGCCCAGGTGCGCGCCCGAATCGACTCTCCAGGATGAGAGGGAACACCGCCTGATGGATACGAGCACCATCACCGTCGGGGCAGGCGTGCTGCTTGCCGTCGCACTGCTGATAGTCATCGGCCTCGTCCTCACGATCGCCCGCCTGTTCCGCAAGGTCGAACAGGGCAAGGCGCTGATCGTCTCCAAGGTCCGCAAGGTCGACGTCACCTTCACCGGCGCCGTGGTCCTGCCGGTGCTGCACAAGGCCGAGACCATGGACATCTCGGTCAAGACCATCGAGCTGGACCGCAGCGGCTCCGACGGCTTGATCTGCATGGACAACATCCGCGCCGACATCAGCATCAAGTTCTTCGTCCGGGTCAACCCCACGGCCGAGGACGTGCTCCGCGTCGCCAAGCTCATCGGCGTCGAGAACGCCAGCAGCCAGGAGAAGCTGCAGGACCTCTTCAGCGCCAAGTTCTCCGAGGCGCTGAAGACCGTCGGCAAGCACTTCGAGTTCGAGGACCTCTACACCCGCCGCGCCGAGTTCCGCGACCGGATCATGGAGGTCATCGGCCAGGACCTCAACGGCTATGTGCTCGACGACGCAGCGATCGACTACCTCGAGCAGACGCCCAAGAACCGGCTCGACAACGACAACATCCTGGACGCCCAGGGCATCCTCAAGATCACCGAGCTGACCAAGCCGAAGAACGAGCGCACCCACCTGCTGGAGCAGGACGAGGCCAAGGAGAAGGACCGGCAGAGCACCGAGGCCATGGAGGCCCGCGAGGAGCTGCGCCGGCGCCGCGAGGAGGCCGAGGCCAAGGCCGCCCGCGAGATCGAGACGCTGAAGGCCCGCGAGGAGGCCGAGACCCAGCGCGTCCAGGCCGAGGAGCGCCTCAAGGCGCAGGCGGCCCACATCCGCACCGACGAGCAGTTGGGCGTGCAGCGCGAGAACCAGCAGCGCGAGATCGCCGTGGCCGAGAAGAACCGCGAGCGCGTCATCTCCATCGAGAGCGAACGCATCGAGAAGGATCGGATGCTGGAGGTCATCGGCCGCGACCGTGAGACCGAGCTGGCCGGCATCGCCAAGGACAAGGAGGTCGAGGGCGAGAAGCGCGAGGTAGCCGAGGTCGTGCGCGAGCGCGTCGCCGTCGAGAAGACCGTCGCCGAGCAGGAGGAGAACATCAAGCGCCTGCGCGCGGTCGAGGAGGCCGAGCGCGAGCGCCAGGCCGTGGTCATCCACGCCGAGGCCGAGGCGCAGGAGAATCTGGTCAAGGACATCAAGGCCGCCGAGGCAGCCGAGCAGGCCGCCAAGCACAAGGCCAACGAGGAGCTGACTCTGGCCGAGGCGCGCCAGGAGGCCTCCGAGCTGGACACCCGCGCCAAGATCCGCATCGCCGAAGGGCTCCAGGCCGAGGCCGCCGCCGAAGGGCTGGCCGCCGTCCAGGTGCGCGAGCAGGATGCCGAGGCCGTCGAGAAGGTCGGCCGCGCCGAGGCCGCCGTCGAGCGCGAGAAGGCCCTCGCCGAGGCCGAGGCGATCCGCGAGAAGCTCAAGGCCGAGGCTGAGGGCCTCAACGAGAAGGCCGGCGCCATGGCGGCCCTCGACGAGGTCAGCCGCGGGCACGAGGAGTACCGCCTGCGCCTGGAGACCGAGAAGGACGTCCGCCTGGCGGGCATCGACGTGCACCGCCAGGTCGCCGAGGCCCAGGCCACGGTGCTGGCCACCGGCCTGGAGAAGGCCGACATCAACATCGTCGGCGGCGACGGCATGTTCTTCGACCGCATGGTCGGCTCCATCGGCATGGGCAAGGCGGTCGACGGGTTCGTGGAGAACTCCGACGTGGCCCGCAACCTGGCCGGATCCTGGCTGGACGGTTCGCAGAACTTCGCCCACGACCTCTCCCGCGCCCTTGGCTCGATCGACACCGCCGACGTGAAGAACCTCACCCTCTCTGCCCTGCTGATGCGGCTGATCAGCTCCGGCGGACCAGACACCGACCGGCTGCAGGAGCTGCTGGAGACCGCCCAGCGCCTGGGTGTCGACGAGGCGCGCGTGGCGGCCCTCGACGGCGTGAAGCGGTGAGCCGGTGACCGACGCCGCGACCGAGGGGCCCGCCGCCCAGGCGGACCCCTCGTCCTCCAGCCCTTCCAGCGATCTCGACGCCGGAACCTATGAGGTGCTGCGTTCGCGCCTGGCCGCTCAGGCCCAGGAGCTGGCCCGCCGCGCGGAGGATCTCAACAGCCGCCGGGTGGAGGTCTTCGGCGGCAACGAGCTCTCCCTGGCGGGCACGGCCCGGATCCGCACCGCCAACAACTGCGTCCCGCGCGACATCATCACGGTCAACGGCTACCTGCTCTTCGGCTACAACGTGTTCATCGGGCTCAAGCCCGAGACCGGTGTGGGCGACGTGTTCTCCGTGCACGCATTCGTCCGCGACGGCGAGGGCGGATCCGGCGCGTTCCGGTTCGACGACGCCGACCTCGCGCAGCTGCCCGGCCTGCTGGCAGACCCGCAGTTCCAGCGCGACTTCGGCGAGCTCTACCGCTTCTACCGCGAGACCCGGCTGATGCAGCTGCGCTGGGTGGAGGAGAAGCTGCTGGCCGTCTTCCAGACCGGTCCGCGCACCGAGGACGTGCGCGTGCTGCGCTGGGAGGCGCCCGCCACCGGCGCCGTCGCCTACCTCGACAACCGGGGCGACCGCGACCACGTGTTCCCGCCGCCCTACGACTTCGAGTGGACCGAGTCCACCCGTGACGACCACGTCCTCGGCCGCCACCCGCACATCTCGATCCTGGACGAGCTGTTCGTCGAGACGGTCGGCGGCACGCTCACCGTCAAGATCGAGAACAACACCGAGGTCGGCGAGGGCATCTACTCCGAGCCCGTCGACGAGCCGCTGCAGAGCCTCGCCGACGCCGGGGTGCACTACGCCCGCATCGGCGCACTCATCCTGCTGCGGGTTCTGCCCTACAACGAGGGCCGGGCCCGCCACCTGGTGTTCAACACCCGCACCAAGGACGTGGTGCGCCTGGACGGCATCGGCCAGGCGTGCCGCCGGCTGCCCGAGGACCAGGGGATCATCTTCCCGGGCGGCTACTACCTGGCCACCGGCACCGCGAAGACGTTCGACACCGACCTGGAGGCGCTGGAGTTCGAGAAGACCGTCCGCTCGCCCAACGGCGAGGACGTCCTCTACGTCTTCCACGCCCGCCAGGAGGGCCGCAGCCTGCTGCTGCCCTACAACGTCATCCGCAAGGAGGTCGCCGCCCCGATCCCCTGCCACGGGTACTCGCTGTTCGACGACGGCACCCTGGTGGTGTTCCGCGCCGACTCCAACGAGCCCACGCGGGTGCACCCCATGCAGGTGTGGCAGACCCCGTTCGTCTCCGACGACTACGCCGCCGCCCAGCCGGTGGGCACGGGCCCGCTGGAACGCGTCGGCAACGCCGAGCTGGTGCGCGGCGTATCCGACTGCCTTTCGGTGTCGCGCATGGTCGGGGAGATGTCGCCCGCGACCGCCGTGTTCGAGGCGCTGATCGCCAACTGCCGGCGGGTGGCCGACCACTTCCCCTGGTTGGACGCCCCCGAGCTGGGCGGGCTGCTCGGCCCGCTGGCCGAGGTGCGCGCCACGGCCGAGCAGGTGCTCGACGAGTTCGAGAAGGTGCAGGCGCTCACCTCCGAGGCCGACCGGGCCCTGGAGGAGGCCGCCGACCAGGTCGCCTCCCTGGTGCGCCGCTCCCGCGGCGAGGTGCCGCGCTCCGCCGAGGCGTGGGTGGGCCGGCTCGCCGAGCTGCGCCGCGCCCAGGGGCACCTGGTCACGCTGCGCGAGATGCGCTACATCCGCACCGACCGTGTCGACGAGCTGGACGCCCGGCTGGGCGAAGAGCTCACGGCGGCGGGCACGCGGGCCGTCGAGTTCCTCCAGGGCGAGGACGCCTTCACCGCCTACCACACCGAGGTCGACCGTCTGGTGACCGACGCCGAGGCCATCGCGGCCGTGGCCGAGGCGGCCGCGGTGGGCAAGCGCATCGCCGAGCAGACCGAGAGCCTGGAGATCGTCACGGAGGTCGTGGGCTCGCTGGACATCGCCGACGCCCGCGTGCGCACCGCCATCCTGGAGCGCATCGGCGAGGTACTGGGCGGCATCAACCGGGCGCGCGCCACGTTGGATGCACGGCGCGGCGAGCTGCTCGACGCCGAGGGGCGCGCCGAGTTCGCCGCGGAGTTCGCCCTGCTGGGGCAGGCCGCCACCGGTGCACTGGCCGCGGCCGACAGCCCGGACAAATGCGACGAGCAGCTCGGTCGGCTGATGCTGCAGATGGAGAACCTGGAGTCGCGATTCGCGGAGTTCGACGACTTCCTCGGCGAGCTCGCCGCCAAGCGCGACGAGGTCTACGAGGCGTTCTCCGCCCGCAAGCAGGCGCTGCTGGACGAGCGGGCGCGCCGCGCCGCCCGGCTGGTGGAGTCGGCCGAGCGCGTGCTGTCGACCGTCACCCGGCGGGTGTCGGGTTTGAACTCCCTGGACGAGGTCAACACCTACTTCGCCTCCGACGCCATGGTGGCCAAGCTGCGCTCCAGCGCCGGAGAGCTGCGCGAGCTGGGCGAGTCGGTGCGCGCCGAGGAGGTGGAAGGACGGCTCAAGGCGGCGCGGGAAGAGGCCGGGCGGGCGCTGCGCGACCGGGTCGACCTCTACGACGGCGGCGACACGATCAAGCTGGGCCGGCACCGCTTCGCGGTCAACACTCAGCCGCTCGACCTGACGCTGGTGCCTACTGACGGGGCGATGGCGCTGAGCATCACCGGCACGGACTTCCGCGCACCCGTCGACGACGAGGAATTCCTGGCCACCAGGGCCGTGTGGGAGCGGACGGTGGCCTCGGAGAGCCCCGAGGTCTACCGTGCCGAGTACCTGGCGGTATCGGTCCTGCTCGACGCCGAGGCGGGCACCGGTGCGACGACGCTGTCCGAGCTGCACACGGCGGCCGCCCAGGGCGAGAGCGATCGCGATCCTGCTTCGGGCCTGCTGCCGACGGTGCGCGCGGTCGCCGAGGAGCGCTACGACGAGGGCTACGAGCGCGGTGTGCACGACCACGACGCCGCGCTGCTGCTGGCGGCGCTGCTGCGCCTGCACGCCGGCGCGGACCTGCTGCGCTACCCCGCGCCGGCGCGCTCCGCCGCCCAGTTGTTCTGGGCTTTCGGCGCGGGTGGAGAGGACAAGGCGGCGTGGGCGACGAGGGCGGCGTCGCTCGCGCGCGCCCGCGCGGCCTTCGGCGGGCACCGCTCGCCGGCGATCGGCGGCCTGTGCGCCGAACTGGCCGAGGCGGTCGCAGCGTTCCTCGCCGAGGCGGGCCTGACGGACCTCGCAGACGAGGGCGCGCGGACGGACCTCGCGGGCGAGTACCTGTTCGAGGAACTCGCCCAGGGCGGAGCGTTCGTGACCGCGTCCGGCGCGCGCACGCTGCTGGACCGGTTCCGCAGGGCACTCGGCGGTGCGGCCGCGTCCGCGCAGAAGGACTTCGAGCGCGACGTCCGCTCCCTGGGCGGAGACCTCGCCGCCCGGTTCCAGCTGGTGTCGGCGTGGCTGGAATCCTACCTGGCCTCCTCCGGCGCCGCAGGCGGAGGCGACCTCGCCGAGGCGGCGGCCGTCGAGCTGTGCGGCTCGGAGCTGAAGCGGCGCGACTCCTCGGCGGCGCTGAGCACCGAGGTCACCGGTCTGCTGGGGTCGCACCCGCGCGTCGCCGGCCGACGGGTGACCCTGCGTCTGGACGAGACGATGGCGCGGGTGCGCCGCTTCCGCGACGAGCAGGTCCCGGCCTTCCGCGACTACCAGCGCCGCCGTAGTGAGCTTGTGGCGCGCGAACGCGACCGGCTGCGGCTGGAGGAGTTCCGGCCGTCGGTGATGAGCGGGTTCGTGCGCAACCGGCTGCTGGACGAGGTCTACCTGCCGCTGATCGGCGACAACCTGGCCAAGCAGGTCGGCGCGGCCGGCGACGACAAGCGCACCGACCAGTCCGGCCTGCTGCTGCTGATCTCCCCGCCGGGCTATGGCAAGACCACGCTGATGGAGTACGTGGCCAGTCGGCTCGGCCTGGTGTTCGTGAAGGTCAACGGCCCGTCGCTGGGCCGCGCCGTCACGTCGCTGGACCCGGCCGACGCCCCCGACGCCACGGCGCGCCAAGAGGTCGAGAAGATCAACTTCGCCCTGGAGATGGGCGGCAACACCCTGCTGTACCTGGACGACATCCAGCACACGAACCCGGAGCTGCTGCAGAAGTTCATCTCGCTGTGCGACGGCCAGCGGCGCATGGAGGGTGTCTGGGAGGGCCGAACGCGGACCTACGACCTGCGGGGCAAGCGGTTCGCGGTGTGCATGGCCGGCAATCCCTACACCGAACAGGGCGGCAGGTTCCGCGTGCCCGACATGCTGGCCAACCGCGCCGACGTCTACAACCTGGGCGACGTGCTCTCGGGCAATGACGACCTTTTCTCCCTGAGTTACATCGAGAACGCGCTGACCTCCAACCCGGTGCTGGCCCCGCTGTCCACGCGCGACCGCGGCGACATCGAGCTCCTGGTGCGCATGGCCGGAGGCGACGAGTCGGTGCGCGCCGACCAGCTCTCCCATCCCTACTCGAAGGTGGAGCTGGAGCAGATCCAGTCGGTGCTGGCGAAGATGGCGCGCGTGCAGCGGGTGGTGCTGGCGGCCAACCAGGCCTACATCGCCTCGGCCGCCCAGACCGAGGAGTCCCGCACCGAGCCGCCGTTCCGGCTGCAGGGCTCCTACCGGAACATGAACCGGCTGGCCGAGAAGATCGTCCCGGTGATGAACGGCGCCGAACTGGAGGCGGCGATCGACGACCACTACCTGGGCGAGGCGCAGACGCTCACCTCGGGCGCCGAGGCCAACCTGCTCAAGCTGGGCGAGCTGCGCGGCACGCTCACCCCCGAGCAGGCCGGGCGCTGGGAGGACGTCAAGGCCGCCTACCTGCGCGGCAAGGCGCTGGGCGGCGACGGCGACGACCCGCTGCACCGGGCGGTGGGCGCCGTGGGCCTGCTCGCCGACCGCGTCGGAGCCGTCGAGAACGCCATCGAGCGCGCGGTCGAGCGCATGAACCCGGACGCAGCCGACTGACGGCGGAGGGCCTGTCGGGCGTCCGGGCGGCCGATCGGCTACGCGCCTGCAACCGGCACAGCACCGTCGATCTTGTAGCCATCGTCACTGGAAATCGTTTTAATTCACGATGGCTACAAGATCGACGGGCCTCTCCCTCGACGGCATGGGGGTGCGACTGGCCGAGGACTACTACCGAGTAGTAACATGATGTTGTTACCAGTCAGTAGATCGCGTGTGGACACACAGCGGCCCGGACAAGCGGAGCGCGCCCATGTCGCATTACAAGAGCAATCTCCGTGACCTCGAGTTCAACCTCTTCGAGGTCTTCAAGCGCCAGGACGTGCTGGGCGGCGGCCCGTTCGAGGAGCTGGACGAGGACACGGCCCGGACCATCCTCGACGAGGTCAACCGGCTCGCCACCGGCGTCGTCGCCGAGTCCTTCGAGGACGCCGACCGCAACCCGCCGGTGTTCGACCCGGCCACCAACAGCGTCACCCTGCCCGAGAGCCTGAAGAAGTCCTACCGGGCCTACATCGACGCAGGCTGGTACAACCTCGACCTGCCCCAGGAGCTCGGCGGCCTCAACGCGCCCCGCTCGCTGGCCTGGGCCGCCTCCGAGCTGATCCTGGGCGCCAACCCCGCCGTGCACATGTACGCCGCCGGCCCGGGCTTCGCCAACGTGCTCTACCAGGAGGGCAACGACGCCCAGAAGCGCATCGCCCACCAGGCGATCGAGCGCGGCTGGGGCGCCACCATGGTGCTCACCGAGCCCGACGCCGGCTCCGACGTCGGCGCCGGCCGCACCAAGGCCGTCGACCAGGGCGACGGCACCTGGCACGTCGACGGGGTGAAGCGCTTCATCACCTCCGGCGAGCAGGACATGACCGAGAACATCTTCCACCTGGTCCTGGCGCGCCCCGAGGGCGCCAAGCCCGGCACGAAGGGCCTCTCGCTGTTCCTGGTACCCAAGTTCCTCATCAACGAGGACGGCTCGCCCGGCGAGCGCAACGGCGTCTACGTCACCAACGTCGAGCACAAGATGGGCTTGAAGGCCTCCACCACCTGCGAGCTGACGTTCGGCGCCAAGCATCCCGCCGTCGGCTACCTCGTCGGCGACAAGCACGACGGCATCCGGCAGATGTTCCTCGTCATCGAACACGCCCGGATGATGGTGGGCACCAAGGCCATCGCCACGCTCTCGACCGGCTACCTCAACGCGCTGGAGTACGCCAAGGAGCGCAAGCAGGGCGCCGACCTCACCCGGATGGCCGACAAGTCCGCCCCGCGGGTGGCCATCACCCGACACCCCGACGTCCGGCGCAGCCTGATGACCCAGAAGGCCTACGCCGAAGGGCTGCGCGCGCTGGTCATCTACACCGCCAGCCAGCAGGACTCCGTGCAGATCGCCCAGCACGAGGGCGCCGACTGCAGCGAGACCGAGGCGCTCAACGACCTGCTGCTGCCCATCGTCAAGGGCGTGGGTTCCGAGCGCTCCTACTCGCTGCTGGCCGAGTCGCTGCAGACCCTGGGCGGATCCGGCTATCTGCAGGACTACCCGATCGAGCAGTACATCCGCGACGCCAAGATCGACACCCTCTACGAGGGGACCACCGCGATCCAGGCGCAGGACTTCTTCTTCCGCAAGATCGTCAAGAACAACGGCGAGGCGTTCGGCCGACTCGTCGGCGAGATCAAGGGGTTCGCCGCGGGCGAAGCCGGAAACGGTCGCCTCAAGGAGGAGCGCAGCGCGCTCGCCGACGCCGCCGGGCACGTCGAGAAGATGGTCGAGACCATGGTCGGCGACCTGATGCGCTCGGCCGAGCAGCCCGACGAGCTCTACAAGGTCGGGCTGAACACCACCCGCCTGCTGATGAGCGCCGGCGACCTGGTGCTGGGCTGGCTGCTGCTGCGCCAGGCCGAGGCGGCGCTGGCGGCCCTCGACGGCGCCGAAGCGGCCGACCGCGACTTCTACACCGGCAAGGTCGCCGCCGCGCGCTTCTTCGCCGACCAGGTCCTGCCGCGCCTGACGACCGAGCGCGAACTGGCCGAGAACGTCGGCCTGGACCTCATGGAGCTCCCGGAGTCGGCCTTCTAGATCGTTGATGGGGGTTTCCCGAACCGGCTGCGGACATGACGAAGGGCGCCCAGGATCAGAGTGTGACCAAAGACCTCGACGCCCTTCTCACCGCACTCTATGTCTACCTGGACGACCACGTCC
>NZ_JAVREK010000038.1:0-32777 GCF_031845375.1 Streptomonospora wellingtoniae
GGACGCGTTCCTGGTCGCGGTCGGAGGGGCCTGCCTCGATGACGCAGACGCTGGTGCCGGGGTCCTCGGTGAGGCGGTTGGCGATCACCGAGCCCGCGGTCCCGCCACCCACGATCACATAGTCGTAGGTGGAATCCGCTGAAGACACGTGGAACTCCCTTCGGGCATTGCGCCCCGTCTCGTCGCACCCGTGGACGTGCGGGAAGCGGCGGCGGCCAAGCCGCCGCCGGACTCCCGCGGCCTGCGCCGCGCGGAGGGGCCGACGGGCGGAAGGGTGGACGCCGCCGAGGGCGACCGCCGCTCCCGGCGCGACCCGAGCTTTCCGGGAAAGGCCGCGGAGTTCCTGCTCCGCAAACGCCTGATTCCCGAAAAGAGGACGCGACCCCCTGCCCTTTCCCCGCTTTCTCCGGCACCGACCGAATACGCATACAACCAGCAAGAGCACGGAGAATCAACCTGCCCGGAGATGACGAATCCCATGCGGCGGGCATTCGCGCCTGCGCTCCCGCACTCCGCCCGCCGAGTGCGCCGGCTGACCAGAGCGGAGCGCCACCCGCTGCCGAAGCGTTCGCGGCCGACCGCGCCTCGGGTAGATCGCAGCAGTTCACGCCGTTGTGGTGCGGTTCCGGCGCCACGCCGGGAAGGGGGCGCTCCGAGCGACCCCGCGCGCCCCGCCCGCTTTTCCGAATCGGGCGATAGAATCATTCTATACGTATGAGCAGAGATCGGTATCGCTCGATTACGACAGTCCGTTGACTCGGTCCTGCGCGTAGACGATGATTCAACACGAAACCCGACCAGGCGTTCATCGAGGGGCACGGGAGCGCGCCCGGCACTTCGCTCCAGGAATGGAGGTGGACACCGAAACCGCGTCCGCCAGGGAATGGCGTGAAGCGTCCACGCGCGCGACTTCTCCGCTCCTGGAACGGATGCGCAGGACAGGGAACCGACTCAGCGCCCCGCACCGCTCGAAGCACCGGTGCGCACCATCCCCTGCGGATACGTGAAGGAGATACCCCATGAGCAGTTCGCAGCCCGAGCGGCACAACCTGCCGATCGCGGACCGGCGGCACGCTCCGGCCACCTCGATCGACGCGCGCGACCAGGACCCGTCCTTCGAACCGGCACAACCGCTGCGTCCGCCCCGGGGAGCACCCAACGTGGTGCTCGTCCTCGTCGACGACATGGGGTTCGGAGCGCCCAGCGCCTTCGGCGGACCGTGTGAGACGCCGACCGCCGACCGGCTCGCGGAGAACGGCCTGCGCTACAATCGGTTCCACGTCACCGCGATCTGCTCGCCGACCCGCCAGTCGCTGCTGACCGGGCGCAACCACCACTCGGTCGGTATGGGCGTCACCACCGAGATGGCCAGCGCGGCTCCGGGCTACAACGGCATCCGCCCGCGCAGCGCCGCGACGATCGCGCAGACGCTGCGGGCCAACGGCTACAACACCGGGGCCTTCGGGAAGTGGCACCAGACTCCGGCGCGCGACGTGAGCCCGGCCGGGCCATACGACCGCTGGCCCACCGGCGAGGGCTTCGAGAAGTTCTACGGCTTCATCTGCGCCGAGATGAACCACTGGAACCCGGTCCTCTTCGACGGGACCACGCCGGTCGAGCCGTCGCAACGGCCGGAGGACGGCTACCACCTCTCCGAGGACCTCGTCGACCGGGCGATCGAGTGGATCGGCACGCAGCGAAGCCTCAATCCCGACGTCCCGTTCTTCACTTATCTGCCGTTCGGCGCCACGCACGCGCCGTACCACGTGCCCCGGGAGTACCGCGACAAGTACCGGGGCCGGTTCGACCACGGCTGGGACCGCCAGCGCGAGATCACGCTGCAGCGCCAGAAGGAGCTGGGTGTGGTGCCCCCGGACGCCGAACTGGCACCGTGGGCTGAGGGCGTGCCGCACTGGGACGAGCTCTCCGACGAGGAGCGCCGGGCGGCGGCCTCGCTGATGGAGCTCTACGCCGGATTCGCCGAGCACACCGACGTCCAGGTCGGGCGCCTGATGGACGCTCTGGAGGAGCAGGGCGTGCTGGACGACACGCTGTTCGTCTACATCCTCGGTGACAACGGCGCCTCGGCCGAGGGCGGCCTGGGGGGCACGCTCAACGAACACCGCTTCGCCAGCGGGATCCCCGACAGCGCGGAGTTCATCAACGCCCACGCCGAAGCACTCGGCGACGAGACGACGCACGCCCACTACCCCGTCGGCTGGGCGCTGGCGATGAACACCCCCTACCAGTGGACCAAGCAGGTCGCCTCGCACTTCGGCGGGACGCGCGACGGCATGATCGTGCACTGGCCGAACGGGATCAGCGAGCGCGGCGGCCTGCGCAACCAGTTCCACCACGTCATCGACGTGCTGCCGACCGTGCTCGAAGCGGCCGGCATCCCGCACCCCGCCGCGGTCGACGGGATCGGCCAGCAGCCGATCGAGGGCACCAGCATGCTCTACACCTTCAACGACGCCCAGGCGCCCGACCGCCACCGCATCCAGTACTTCGAGATGGTCGGAAACCGCGGCATCTACCGCGACGGCTGGATGGCGGTCACCCGGCACGGCACGCCGTGGGAGATGGTGCAGTCCGGTCGCCGGTACTTCGACGACGACGTGTGGGAGCTCTACGACACCAACACCGACTGGACCCAGGCCCGCGACATCTCGGCGCAGCACCCCGGCAAGCTGCGGGAGCTGCAGCAGCTGTTCCTCGTCGAAGCCGCCCGGTTCAACGTGTTCCCGCTGGACGACCGGATGACCGAGCGCGAGAACCCGCGCGAGGCTGGCCGGCTCGACCTGTTCGGCGACCGCAGCACGGTCACGTTCCGCGGCGCGGGGCTGCGGCTCACCGAGGAGACCGCGCCCAATGTGAAGAACCGGTCGCACACCGTCACGGCGGTCGCCGAGACTCCGCCCGGCGGAGGTGAGGGCGTGATCGTCGCGCAGGGCGGGCGCTTCGGCGGATGGTCGCTGTACATCCACCAAGGATGCCTGCGCTATGCCTACAACTACTTCGGGCTGCAGGTGCACACCGTGGCGGCCCCGGAGCGGCTGTCCAAGGGCGAGCACGAACTGCGCATGGAGTTCGACTACGACGGCGGCGGCGTCGGCCGCGGCGGGTCCGTGACGCTGCTGGTCGACGGCGAGAAGGTCGCCGACGGCCGAGTGGACGCCACGATCCCCTACTACTTCGCCTTCGACGAGACCTTCGACCTCGGCGTCGACCGCGCCTCCCCCGTGACGGACGACTATCCGACCGTCGACAACGAGTTCACCGGGAGGTTGGACCGGGTGCGCCTCGACCTCGGCGACGACCAGTGCAGCGACGTCGAGAGCGAGAGCGGGCGCGAGCAGTTCCGGGCGGCGCACGACTGACGGGCGCCGCGGCGCCGCACCCGGCCCCGAACCTCGTCGATCTTGTAGCCATCGCAAAGGAAAGCGATTTCCAGTGACGATGGCTACAAGATCGATGCGGTCTCAGCCGGGAAGGGCGCCCTCCATACGCCCAGGGCCGCCGTCACCGTCTGGGTCCCAGTCCGCGACCAGGTCGACGAAGGCCTGAGCGGCGGGCGAGAGGGGCTCGGGAGGCCAGACGAGATGGCCTCGGCGCGCCAGCGGCGGAGCCACGCTGACGACCACGGCACCGCCCCGGGCCGCCTCCATCGCGAGCCGGTGCGGCAGCAGCGTCGCGCCGGCTCCCGCCAGAACCAGGGGGACGATGGCGGCGCGGTGCGTGGTCTCGACGGCGATGCGGGGCGGCGCCCCGCTCAGCGCCAGCGCGCTGTCCAGCGCGCTTCTCGTGGTGGTGCCGCTGGGCGTGGTGACGAGGTCGAGCTCGGCGAGCTTCTGCAGTGGCATCGGGTCCTCGGGGCGGTCCGCCGAGGGCGGGAGCACGGCCAGGACCTCCTGCTGGGGAAGGTCGAGAACCCGCATACCCGCGGTCGAGATCCCGTGTGCGGTGAGCCCGACCTCGCACCGCCCGCGCCGGACGGAGTCGACGATCGCGGCGGCGTTCTCCGCGTCCAGGATGCGGAACTCCACGCCGGGGTGCCGGCTGCGGAACTCGCCGACGAACGTCGCGAGCGGGTCCACGGCCAGGGTGGTGACCGCGGCGATGTCGAGGCGGCCGGAGACCAGCCCCGAGACCCGCTGCGCCGCGGTCTGCACGCGCATGAAGTCGTGCAGCACCTGCCGGGCGGGACTGAGCAGGGCCTCACCTACAGGGGTCAGCACCACGCCCCGGCCGATGCGGCGGAACAGCGGGGCGCCCACCTCGCGCTCCAGGACCCCGATGGCATAGGACAGCGAGGGCTGCGCGATCCGCAGCGCGTTCGCGGCACCGGTGAAACTCCCGTGGCTCGCGATGGCGAGAAAGTACTCGAGGTGCTTGCGCTCCACACGACCTTCCTACGACAGCGGGAGGGGAGTCACCCCCGCGCACCGGCTCCGGCGCTCGTCGGCCGCGGCCCCGACCGGCGCGGCACCGAGCCGGTACCGCATGTCCGGTTATGGCGAAATATACCTGACTGCCCTTTCAGGTGCTCAGCGGTTCGGTGCCCGGCCCCGCCCCGACCGGACGTGACGGCCGCGGGCCGCCGGGCACGCGGCGGGACGCCTTTGAGAGGCTCGACCTGCACGCCCCGCTCCGAGGCGAGCACCGGACGCGCCGCCGACACCCCGCCCCTCCCCGACCCGCCGCGTCCCGTCCCAGGCCCCGCCCGGAAGGAGGCACCCGCGTGCCGAACGGACGCCCCAACATCCTGGTGATCATGACCGACGACCACGCGGCCCCGGCGATCAGCGCCTACGGCAGTGCGATCAACAGGACGCCCGCCGTCGACCGACTCGCCGCCGAGGGCGTGCGCTTCGACAACGCCTTCTGTACCAACGCGATCTGCTCACCGGCACGGGCCACGCTGCTCACCGGCACCTACAGCCACGTCCACGGCATGACCACGCTCGAGCAGCCGCACCAGAAGTTCCGCGCCGACCAGCCCGCCTTCCCCGGGATGCTGCAGGAAGCCGGCTACCAGACCGCCATCGTCGGCAAGTGGCACCTGGGACACGGGCCGGCGCACGACCCCCGCGGCTTCGACTACTGGGAGGTCCTACCCGAGCACGGCCGCTACCGCGACCCCGCCTTCCTCACCGCCGCGGGCGAGCGGACCTACTCCGGCTACGTCACCGACGTCATCACCGACCTCGGGCTGGCCTGGCTGGACCGGCGCCAGCGCGACCTGCCCTTCTGCCTCCTGGTCCAGCACAAGGCCCCGCACCGGGCGTTCGAACCGGCCGATCGGCACCGCCGCCTCTACGAGGACGAGGACGTCCCCGCTCCGGCAACCCTCCACGACGACCTGTCCGGTCGGGCCTCGCCCGCCCGCGAGGCGCGCATGCGCATGTCCGACCTCACGCCGGAGGACCTCAAGGCGCCGGTACCCGAAGGGCTCTCCGAGGAGCAGGAGTCCGAGTGGCGCTACCAGCGCTACATCAAGGACTACCTGCGCGTTGTCGCCGCCCTGGACGAGAACGTCGGACGGGTCCTGCACTACCTGGACGTCGCCGGGCTCGCCGATGACACCGTGGTCGTCTACACCTCCGACCACGGATTCTTCCTGGGCGAGCACGGATGGTTCGACAAGCGGTTCATGTACGAGCCCGCGCTGCGGATCCCGCTCGTCGTGCGCCACCCCGGGGTCACCCCCGCAGGCGGCAGCAGCAGCGACCTGGTCGCCAACGTCGACTTCGCCCCCACGATCCTGGACCTGGCGGGCGTGGGACCGCACCCGCGGATGCAGGGCCGCAGCCTGGCCCCGCTGCTGCGCGGGGAACGGCCCGGCGACTGGCGCGACGCCGTCTACTACCGCTACTTCGAGCACCTGGATGCCAACCACAACGTCGCTGCGTGCTACGGAGTCCGCACCCGCACCCACAAGCTGATCCACTACCCCGGCCACGGCTCGGGTCAGCCCGGCGCCGCCGAGGAGCGCCGCGAACCCGAGTGGGAGCTCTTCGACCTGGAGAACGACCCCGACGAGCTGTGCAACCGCTACGCCGACCCGGCCTTCGCCGGGGTGGTGGCCGAGCTGACCGCCAGGCTCGAAGCCCTGCAGAAGGAGTACGGCGACGTGCCCGACCACCTCGCCGGCCACTCGACCGACGCGGCCACCTGAGGCGGGCGCTGCCCCGGGCCGACCCGGGGCAGCGCGCCCGCGGCACTTCCGGCCCGGCCGCGCCGCCCGGGAGCGGCCCGGGGCAGCGCGTCCCCGGCAGCCGCGCTCGCCACCGCATGCGCCCCGCACGGTCGCGGTGCGCGCGCGGTGCGCTACGACGCCTCTGCGCGCCGGCGGAGGCGGAGCGCGAGCCAGGTGAGTCCGCCCGCGGTCGCGGCTATCACCGCCGTCCCGACGACGGCGGGGAAGACGGCGCCGGCGCGCTCCCCGAAGACGAGGGCGCTGAGCGTGAGGAACAGCGTGTGGCCGACCAGCGCGCCGCCGATGACGGCCACCCGGTGAATGTCGGTGAAGCCCGCCGTCCGCGCCCAGGTGGCGATGCGCCATCCCGTGGCGGCCGCCACGGCGGCGGCGCCGGCCATGGCCGCCACCACCCACCCGCCGCCGACGGCCGGGCCGGTCGGCGGGTACCCGGGCGGCACCAGGAGTCCGAGGAACACGAGTGCGGCCGCACCGGGCAGCAGGCACGCCGCGACGAGACCGGGCGCGCGGCCCGCTTCGGCCGGTGGCGCCGCGCCGGGAAGCACCCGCCGCATGCGCGGGACGATGCGCAGCGCGAGCACCGCGAGCACGGCCACGGTGAGCAGCAGGCCGGCGAGCACCGGCAGCGGGGCCTGGTAGCCCGGGTCCTCCACCCCGGCGATGAGGAGGCGCAGCAGCGCGACGCCGACGGCCGCCGCGACCCCGGCGCCGATCAGCCCGCCCCGGCGCAGCAGCGGCCGGCCGGCGAACCGCGGGAACAGCAGGTCGGTCAGCGCAACGGGGACGAGCACGCTGAAGACCACGTGGTAGCCGAGCTGGCTCTCCCAGTAGGCGGTGTTGAAGCCGAGCACGCGCGGGCCCCACTCCGCGGCGTTGTAGAGGTTCGGGCTGGTCAGCGCCTGCAGGCCGATCCCGTCCTCCACGAGTTCGTAGGCCGCGCCCATCAGCAGCAGCCCGGGAAGGCCGGCGCCGGCGCGCGCCACCAGCTCCCGGATCAGCAGCACGCCCGCGCCGTACATCGGCACCAGCAGCGGCAGGATGACCCAGAGCACGGGCATGCCGACTCCGCTGAAGGTCGCCTCCGCACTGAGCGGCGCCAGGACCACCAGCGCCCATGCCGCCTTGAGCCTGCCGCGACCCGGCCTGCGGCCGGCGTCCGGCGGGTCCGCTGCGTTCTCCACGGTTCTCCTCCGCACTTTTGTTACTCAATCAAGTAATAAGGGTGGGACGCCAATGTACCGCAGATCCACTGGGAAGATGCATCGGCGACCGCAGCGCCCCGTCGGGGCGGCGACGGCGCCCGAAGCCGATGGAAGTGGGGGGACATGCCCGAGCGTGCGAACCGGCGACTGCCGCCCGACGAGCGCCGCCGCCAGATCGTCGCGGCGACGATCGACACCGTTGCGGCGCTGGGACTGCAGCAGGCCACTTTCGCCCGGATCGCCGAGCGGGGCGGGCTCAGCAGTACGCGGCTGATCTCGTACCACTTCGCGAGCCGCCGGGAGCTGCTACGGGCCGCGGTCCTGCACGTCCACGGGATGATCGGGGCCCACGTCGCCGAGCGCATGCACGGGGCCGCCGACGCGCGCGGCGAACTTCTGGCCTACATCCGCGCCGTAGTGGAGTTCATCGACGCCCACCGCACCGAGATGCGCGCACTGCTGCTGATCCACCTTCAGGACGACCCCGGCGCCGAACGGACCTACGACGCCGGCACCGAGCGCGGCGTGCTCGGCGCCGTCGAGGACGTGCTCGACCGCGGCCAGCGGGCCGGGCTGTTCCGGGAGTTCGACACCTTCGTCATGGCCGCGACCGTCCAGCGCGCCGTCGACGGCGTCCCGTTCCTGCTGCAGTCCGATCCCGGCCTCGACCTCGCTCGCTACGCCGACGAACTGGCCGCCCTCTTCGACCACGCGACGGCGGCGCACCGTCCCGACCGGCCGATGCCCGAGGAGCCGGGCGCGAAGCCCTGAGCGCTGCCCCTCCCCCGCCCCGAAGCCTCGTCGACGCGGAAGGCAGGGGTACTCAAATAGGCGACTAAGCAACTCGTTTAGTATTCCTCCATGGCACTTCGCAACGCGGTGATGGCGGCTCTGCTGGAGGGAGAGGCCTCCGGCTACGACCTGGCCAGGAGCTTCGACGCCTCGGTGGCCGACTTCTGGATGGCCACGCCCCAGCAGCTCTATCGGGAACTGGAGCGGATGGCGACCGAGGGCCTGGTACAGGCGCGCATGGTCGAGCAGGAGAAGCGCCCCAACAAGCGCCTGTTCTCCCTCACCGACACCGGGCGGCGGGCCCTGTACGCGTTCACCGCCGCGCCGCCGCGCCCGGGCGCCATGCGCGAGGAGCTCATGGTCCAGGTGCAGGCGGCGGACGTCGGCGACACCGGGGCCGTCCGGGAGGCGGTCGCCGAGCGCATGGCGTGGGCCCGGGGAAAGATCGCCCGCTACGAGCGGCTGCGCGACCGGCTCTTGGACGGCCGCAGCGAGGAGGACCACCTGGCTCGCGCCGAGCGCGTCGGCCCCTACCTGACCCTCATGCGGGGCCTGGAGTTCGAGCGGGAGAACCTGCGCTGGGGAGAGCGGGTCCTGGACGTGCTCAGCCGCCGCACTCCCTCGCGCGCCGACGCCGAGCAGGGCTGAGGGCGGCGAAGATGGGATACCGCAGGTACGTCGCGGTCGGCGACAGCCAGACCGAGGGCCTCAACGACGGCGACGAGGCGACCGGCTACCGTGGCTGGGCCGATCGCCTCGCCGACGCGCTCGCCGCACAAGAACCCGGGTTCACCTACGCCAACCTCGCGGTCCGCGGACGGCGCGCAGCCGGCGTCCGGTCCGAGCAGACCTCTCCCGCGCTCGCGCTCGCACCGGACCTCGTGACGGTCATGGCGGGCATGAACGACCTGGTCCGGCCGGGCTACGACGCAGCCGCCACCGCCGCGGAACTGGACGCGATGCTGGCCGCGTTCACCGATTCGGGAGCGACCGCGGTCGCCTTCACCTTCCCCGACATCGGCCGCATCGCCCCTCTGGTTCGGCACCTGCGGCCCCGCGTGCTGGACCTCAACGACCGCCTACGCGCCATTGCCGACCGCCGCGGCGCCGTGCTGGTCGACACATTCTCCCACCCGGTCACCACCGACCCGCGCCTGTGGAGCGCCGACCGCATCCACGCCACACCGCTGGGCCACGCCCGTATCGCGGCGGCGACCGCGCACGCGCTCGGTGTTCCGGGCAGCGACGACTCCTGGACCGACCCGCTCCCGCCCCGGCCGGGCCTTCCGCCGTGGCGCCGCGCCGGAGCCGAAGCGGTTTGGGCGGCGGTCTTCCTCGGCCCGTGGCTCCTGCGCCGGCTGCGGGGGCGCTCCTCGGGCGACGGCCGCAGCGCCAAGCGGCCCCGACTGCTGCCGCCTCCCGCCGGCGGCGGCCCCTGACCGCAGCCCGAACGAGGGCACCGAGGCGCCCCGGAGGGCGGTACCCGCCGTCCGGAAGCAACCGGACCGCACCGCACCCGTTCGACCCGTCGCACAATGGAGGTGGCATGCACCCGTTCCGCAGGGCCGTCGAGGCCGGCGACCACGAGGCGATCGAGGCCATGCTGGCCGAGGACGTCGTCTTCACCAGCCCGGTCGCGTTCAGGCCCTACCCGGGCAGGGAGATCACCGCCGCGATCCTGCGCGGTGTGGCGCGCGTGTTCGAGGACTTCCGCTACGTGCGGGAGATCGCGGGTGCCGACGGCCGCGACCTCGCCCTGCTGTTCACCGCGAGCGTCGGCGACCGGCGTGTCGACGGCTGCGACTTCCTGCACTTCGACGGCGACGGCCGGATCGACGACCTCACGGTCATGGTCCGCCCGCTGTCAGGCGCGCAGGCGCTGGCCGAAGCCATGGGTGCGCAGTTCGAGCGCATCCGGCGCGAGGCGGCGGGCGGCTGACCGGCGCGGGGTGCCCGCGCCGGTGCCGGTAGCGGTCGGCGCCGGGGAGGTTCAGCGCGCCGCGCGGCGCTCGTCGAGCAGGCCGCCGACGAGGGCGGTGGTCGCCGGCCGCGCCAGGGCCTGGCCGTCGCGAGCCGCCTCCAGGCCGGCGGTCAGCGCCAGGCACATCTCGGCCGCCTGAGCGGGCGTGACCCCCTCGACAGTGCCGACCCGCGCGAACAGGTCGGTGAGCAGCTCGTGCACCGACGTGGTGAACGCGCCGCAGATCCGGCCGAACAGCCGGTCCCGCTCGTCCAGCAGCTCGGAGGTGTGCGGTGAGGCCCCGCCGACCCGGAACGCGAGATCGAGCTTGGCGCCCAGCACACCCCGGATGCGTTCGGCCGGCGGCGCGCCGGAGTCGGCCGCCGCGGCCCGGGCCCGGCCGAGCGCTCCTTGGTGGAGGCGCTCGGCCAGCAGCCGCAGGGCCTCGTCCTTGCCCCGGACGTACTGGTAGACCGCCGACCGCGACACGCCCATCTGCGAGGCGATGTCGTCCATCGTGGTGCGCCGAGCGCCGTACCTGGTCAAACAGGTGTAGGCGGCGTCGAGGACCTCGTCGAGCCGGTCGGCACCCATCGGGTCAGGCCAGCACTTCGAGCAGTTCGCCGGCGAGCGGAGCCGAGGAGGCGGGGTTCTGGCCGGTGACCAGCGTACGGTCGACGACCACGTTCGGAGCCCAGGGCTCGCCCTCCCGCACCCGCACGCCGGCGCGGGTCAGCCGGTCCTGCAGGAGCCACCGGGCCTTGTCGGCCAGGCCGGCCTGGCGCTCCTCCTCGTCGGTGAACGCGGCGACCTCGTAGCCCGCGAAGGCGTTGGCGCCGTCGGCCCCGGTCGCGGCGAGCAGCGCGGCGGGACCGTGGCAGACCACGCCGAGGGGCGTCCCGCGCTCCAGCGCCCGCGCCAGCAGCGCACCGGAGTCTGCGTCGACCGCCAGATCCTCCATCGGGCCGTGGCCGCCGGGGTAGTAGACCGCGTCGTAGTCGGCGGGGTCGGCTTCCTCCAGCTTGATCGGGTCCCGGAGCTCGGTCATGGCGTCGAGGGCGGCGCCCATGCGGTCGGCGCCCTCCTGGCCGCCGTTGGCCTCGGGCGCGAGGCTGGCCTGGTCGACGGTCGGGACGACCCCGCCGGGGGTGGCGACGGTGATCCTGTGCCCGGCCGCCGTGAAGGCCTCGTACGGAGCGACGGCCTCCTCGGCCCAGAATCCGGTGGGGTGCCGGGTCCCGTCGGCCAGTGTCCAGTGGTCGGCTCCGGTCATAACGAAAAGGATCTTCGACATGGTGTGCTTCCTCCGGCGAGCGGGTCGGTGCGGATCGCGACGGCCGGGGCCGCCGCCACACCCTGACGTTCTGCACGAACTGACACATTGAGCACTGTTCGTCAGTACGGCGACGACGTCGATGCTAGTGGCCGCGGTTTCCGGCCGTCCAACCCGGCGGACGCCACGGACTGCCGGCCGGAACGCCGGACGCGGGGACGCGCGGATCGTGCGGGGCGAGGGGCGGTTCATGGCCGATGCGGGCACTCCGGCCGCAGCGGAAGACCGGTCGGCGGAGAGCGCGCGTGCCGCCCGATCGAGACCGATGAACGCGCGCCGTGTTCGCGGACCGGCGGGGCCCGGCCGGTCAGCGTCCCGCCCACCAGGGGCGAGGAGCGGTCAGCGCGGTCGGCGCAGGCCCTCGACGAGGAGTCCGGCAAGGCGGCGCGCGTCGTAGCGGGGGTCGTGGTCGGCGCCGATGCAGAGGTTCCCGACGCCGCGCATCAGCCCGTAGGCCTCCAGGTCGGACCGGATCTCGCCGGAGTCGGCCGCGGCGCCGAGCAACCGGGTGCACACGGGCACAAGGCGGTCGAGGAAGTAGGAGTGTAGCGCGTCGAACCCGGCGTCGTCGGACTGGAGGACGGCGGCCAGCCCGTGCTTGGTGACCAGGAAGTCGACGAAGAGGTCGATCCATCGCCGCAGCGCCTCATAGGGGGTCGCGCTCGTCTCCAGCAGGGCCGGCCCGGCCTCGGCGCAGGCTTCGACCTGGTGCCGGTAGACGGCGATGATGAGGTCCGCGCGGGTCGGGAAGTGCCGGTAGATCGTGCCGACCCCGACACCGGCCCGGGCCGCGATGTCGCGGACGGGCGCGTCCACGCCTGAGGAGACGAAGACCGCGGCGGCCGCGTCGAGCAGGCTCTTCTCGTTGCGCCGGGCGTCGGCCCGCTTGGCCCGGGCCGGGTGCCCCGGGCCATGGTCACTGTCGTTCACCGCGCCGTTCCCACCCCGGCCGAACCCGACAACCGGAACACCTCCGCGGCCACTATCGGAGTAAGGTTCCGTTTACCCATGGTGCCAGGCCGGGACCCGGCGGCCAAAACGCGGCTGCCGCCCCGTCCGCCCGCGGCGCCCCGCGGCCCGGCGCGCGACGCCCTCATTCGGGCAGGCGCAGGCCCAGCCTGGCGGCCGCTCCCGCCAGAAGCATGGCCAGGCCGTCGCGGAACCGCTCCCGTTCGGTCGCGCCGCCGGTGAGCCGCTGGGCGGCGCTGCGGTGGTCGGTGCCGCCGAGCAGATCCCGGGTGTGCGGGAAAGCGCCGGTCGCGAGCTGGGCCTCGGCGAAGCGGGCGGCGGCTCCGGTCCACTCGCCGCACGGCGCATCCCCTGCCGCCGCATACGACTCCGCTGCGCGCAGGGCGCTGCCGTGCACGTAGTCGTCCACCGCCGCGATCAGGCCGAACTTGGCGTCGGCCGCCAGAGCGGTGTCGGCCAGAGCGGCGAGCGACTGCTCGAAGTGCCGCATGGCGTTGGGCCCGGGCAGCGCGTTCTGCAGGGACTGCGGCGCCCACGGGTGGCGTATGAGCACGTCCCGAGTCCGCTCGGCCACCGCGGCGAGCGCCTCATACCAGTCGGTCGGGACCTCGCCGCCGGGTATCAGCACCTCGCCCATGATCGCGTCGTCCATCAACGCGACCAGTTCGTCCTTGGTTCGCACGTGCACGCGGGCCCGGCGCTCCTCTGGACTGATCTCCAGGACCCGGTTCATGTGCCGGGAGAAGTCGAGCACGACCGCCTCGCCCACGGTCTGCCCGCAGTGGCTGGTGCCCGCACCCCTGGGCAGCACCGGTGTTCGGAACCGGCGGGCGGTCTCCACGACGGCCGCGACGTCGTCGGCGTCGCGGGGCGCGACCACGCCGACCGGGGTGATCTGGTACATGCTGGCGTCGGTGGCGTACATGTGGCGCGTGTAGGCGTCGAACCGCACCTCCCCGCCGACGGCCCGGCGCAGTTCCGCCTCGAGATCGTCGCTGTGTCCGCGTTCCGGCATCGTCGTCTCCGGGGTTTCGGCCACGGCAGCACTCCACCTTCCGCTCTCCGGACAGCGGGGCGCCTCGACCCTAGGCACTTCCATATGGCGACATCAAGAGTTTGTAATGCGAAACCACGAACGTACACTGACGGCAGGTTTCGGAAAGTGCCGTTGCCTGAAGAAGGAAAACACAGAAAGATCCCCTAGTATTCCACAATGCGGTATCCGAATTTCGGAATGCGGAAAACGGAGAGGTATGTCTAGCGGCCGTCATTTCCTGCAGATCCCGGGGCCGACGAACGTCCCCGACCGGGTGCTGCGCGCCATCAGCTACCCGACCATCGACCACCGCGGCCCGGAGTTCGCCGACCTCGGGCTCGACGTCCTCGACCGGCTGAAGTCGGTGCTGAGGACCGGGGCCGACGCCGTCGTCTACCCCTCCTCCGGTACGGGAGCGTGGGAAGCGGCCCTGGTGAACACGCTCTCACCGGGCGACCGGGTCCTGATGTTCGAGACGGGCCACTTCGGAACCCTGTGGGCCGGCCTTGCACGCGACCTCGGGCTCGACGTCGAGTTCGTCCCCGGCGACTGGCGCAGCGGAGTCCACCCGGCGGTGGTCGAGGAGCGCCTGAGGGCCGACACCGACCACCGGATCAAGGCCGTCGCCGTGGTCCACAGCGAGACCTCCACCGGGGTCGTCAGCCGCATACCCGAGATCCGCGCGGCCCTGGACAGCGCCGGGCACCCCGCGCTGCTGCTCGTCGACGCCATCTCCTCGCTGGGGTCGGTGGACTACCGCCACGACGAGTGGGGGGTCGACGTCACGATCAGCTGTTCGCAGAAAGGGCTGATGCTGCCGCCGGGGCTGTCCTTCCACGGCATCAGCGCCAAGGCGCGGCGGGCGTCGGAATCGGCCGGGTTCGCCCGCTCCTACTGGAACTGGGAGCCGATGCTCGAGTCCAACGCCGGAGGGTTCTTCCCCTACACGCCGGCGACCAACCTGCTCTACGGGCTGCGCGAGGCTGTGGCGATGCTGCACGAGGAGGGCTTGGAGCAGGTCTTCGCCCGGCACCGGCGACTCGCGGCTGCCGCCCGCGCGGCCGTCGAGGCATGGGGGCTGGAGCTGGTGTGCCAGGTGCCAGAGGAGTACAGCCCGGTCCTCACCGCGGTGGAGATGCCCGAGGGCGACGACGCCGACAAGCTCCGCTCGGCGATCCTGGAACGCTTCGACGTCTCGCTCGGCGCCGGGCTGGGCAGGCTGCGCGGGCGCGTCTTCCGCATCGGCCACCTGGGCCACCTCAACGAGCCGGGACTGCTCGGCACGCTGGGCGCGATCGAGGCAGGGCTGCGGCTGACCGGCACGGCCCACCGCCCCGGCGGTGTCACGGCCGCGGCGCAGTACCTGGCCGACACCTCCGGGTAGCGAGCGGGCCCGACCGGCGTGCCGCCCCGGAGCACAGCCTCTGCGCTCCGGGGCGGCCATGCGGGCTCAGATCAGCCCCAGGCTCCAGAGGGCCACCACGGCCACCATGGAAGGCCCCTCCGACCAGGGTCACGCCGCCGTAGGAGAGCAACGCGGCGCGCAGGGACATCCCCGACAGAGTCGTGCAGACCCAGAAGTAGCTGGAGTTGAAGTACTTGATGATCACCGACCCGCTCGCGGCGGAGAGCATGGCGGCCTCGGGCGAGAGGCCGAGCGCGGGCAGCATCGGCGCGGTGAGGGAGGACGCGGTGATCACGCCTACCGTGGTCGAGCCGGTGATCACGTTGGCGAGGACGCCCAGGATGAACGGCAGCAGGATCGAGGGGATGCCGAGGTCCAGCGTGTTCTCAGCGATGACGTCGACCGTCGGTGTCGCCTGCAGCAGCTCGCTGAGCGCACCGCCCAGGCCGGTGACCATGATGATCATCGCCGACCCCTTGAGGGCGTTCGACTCCCTGGCCGCGGTACTCCTCGGATGGAGGAGAGGTGATGCGCGGGCCGGCAAGGCGCGCGTACAGCCACCCCATGAGCGACCCGAACAGGGTCACCACGGAACCGTAGAGGATGATCACCCCGATGTCGGCGTCGACCACCGCCGCCGCGGCCAGCGGGTACCGGGCGATCAGGAAAAGCAGGACGACGATTACGGCGAGGAATCCGACCAGGGCGACAACCGGCTGGTCCGTGATCGATTCTTGCAACTGTCCCGTCCTCTCGGGGAGCCGAGCGGTGTCAGCACCGGATCACCGTTGATCTTGTAGCTATCGCAAATGGAAATCGCTTTCCTTCACGACAGCTACAAGATCGACGGGTTCGGGCGCATAGATGACGGCACGGAAGGGACCCCGATACCCGCCTTTACGATGTAGATTTTTCGGTCGGCGACGGAGTGCGCGGGGGGTTCTCCCGGAGCCAGTCCTCCCACCCGCGCGCGTGACCCGACTCGAAGTCGTCCCGGTCAGCCCGGCCCACCGCGCCGCGGGCGGTGCGCCCCCAGCCCTCCCGCGCCGCGTAGCGCGTTGACCTTGACGCGGCGTCAACGCCTCTAATGGAGGCATGCGAATCGGCGAGCTCGCCGCGCTGGTCGGGGTGTCCACCCGGACCGTGCGGCACTACCACCACCAGGGGATCCTCCCCGAGCCCGGGCGGCTGCCGAACGGCTACCGGGAGTACCGCCTGCGTGACGCAATCGCACTCGCCCGCATCCGCCGCCTGAGCGAGCTGGGCCTGTCCCTGGACGAAATCCGCGACGTCCTGGCGGACGACCGCGGCCGGGAGCTGCGGGAGGTGCTCAGAGAGCTGGACGCCGACCTGGCGCGGCAGCAGCGGGCGATCGCAGCCAAGCGGGAGCGGCTGGCGGACCTTCTTCAGGAGGCGGACCTTGGCCCGGACTCCGCGGTGTCGCCCCGGATGGCGGAGGTGCTGCGCGGCCTGCCCGCGAGCGGTTCGGAGTTCGCCGAGTTCGACCGCGGGTTCCTGGCGGTCGTCGACACCGGCGCCGACCCCGCCGACCGGGCCGCGCTCGGCGACCTGTTCAGCCTGCTCACCGAACCCGGGGCGGCCGAGCAGGCGCGTGTGGTCTACATGCGGCTGGACGAGATCGCCGACGCCGCCCCGGACGATCCCCGCGTCGCCGCGCTCGCCGGCGACCTGGCCGCCTACCTGCCCGGCGAGATGGCCGCGGCCATGGTCGCCAGCCTCGACGACAGCGAGCACGGCCGCTGGCTGGACGCGCTGTCGCGGGAGCTTCCCGCCGCCCAGGCCGAGGTGTTCCGGCAGGTGGTGGTCCTGCTGAAGGAGCGGGTGTGAACCCGCGCCGCCGCAGCCGGCCCGACCGCCGAGGGCGGGCCTGAGCCTTGCCCGGCCGGCCCTTGCCCCCGCCGCTGCGCCCCGCCGGCGCGGCAACAGAAGTCCCGGGCGCGCAGCGGCACCGATGGCAGTGCCCGGCGCGTCCGCACATCACCCGTGCCGTCACCAGAGAGGCCTCCGCCATGTCCGAGACCGACCGCAGACTGCCCTTCGACCGGCCCAACCCGCTGGACCCGCCGCACGCCTACGCCGAGCTGCGCGGCAGCGAGCCCGTCGCCCGGGTCACGACCCCCGACGGGCGGCGCGCGTGGCTGGTCACCTCCTACGAGGCAGCGGCCGCGGCGCTGGCCGACCCGCGGCTGGGGATGACCCCCTCCGGCACCGCCGACCCCGGCAACGACACGCTGTTCCAGGACGGCGATGCCCACACCCGCCTGCGCCGGCTGGTCGCCAAGGCCTTCACGCCCCGCAGCGTCGCAGCCGTGCGTCCGCGCATCGAGGAGCTGGCCGCCGCGCACGTCGAGTCGTTCGCCGACGCGGGCCCGCCCGCGGACCTCGTCGCGGGCCTGGCCTCCCCGCTGTCGCTGGCGGTGATCGGCGAACTGCTCGGCGTTGAGGTCGGCGAGCGCGAGCGCTTCAGCGCGCTGGCCGAGGCGGTCGGCTCCGTGGACTTCCACGCCCTCGAGAACGAGGAGCAGGCCGCAGCGGCGATGCAGGCGTGGAGCGACCTCACCGGCTACGCCGCCGGGTTGGTCGCCGCCAAGCGCGGGGATCTCGGAGACGACCTGCTCAGCGGCCTGATCTCGGTACGCGACGCCGACGACGGGCGGCTCGGCGGCGACGAGCTCACCGCGATGGCCACCACACTCGTCGTTGCGGGCTACCAGACAAGCCGCAACGCCCTCTCCGTCGGAGTGATCCGGCTCCTCGCCGAAGGGCGGCTGGCCGGGCTCGCCGATGCCGGCGCCGACGATGTGGCGACCGCCGTGGAAGAGGTGCTGCGCCAGGAGGCCGGGGTGATCGCCGAGCCGTTCCCGCGCTGGGCCCACGCCGACTTCGAACTGGACGGGGTCCCGATCGCGAAGGGAGACGCCGTCCTGGTGCGGCTGGAGGCCGCCAACCGCGATCCGGCCCACTTCCCCGATCCGGACCGCTTCCTGCCCAAGCGGCGGTCCGCGAGCCCGCACCTGTCCTTCGGCCGAGGGCCGCACCACTGCCTCGGTGCGGCGCCGGCGCGGATCGAGCTGGGCGCGGCGCTGGTCTGCCTCGCCCGGCGCCTCCCCGGCCTCCGGCTCGAAACAGCGGTGGAAGACCTGGCGTGGGTCCGCGGCGAGACCGACGCCGGTCCCACCGCGGTGCCCGTCACCTGGTGACGAGGCGCTCCGAAGGGAGGCCGCCCCGCAGCGGCGACGGCGGCGGGCCCCGAAACGACGACTGCCCCCGCCGTGGACGGCGGGGGCAGTGTCAGTGCTGGAAGGCGCGGAGCGTCCGGTCTACCGGGGCCGCGCCGCCACTACACCGCGCGGACGCGCTCGGCCTGCGGGCCCTTGGGGCCCTGCGTGACGTCGAACTCGACGCGCTGGTTCTCATCGAGGTTGCGGAAGCCGCTGCCGTCGATGTTGCTGTAGTGGACGAAGACGTCCGGGCCGCCCTCATCCTGGCTGATGAAGCCGAAGCCTTTTTCGCCGTTGAACCACTTGACGGTTCCCTGAGCCATGACTGCCTCCTGGCAGGTCGACGGGTCGAATCCGATTTTCCGGATCCGCGATCGCTTTCAGAGCGCCCACCCACCATCCCTGGCTGCAGGACCACTCGCGTTGGAGACTGCGAGCGCAATACACGAAGTCAAATTCGTACAACGAAAACGCACGATCGCTCAGTAGAACAACCTACAGCATCAGGCATTCCCTCCGCGCGGTTTCGCGGCCGCGGAGTGTCCCCGCCCGGCCTGAAGGACGGCGCCGGCCGGTTCGGGCGGAGGCCGGGAGGGGCACCGAAGCTCCCCCGCCCGGTGTCGGACGCACCGACCGCACCGGCACTCCGGCGTCACCGCGCACCCGCGCCGAACTGCGCCGACACAGGCCAACCGGCCTCTGCTCGCCGGCCGCCGGGCGGTTGCCGGGGGCCGCGTGCGGGCCCGGTCCGGGCCCCGCGCGCCGCGCTTTCTCCGGTGCGGCGACCGCGGGATCCGCGAGCTAAACCCCCGCGGGCCCCCCGGGAATGTGTCCTTCGTCTCCGGCGCGCGAGTCGGCATCGAGGGTCTCTAGGGGTTCACGCGGGACCGGCCGATGGCGGGCAACGGCTGTCCCCTCCATCTCCGCGCCCCTTTCGCGCTCTCAGAAGAAGGCCGGGACGTCGGATGGCGGAGCCGGCCGGAGGAACAGCCGCCACGCCCACCACTGGGCCCCGGCGACGAAGGGGACGATCGGCAGGATCACCCACGACATCGCCGCGAGCGTCGCGGCCGGAGCGGTGTTGTCCAGCAGGTGCGGCGCGAAGGAGCCAGTCGTGCCGAGGCTCGCCAGGGTCACGAGCGCCGCAGTGACGGCCGGGTGGCCGAGGCGGCCGAGCCGCCGCACGGCCTCCGCGGCGCGGGGCAGCCGCCGCGCCGTCAGCGCGGCGGCGTGTACGGCGAGCAGCGCTGCGATCACGGCGCCGAGCACCGCACCGGCCCTCGTCGCGGCCGCCCCTTCGGCCCCCGTGAGGTAGCGGGCGAACGCCAGTCCCCACGCCAGCGCCAAGCCCAGGCTCCCGGCGGTGATCAGCGCGTCGCAGGCCCACTGCCGCCGCGGCCCGCCGCTCAAGCGCCGGAACCAGACTCCGGCGTCGCGCAGCAGCCAGGCGACGAGCAGGGCGACCACGATCGGATGGAGCCCGGTCAGGACGTCGCCCTCGACCTGCGGATACACCCCGAACAACAACCCGACCAGCGCCACCAGCCAGACTTCGCCGGCCAGCATGAGCGGGCCGAGCGCGGTCACCGTCCGGGCCCGCTCTCCCGGACTGCGGCCCAGCACGGGGTGGAGGACGCCGAGCCCGATCACGGCACCCTCCAGGACGAAGTAGCCGCAGAAGACGGCCGCGACCAGGACGAGCCAGAGGATGCTCATCGGTCTCCTTCCGAGGGCTCCGCAAGCGGCGCGGGAGACGGAGCGGGCATTTCCGCGCCGGCGGCGGGCGCCCCGAGGACGACATCCGCCGGCCCGCGCGCCGCGGACCGCGCGATGAGCACGTGGTCGGTGACCGTCAGCAGCCCGACCACAATCGTGAACGCGGTGAGTGAGAGCGCCAGGGTTTCGGCGGGGACGGGGCTCACGGCGTCCGCCACGGTCAGCTCGCCGTAGACCATCCAAGGCTGGCGCCCCAGCTCACGAACCACCCAGCCCAGAACCGAGGCCGCATACGGCAGGGGGATGAGGGCCACCAGCAGGGGGTGCAGCCAACGGGCGCGTGCGAGCCTGTCGCGGACCAGCATGGGCAGTAGGACCAGGACGGCGAAGGCTGTCAGCAGGTCGCCGATGAGCAGCATGCCGTTCATGGTCGGCTCCACCGGCGGTCCGGTGAACTTGTCCGGCTGTGTCTCTTCCACATAGCCGGGAGCCAGGTGCCCGGTGGCGAAGGTCGTCAGCCCGGCCGCGGCGGCGGAGACGACCCCGATGCGCAGGGAGCGTAGGAACAGGTCGCGATCGCGGGTCCGCCGGAAGAGGTGATAGGCGCTGATCCCGGTGACGCCGAAGCCGACGGTCATGAACCCGGCGCCGACCACGTGCGGCAGCGACGTCAGGAAGTGGGGGTTGGTGAGCAGGGCGCTGAAATCGGTCAGCACCAGCCTGCCGTCCTCCTCGCGCGATCCCACGGGGTTCTGCAGGTAGGAGTTGGCCGCCATGATCCAGAACGCGGAGATGTAGGCGGTCAGGGCCACCAGCCAGATGAGGGCGAGATGGATCCGCTTGGGCAGGATGTGCCAGCCGAAGATCCACAGTCCGAGGAACGTCGACTCGAGGAAGAACGCCCCCATGGTCTCCATCGCCAAGGGGGCGCCGAAGACGTCGCCGGCGTAGTGCGAGAGGCCCTTCCAGCTCAGCCCGAACTGGAACTCCATCACCAGTCCGCTGAGAATGCCCAGCGCGTAGTTGATCAGGTAGATCTGCCCCCAGAAGCGCGTCATCCTCTCGTGGACACCGCGCCCGGAGACCGTGTGCATCGTCTGCATGATCGCAACGAGGGGTGCGAGCCCCAGCGTCAGGACCACGAACATGAAGTGCAGGCTCGAAGTCACGGCGAACTGCAGGCGTGCGAGGTCCAGCGCCTCCACCACAACCTCCCCCTTCGGCTCGGACCGGATCGCGTGACGCCTCCGGCGGGCGGTGCTGCGCGTCGCGGCGGATCGTCCGGACCCCGCCGGCGGTACCGGCGTCCGGTGCGACGCGATCACCCCTCCAAACGCGCATGCGTTGTGACGAAGGACCACCGGCTTACGCGATGCGGAACGCCTTCACACGTACACCGACCGGTTCATTGCAGCCCACTGCGACCGAGCCGCACCAGCGTCGAAGGTCGCGACCGCGACCGACACAGGTGGGGCGGCGCGGGCGGAGCATGCCACTTTCGTAGGGTCCGCTTCCGCAGGAGCGGGCCGTGCGCGTGTCGGCGCATACTGTGGTGCTGTGCTCGGCCACGGCTCCGCCTCGGCGCGCGACCGCCTCTTCGACGCGGCGGCCGTCGCGCTGGCTTTCGCCCTGGGTCTGGGGATGACATGGCAGCGGCTGGCCGCCGGAGAGCCCTCCGGGTTCGCCTGGTCCGCCCTCCTGGCCCTGCTCTGCACGAGTCTGCTTCTGCGCCGCACGGCACCCCTCGTGCTCGCGTGGCTCACCGCCGCGGCGGCGGCGGCGACCGTCGCGGCGAACCTGGCGATTCCGGACCTGGCCACCGCCAGCGCCGACGCGGTGACGCTGTATCCGCCGACGGCTCCGTTCGCCGCCTACGCCGCGTTGGCCTACAGCGGCAACAGGGCGGCTTCGTGGACTCCCGTCGTACTTCTGGCGGTGCTGTCGGCCGTCGCCCTGGACCCGTGGCAGGTGGAGGGCGCCGGTGCACGCACGCTGGCCTTCGTCGTGACCGCCGCGGTCCTGGGCATGTACGTCGCCGCCCGCCGCACCGTGGAGTCGGCGCTGGCCGGACGGGCGGAGCGCGCGGAGCGCGAACAGCAGCTGCTCGCTGCGCAGGCGCGCGCCGACGAGCGCTCGCGGATCGCCGCGGAGATGCACGACGTGGTGACCCACCGGGTGAGCCTGATGGTGCTCCAGGCCGGAGCGCTGCGCGTCTCCTGTGAGGACGAGCAGACCCGGGAGGCCGCCGAGGAGCTGCGCTCGACCGGCTACCGGGCATTGGAGGAGCTGCGCGATCTCTCGGGGATCCTGCCCGGCGGAGAGGACGGCGCCGGCCCCCAAAGGGCCCAGGCGGCGGTCGACCTGCCGTCTCTCTCCGCGGAGTCGGGGAGCGTCGGCGTACCCGTCGACCTCTCCGAGCAGGGCGACCCCGACGGCCTCTCCCCGATCGTGGCCCGCACAGCCCAACGCATCGTCCAAGAGGCGCTGACCAACGCCCGGAAGCACGCTCCCGGTACGCGGGTCCGCGTCCACGCGGACTACAGTGCCCAGGGAGTGCGGCTGGCCGTCAGCAACACCGCTCCGACCCGCTCTCCTGATCCCGTGCTTGTCGAGAGCGGGTCCGGCTCGGGGCTCAGCGGGCTGCGGTGGCGGGTGGAGCTGATGGGCGGAGCCCTGGAGGCCGGCGCCACCTCCGCCGGGGGTTTCCGCATCGACGCGCGGCTGCCGGCCTACGTCCCGACCCCGGCCGCAGAGGAGGGCCGCCTGTGAGTCGGGAGGGAACCGGAATCGGCGTCCTCGTCGTCGACGACGACGCCATGGTGTGCCGGCACCTGCGCACGATCTTGGGCTCGGCCCCCGACATCGAGGTGCGCGGCGAGGCCTACGACGGCGCGGCCGCCCTTGAGGCGGTATTGCGGCACCGCCCCGATCTCGTGCTCATGGATCTGCGCATGCCGGGCGTCGACGGTCTCACCGCGATCGAGCAGATAAGCCGCATGCAGTCGCCTCCGGTGGTGGTCGCGCTCACCACGTTCGACCGGGACGAGTACGTGATGCGGGCCCTTCGGTCCGGTGCGACGGGTTTCCTGCTGAAGTCGACTCCGCCGGAGGACCTCCTCGATCTCGTGCGCGTCGCCGCGGACGGCCACACGGTCATGTCGCCCGCCGCCACCCGCCGCCTGCTGGCGTCGGCCGAGGACCGGCGCAACGAGCGCGAGAGCGAGAGCGAGCTGGTCGCCCGGCTTACCGAGCGCGAGCACCAGGTGCTGGGCTGCCTGGGCGAAGGGTTGTCCAACACGCGGATCGCCCGGCGTCTGCACCTGAGCGAGGCGACAGTGAAGGGCTACGTCTCGCGGCTGCTGGTGAAACTGGACTGCGGCAACCGCACGCAGATGGGCCTGCTCGCCGCACGCAGCGGTGTCCCGGGGCCGGAGCCGCGGCGGTAGGGGCCACGGGCGCCGGCGCACGGACCGTGGGGCGGCCCGTCCGCGACGAGGTCTGCCCGCCCGGTTGCGCATGCGTCGGCGGCCTTCGAGACTGGGCGGGCGGCGGCCGCGGGCGTTCCGTGCCGCGTGCGAATGCGGCGCGGAGACGTCGCCCGGGATCCCGCCGGACCCGGGCGGCGGCGGACCGGCGGATGGGATGTGGGAACCGATGGTCCCGGCGCGGCGCGCGTTAGCCGGAGCGGTGCTGCTCGACTTCGCCGTCGGGCCGCTGTTTCTGTGGGACGCGTTCAGCCGCGCGCTCTCGGTCGAGCTGAACGTCGCGGGTCCCCAGCTGAGCGCGGCCTATGCGGTCGGGCTGGGCTCCTTCACCGCCGGAGTGCTCGTCGGCGGGCGGGTCGCCGACGCCGTGGCGCCGCGGCGGATCGCCCTGGTCGTCGGTGCGGGTGTGGTTCTCGGCCTGGTCACCGCGGGGTTGGCCGAGTCGCCGGCGGTGCTCGTGCTCGGCTTCGGCGTCATGCTGGGCGGCGCGACGGGACTCGGTTACGCCACCGCGGTGCGAGTGGCCGGGACCGCCGCGACCAAGCGCGGGAGCGCGGTGGCGGTCGTGGTCAGCGCCTACGCCGCCGGCGCCGTCGTGCTGGCTCCGGTCGTCGGCGCCCTGCTGGACGCGGTGGGGCGCACCGGGATGTTCACGGTCCTCGCGGTCCTGCTCGGCGGTCTGACGGCGTGCGCGAGCGTCCTGCTGCCCGGTGCCGCGCAGTCGTCCCGCTCCGCGCCGCCGCGCACCAGGGGCGCGGCGGACGCGCCGGACGCGCCGCGGACTCCGGCGCTGCGCCGCTACCGCCGATCGATCCTCGCGTCGTGGGTGATGTTCTTGCTGGGCAGCGCGCCGGCGTTGGTCGCGTTCGGGCACGCGGGCGGATTCGCTGGGGCGCCGGAGCTCGCGGTGGCGGCGGTGGTGCTGCTCAACGCGGGCAACTTCGCCGGCCGGCTGGCCGCCGGGCCGATCGCCGACCGGATCGGGCACGTCCCGGCCCTGCACGCGACCGCCGCCGTGCTCGTCGGGGCGTGTGTGACGCTGGCCCTGGTCGAGGAGCCGGGCGGCGCCCTCGCGGCACTGCTGGCGCTGGGCGCCCAATACGGCGCCGTCTCGGTTCTCACGCCCATGGCGGTCGCCGACACCGTGCCCGCGGACAGGTTCGGCGCCGCCTACGGCATGGTGTTCAGCGGCTGGGGCGTCGTGGGCCTCGCCGGACCGGTCGGCGCCGCCTGGCTGGCGGCCGGCACCGGTTATCCGGCGGTCGCGGCCGTGCTCGCCGGCGTCGCGGCGCTGTTCTGGGGAGCGGTCGCGTGGGTGTCGGCGACCCGGCGCGCGCCGGCCCGGTAGCCGCGAGCGCCGCCCGGCCCGGGGCCCGCCCCGGCGGCCGGTGCGGCGCCGGGGCGGACCTCTCGGCGGCGGTCGGATCCGATCAGGAACCGGAGCAGTTGAGTCCGCTGGGTGCGGTGGTGGAACCGGAGGCGACGAAGCCGAATGCGACGCTGTCGCCGGCGGCGAGGGCGCCGTTCCACCGGGTGTCGGTGACCGTGATGTCGCCGCTGGTGCCGGAGCTCTCGCCGTTCCAGAGGTTGCTGATGGACTGCCCGGGCGCCAGGGTCATGCCGACGCTCCAGCCGTCGAACGCGCCGGAGGTGCCGTTGGTGACCGTCACCTCACCCTGGTAGCCGCCGGACCAGGTGTTGACCGCCTGGAAGTCGGCGGTGCAGGTGCCGCTCCCTCCGTCGCCCGGGTCTCCCCCGTCGCCGGGATCGCCGCCGTCGCCGGTCAGGTTCGGCGTCTGCCAGTTCCGCCAGGCGGACAGGTCGCCGGACTCGCTGGGCGAGATCCGGAACTCGCCGGGCGCGCTGCCCGAGTCCAGCAGGAACCGCTCGATGCTCTGCCGCATCGGGCCCTTCCATTCCGACCTGGTGGCGCAGTGGGTGCCGTCCTGGACGTCGGAGATGTAGGAGATGTTGTCCTCCGCGCCGAGGGCCCTGTAGACCTCGCGCCCGCCCAGGGCTGCCACGCTTCCGGACGTGGCTCCCAGCCAGTCGACGTGCGGGTTCTCCATGACGAGCAGGCCCCGCGGCGCGACCATGCCCACGATCTCGTGGGTGTCGACGGGCAGGGCGGCCGGGTTGCCGGTGTAGGAGCTGAAGGCGTCGCCCAGCCAGGGCTGCTCCGAGTAGGCGCTGCTCAGCGGCTGGGCGCCGTCCTCCTGGGCGACCGATCGCAATGCGGGGACGCCGGCGGTGCCCGACTCGACGGGCATGGTCAGGTCGATGCGCTGGTCGAAGGCGCCGGCCACGAAGGCGCCCTTGCCGAACCGGGAGCACCCGGTGACACCGGTGCCGTCGGCGCGCAGGATGCTGCCGTCGGACTGCTCGACGACGTCGATGATCCGGCTGATTCCCCAGGACCAGGCCATCAGCAGCCCGGTGCCGCTGGAGGAGCCGTAGACGTCGTAGAACGCGCCCTGCTTGCTGTTGCGCGACGTGCCCTCTTCGCCGACCGCGTAGGGATCGAAGCCGATGACGGCGGCGCCGGAGGACGTGATCGTCTGGGTGTCGGCCCCGAGCCCGCCGAGGACCACGACGGCGGGGAAGGGGCCGGAGCCGCTCGGCAGGTCGACGTCGGCCGAGAAGCTGGTGCTGCGGCCCTGGTCCGTCACGTTCACGGTGATGCCGGAGCCGGAGACGGTGCCGGTGACGCTATCCGGCGGCGCGGGCTTCTGGCCGTAGACGGAGCTCTCCGCCAGCTCCTTGATCTCGGCCCGGCGGCACCGCCATTCGGACGTGGTGCTGATCCGGGTGCCGTCCAGCTTCGTGAAGGGGTCGGGCAGCAGGGCCTCGGACGTCTGCCCCGGGGCGGGTACCGAGCAGTCGGCGCCGTCGTCTTCGTCGGCGAGGACGCCGGCCTGGGGGGTGAGGGTCGCGGCCAGGGTCAGGGCGGTGACGCAGGCCGCGCCCGCCCAGCCCCGCGGCCGGTATCGGCGGGAGCGCATTCGAACCTCCAGTGGATGGCGCGCAGCCGAGCGCGGCGGCCCGGCGGCGCCAGGGGCGCCAGGGGCGCCGGGCCGCGTACTCGCCGGTGCGCACCGGATAGGGGGATGCAGGCCGTTCCGACCCGCCCGCGGCACTGCCGCGAGATCGGCGGTGGGATGTGCGTAGGCGCATGCTGACTCCCGGTCAGGATGGTGTGCGCGACGCGGTCCGGAACCAGGCTTGGGAGCGATCCCATGGTAATGAAATATTCCGGCTGCCTTCCAGAAGTTTCGACAACAGTATTCCGGAATATTTTGGAAAGCATCGTGGCCGCCGAGAAGCCGGTGGCCACGGGACCGCGTCCGAGACGGGCGCACACGATGGGGCTGCCCAGCGGGCGAAAGGCCGTGAAGGAGGCGCCGCCGGGCGTGGAGGCTCCGCGTCGAGCCGTGTGCCGGGAACTCCGACCACGGCGGGTCGCCGCGCCGGGATGCCGCAGGCGGCGGCGCCCGCCTCTGCCGGAGCGGGCGCCGCCGCGCGCGGGGCGGTCAGAGGTTGCGGCCGAACAGGTCCAGCAGCGCGCGCCAGTGGCGCTCGGTCGCCGCTTCGTCGTAGGAGGCGGTGTCGGCCTGGGTGTAGCCGTGCTGGGCGCCCTCGTAGACCTCGGACTCAAAGCGCACACCCGCCGAGGCGAGGGCCCGGTCGAGGCGGTCGACCTGCTCGGGGGGCAACGTGTGGTCCTTGTCGGCGTGGCCGAAGTACAGCTCGGCGGTGATGCGGTCGGCGAGCAGGTGCGGGCCGTCGGGGGTGTCGGGGGCGAGGTTGGCGCCGTGGAAGCCGGCCGCCGCCGCCACCCGGTCAGGGTGGGTCCCGGCCGTGCGCAGCGTCAGGATCGCGCCCAAGCAGTAGCCGACGACGCCCGCCGGCCCGGCGGAAGCCTGGGGGGACTCGGCCAGGCGGTCCAGGTAGGCGCCGGCGTCGCGCTTCACCTGCTCGGGCGTAAGCGACTGCATGATCGGGCTGAGCTGATCGAAGACCTTCGGACGGCTGTCGGAGTCGATGAACTCCGGAAGCTCGACGAGCGGCGAGCGCCCGTGGCGGTAGAAGACGTTGGGGACCAGGACCGTGTACCCTGCCGCGGCCAGGCGGGTCGCCATCCGCTTGAGCTGGGCGCGCAGGCCGAGGACGTCCATGTAGAGCAGGACGCCGGGATGCGTGCCGCCGTCGTCGGGGTGGGCGAGGAAGGCGTCGGCGACGCCGTCCTCGGTGGTGATGTCCACGGCGGTGCCGTACACGGTGGCCATGTGGGCTCCCTGGAATGACGCGGAGACGGGTTTCGGGCGGGCCGGACCGGTCCCCGGCGCACACTCCGGCGCCGACGGAGCGGGGCGCTCGCCGCACGAGCGCGGCCGCCGTCCGCCGCGGATGCGCCGCGGGGCCTCCTCCGGCACCGGCAAGGAGGCTACTCCCGCCGAGGTCGTGCAGAAGTCCGAGGAGCGCCTCTCCCGGCCCCCGCGCGGCGCCGTCGGCCCGCGGCACCATCCCGGCTCGCGCCACGGCAGCGCTGGAGCCGGAGCCGGACCGCCTTCCCGCGTGTGTACCGCCCCGGAACTGAACCGCCCGCGTCAGCCGCCTGTGCGCGGGGTGGAGCTCGTGCCGGCAAGCGTCCGCCGGGGTCGCGGGCCCCGAAAGGGGCGCCTTCTCACGGCTCCCGGGCGGCGGAGCTGTGCACGGCCTTGGTCGCCGCGAGGAGGACGGCGCTGACGAACCACAGGGCTCCGGCCGCGCCGGCGGCTCCGGCGACGGTGGCCGCGGCGGCGGGGATCGCGACCTGGCCGAGGCGGTTGCCCCACAGGCGCAGGGACAGGGCGGTGCCGCGGGTCTCGGGCGGGACGGCGCGCACGACCATGGTCATGGTCAGCGGCTGGCCGAGGCCCAGGAGGAAGCCGCCGAGGGCGAGCGCGGTCCCCATGGCCGCGGTCCCCGAAACCGGCAGCGCCACTGCGCTCAGCGCGGCGGCCGAGCCCAGTGTGCTGCCCATGATGAGCAGGTGGCGGGACCAGCGCTGCACGAGCCGGTCCACCAGCAGGCGCGACAGGATCGACGCGGCCGCGCGGGTCGCCAGGAGGGCGCCGACGACCGCCGGGGTGATCCCGCGCTGGTCGGCGATGAGCGGCAGGTAGGCGGTGAGCAGGTCCACGGCCGCCAGCAGCGCGAGGCTGGTGAACAGGCCGGTGGGCACGCCGGGACGGCGCAGCAGGTCCGCGATCGGCAGCGGCGCGGAGCCTTCGTCCCCGGCCCGGGGCTGGGTCGCCGACCAGAGTCCGAGAACCGCCGGCAGCCCCAGCGCCGCGGTCACCGCCGCCACGATCAAGGCCTGCTGGGTGGCGGACTCCAGGCCGGTGTCGGAGGACGCGTCGGAGAGCAGCAGGCTGCAGAGCAGGGGCCCGACCAGCTGGCCGAGCGCCGCCGACGCCGTGAGCAGGCCGAAGTTGCGGTCGAGCCGGTCCTCCGCCGACCGCTGGGCGACGAGCCGCTGCGCGGCGACCATGAAGGTGAGGTGGCCGAGCCCCAGGACGGCGCTGCCCGCGGCGACGGTGACGAGCCGCTGGGACTGGGCCAGCAGCAGCGGGGCCAGCGCCATCAGCACGATGCCCGCGGCCACGATCCAGGCGGTGCGCCGGAGGCGGTCGCTGAGCCGTCCCAGGGGTACCGCGACGGCCAGCGGAAGGATCGCGAACGCCGCCGTGATCAGGCCGACCGCGAAGGCGTCGGCGCCCAGCGCGACGGAGCGGTAGGAGATCAGCGGACGGCACAGGTTGAGCGTGGTCTGGGACGCGACCACGGTGACCAGCAGCCACCACAGCCAGCGGTCCCGCGCGGCGGCGCCGGGCGCAGCGCTCACGGGCGGTTCCCGGGCGGTGGCAAGGCGGCCATTGGTCCTCCTGAACAGGCACGGCACCGTTAGATCCGGTCATCCTACGGACTACGCACCCGGGCCTCGGCGAGCGCCCCCGATTTCCGCCCCGCCGCGGCCGCCCGGAGGCGGTCTCCCCGACGCGGCGGGTGTACCCCACCGTCGATCTTGTAGCCATCGTCACTGGAAGCGCTTTCCTTCACGATAGCTACAAGATCAACGGGATTCCCCAGGCCTCTACGGCAGGTAGCCGTCGACGGCGGCGGCCACGGCCTTGCGGACGGCAGCGGTGTCCGGGGGCCCGCTCTCGCGGTCGGCGAAGAGCAGGTGCCCGGAGCCGATCAGCGTCGGCCCCAGCGCCTCGACGTCGGCCTCCTCGGCGATGCGGCCCTCCCGCCGCTCGGCCGCGAGGTAGTCGGCGAGCATCGCCGCGGCCTCGGTCAGCAGGGGGACGCCCGCCGGCGTGGTCTCGCGCAGCCGGCCCCGCAGGCCGTCGCGGGAGATCACCAACCCGACGACCGCGACGGCCACCGGATCGAACAGCTCGCTCAGCGCTCCGGCGAGGTTGCCGACGACGGTGCCGGTGCCCGCGGCGCCGCACAGCGCGGCGGCCTGGACGCCGAGCCGCGCGACGCGGTCCCGCACGAGCTCGGCGAGGAACGCGTCGAAGTCGGCGAAGTGCCGGTGCAGGACGCCTTTGGCACAGCCCGCCTCGTCCGTGACTGCGCGGCTGGTCAGCGCGTTCGGCCCGTCCCGCAGCAGGATCCGCTCCGCGGCGCCGAACAGCTGCTCGCGCGCGTCGCGGATGGCCGTCCCGGTCGGCACCGCGCATCACTCCCCGCCTCGCCCTGCCCAACCGATTGCCGAGTGGGCACGTGCCCACTATTGTGGGCGCATGCCCACAATATCCTCGGAACCCACTCCCCCCGAACCCCGGGAGCCCCACCGGGCGCGCGGGATCGCGGAGTCGTTCGGCACGGATCCCGAACGCTACGACCGCGCGCGCCCGCGCTACCCCGACGCCATGGTCCGGGCGATCACCGCCGCCTGCCCCGGCCCCGATGTCCTCGACGCCGGCTGCGGCACCGGCGTCTCGGCCCGCGCGTTCCAGAAGGCCGGCTGCCGCGTCCTCGGTGTCGAGCCCGACGCCCGCATGGCCGGATGGGCGCGGCGGCACGGCACGGAGGCCGAGATCGCGAAGTTCGAGTCCTGGGACCCCGCTGACCGGTCCTTCGACGCCGTCGTCTCGGGTCAGGCCTGGCACTGGGTCGACCCGGACGCGGGCGCCGCGAAGGCGGCCGGGATCCTGCGGCCGGGCGGCCGCCTGGCCGTGTTCTGGAACGCCGCCCGGCCGCCCCTGGCGCTGGCCGAGGCGTTCGACGACGTCTACCGCCGGATCCTGCCCGACTTCCTCGCACGCGCGCAGTGGACGCCGACCGGCGCCGATCCGTACGGGGCGGTGTGCGATCGCGCAGCCGGCGGGATCCGGGACTGCGCGTCGTTCGGCGAGCCGGAGCAGTGGCGGTTCGACTGGGAGCGGACCTACACCCGCGAGGAGTGGCTCGACCAAGTTCCCACCACCGGCGGCCACACCCGGCTGGCGCCCGAGGAACTGGAGCGCGTACTGGAGGGGGTGGGTGCGGCCGTCGACGACTTCGGCGGCGCGTTCACGATGCCCTACACCGCCCTCGTGGTCACCGCGAGCCGGACCGGAGCCGGCTGACGCGCCCGGCTGAGGCGGCCGGCTGACGCGCCCGGAGCGCGGTGGCCCTCCCCCGCGCCCCGTCCCGTCCGGTCGGCACGGCATCCCGGCGGGCGACCGCCTCGGAGCTGCGCGGGGAGGCCCGGCTCGCCGACGTCCGCAGATCAGGGATATCAGTCCGCTGATATCATCGATCGGTGAACGAACGGGACGAGGTGCGCCGGCGGATCCTCGACGCGGCGGCTGAGCTGCTGCAGTCGCGGGGGCGCGACGCGGTGACCACCCGGGCCGTGAGCGCGGCGGCCGGGGTCCAGCCGCCCACCATTTACCGTCTCTTCACCGACATGGCCGGCCTGCTCGACGCCGTGGCCGCCGACGGGTTCGACGCCTACCTGCTGCGCAAGTACGACCTGGCCCTGACCGACGACCCGGTCGAGGACCTGCGCACGGGCTGGGACCTGCACGTCGAGTTCGGCCTGGAGCACCCGGCCCACTACCTGCTGATGTACGTGCAACCGGACCCCGGCCGCCGCTCTCCCGCCGCCGAGCAGGCGTCGGAGCGGCTGCGCATGCTCGTGCGGCGCGTCGCCGAGGCGGGAAGGCTGGCGGTCGGTGTCGAGGCCGGGGCGGCGACCGTGCACGCCGCCGGCAGGGGCGCCGTCCTCCACCTCATCAGTGCCCCGCCCGAGGAGCACGACCGCGGCCTGTCGCGGCGGCTGCGCGAGGCGGCGATCGGCGCCGTCACCGGGGCCGCGCCGCCCGGCCCGCCCGACCACGCCCAACGCGCGGCCGGGCTGAAGGCCGTGCTCGGCGGGGCGGAAGGGCTGTTCACCGCCGGCGAGCGCGCGCTGCTTGGCGAGTTCCTCGACCGCCTCGCCGACGCTCCGCCGGCCGGCTGAGTCGGCTCCCCGCCGCCCGCGCCGCCAGGCGCTCACAGCCCCGAATGCCTGCTCCACCCACTGGGCGACGCCGCACCCGCGGGGACAACGTCGGTTTCGTGGGGACCTGCGCTGATCTAGGCAGTGGCCGCGCAACCGGGTAGTGTCTCTGGCCGCCCCTCGATCAGCAGGGAATCATTCGATGCTCCTGCGAATCCTCCCTAGGCTCCGAGGATAGATGCCGTTCGGCTCCACCGCCCCGAAGGCGGCCGCCGCAGTGCGGCCGCTTCTCTTGCTGGTCTTGGCGCTCTTGCCGGTCGCGGCCGTTCACGGGCTCGGCGGTGCACTGACGCACGGCCATCCCCACTCCGCCGCGAGCCCGTCCGCGGTCGCGTCCCACGCCTATGCCGGCTCCGACCGCGGGGTGCACTCCCTGACGGTGTCGTCCGGACACGGTGTAGGCGCAAGCCGCGCCGACCACGCCGGCCACGGGACTCCCGCCGCCCCCCACCGGCACCAGCACTCCGCACCTCCCCGTGCCGACCCCGGCCTCCGCTCCGGCTCCGGCTGCGTGCGCGCCGAGTCGGCCGAGGACGCCGGGGCGCACTCTCACGCCGACTGCATGGGCGTCGCACCGGCGGTCGGCGCGGTCGCCATGGTCCTGTGGCCGGCTTTCCTACCGGCCGGCCCGCGCGTCCCGGCGGCGTCGGCACCGCAGGCGATCGCAGTACACGGGCGGCGCCGGCGCCGCAGGCGCCTGCGGCGCACCCGACTGCGCCTGGCCGAGCTCTCCGTGCTGCGGATCTAGATGCAATGCCGTGTAGTTAAGGCGTGGCGCGCATGTGTCAAATCGCCTGAAACAAGACGGAGCTCCTGCTAGAACCGTGTCGACCAAGATCACCGTTCAGCAGGAGCTCCGTTGGACACCCAGTCTGCCA
>NZ_JAVREK010000039.1:0-22681 GCF_031845375.1 Streptomonospora wellingtoniae
CCAGCGCATCTGCGCCCTCAACGCCGCGATCTGGCACAACTGGCTCATCGACGCCCCGGTCAAACGGTCTCTGATCGCCTACGACCACTGACCCGGGACACCCAACAACCCCCATCAACGATCTAGGTCGCCGCACCGCGGTACGAAGGTCCGCCCGCCACGGGTCCGCGGCCACTGTCGGCCGGACGGCCCACGGCGAAGTCTGGAACCGAAGAACGGAACGACGCACGGCCGGCGAGAGCAAGTGCACCGGGGACCCCACACAGCAAGGACGGAACCCATGCCACCGACCGCTCAGACCTTCACCCCCTATGCCGCCGTGCGCGAGACCCACGCGGGTGTGGTCTTCCTCGTCGGAGACCGCGCCTACAAGATGAAGAAGCCCGAAAACTTCGGGTTCCTCGACTACAGCACTCGTGAGCTGCGCCTAGCCGCCTGCCGCCGCGAGGTCGACCTGAACCGCCGACTGGCGCCCGACGTCTACGACGGCGTATTCGACGTCAGCGACGCGCGGGGAAACGCCGTCGACCACCTGGTGGCGATGCGCCGTATGCCGGACGCGCGACGCCTGTCCACCCTGGTGCATCTGGGCGCCGATGTCGGTGCCGACCTGCGGCGCATCGCCCGCGTCCTCGCCGCCTTCCACTTCGACTCCGACCGCGGCGACGAGATTTCCGCTCAGGGAGCCGCTCCCGCGCTGCGCGGACGCTGGAGGGACAGCTTCGCCCAGGTGCGTGCACTCCCGCAGGACGTTCTGGAGAAACGGACCGACGAGATCGAGTGCCTGGCTTTGCGGTTCGTCGACGGCCGCCACGCCCTGCTCACCTCCCGCATCGACCAGGGCCGAATCGTCGACGGACACGGCGACCTGCTCACCGACGACGTCTTCTGCCTGGACGACGGACCGCGCATCCTGGACTGCCTGGAGTTCGACGACGACCTCCGCTTCGTCGACGGACTCGACGACGCCGCGTTCCTGGCGATGGACCTCGAACGGCTCGGGGCCGCCGATGCCGCCGACTCCTTCCTGGAGCACTACGCCGACTTCGCCGGCGACCCCGCCCCTACCGCGCTCCGCCACCACTACACCGCCTACCGCGCGTTCGTGCGGGCCAAGGTGGCCTGCCTGCGCGCCCAGCAAGGCGGGCAAGGTGCCGGAGACCAGGCCCACCTCCTCGCGGACATCTGTCTGCGCCACCTGCGTGAGAGCGCCGTCCGACTGGTCGTCGTCGGCGGCACCCCGGCGACGGGGAAGTCCACGCTCGCCGGACACCTGGCCGACCGCCGGGGGATGGTGCGCCTGAGCAGTGACCGGGTCCGCAAGGAACGCGCCGGACTCGACCCGCTGCAATCGGCGGCCGCCGCCCACGGCACGGGCCTCTACAGCGCAGGCAACACCGGCGCCGTCTACCGCGACCTCCTCGACCGGGCCCGCCGTCTGCTGGCCATGGGCGAGTCGGTGGTACTGGACGCCTCCTTCGCCGACACACGGCACCGGCACGGCGCCCGGGACCTCGCCGAGGAGGCGCAGGCGGACCTGACGGAGATACACTGCACCGCGCCCGCCGACGAGATCGATCGGCGCCTGACTCGGCGTGCGCGCGAGGCGGACTCGGTCTCGGACGCGGACGCCCGGGTCGCCCGACGAATGGAGGCCGCCTTCGCCGAGTGGCCGGAGGCGGTCGTCGTCGACACCTCGAAGCAGGACCCGGACGAACCGGTCCCGGGCCTGCCGGACACCGGTCGCTCGTCGGCGGCGCGTGACACGGCTACGACTGCCGACTAGCCAGGGCCCGGCCTGGCTGAGGGCTTGCCCGGCATGCGCGAATCAGCGGTGCATGCCGCGCCCGGAACGCGGGCGGACAACTGCCACCGGGACCGGAGCATGGTGCAGCACCGCCTGGCTCACCGAGCCCAGCACCAGCCCGGAGAATCCGCCGCGCCCGCGCGAGCCGACCACGACGAGGTCGGCTCCGGCCCCCTCGGCGAGTAGGGCGCGGGCCGGATGGTCCTCGACCACGGCGACGCGGACCGGAACGTCGGCGGTATCGGCGCTGCGCGCCTCCTCCACCATCGTGCGGACCTGCTTGTCGGCCCGCGCGGCGGCGAACTCACGGTCGGCGGTGAAGGCCGAGGCCGTGAAAGCCTCGGCGTCCATGGGCGCCGGGACCGCCAAGGCGTGCACTGCGACCAGCCGAGCCCCGATGCGGAAGGCATGGTCGAGTGCGAAGCGCAGGGCGGCGTCCGCATCCGGCGAGCTGTCCATCCCCACGACCACGGTCCTGCGGGCCTCGCCAGCCGCCTCGTCCTCCTCCACGGGCGCGGGTACAACCGCGACAGGGCAGGGAGCGTGGGCGCTGACGCGGATGCTCACCGACCCCAGCAGCACCGAAGCGAAGCCGCCCAGTCCACGGGAGCCGACGACCACCATCGCGGCCGTGCGAGCGGCGGAGAGCAGCGCCGGGGCCGGATCCAGCGAAGTGATGCGGGTCTCCACCTCCAGATCGGGCAGTGCTTCGGCGACGCGGCCGGCGGCCTCACGCAGTAGGCGCTCCGCCCAGGCGGTGAGTTCCGGTGACGGCGCCACCCGGATGGTCTGGCCGAACGGTGCGGCGAGCACCGACATGCTGAGCGCGTGCACCAGGAGCAGTCCCATTCCGCGGCCGGCAGCTGCCCGGCCCGCCCAGTCCAGTGCCGCTCCGCTGGAGGGCGAGCCGTCGACGCCGACGACGATGCGGTTCGCGCCGCTCTCCTCCTTACCCGAGTCGACGCTGCCGACCGCGTGCGTGTATTCGGTGCCGTTCATCGTCTGGTCCTCTCAGGTCCCGTTGCGCCGTCGCCATGCTTCGCGGTCGTGCCGCCTTGGTCGCGGTGCTTCGGCCCCCAGCGCAGCCACCACCGCAGCCCCTTGTGCGCCGGAGCGATGTGCGCTGTTTCGGGCTGGGATGCGCGCGCCGCGCGCAGCTCATGCTCGGCCAGCCGTATGCACAACCGGTCGCGGACCTTGTCCACGGCGGCGCAGACGCTGTCGGCCTCGGCGCGGGCTTGCGCGCGCCCGGTCGGCGTGTCGGCGTAGGCCTCCACCTCGATCAGGCGGCCGTAGCCGGCGACCGCCACCGCCCGCACACCGGCGCAGACGTCGCCCAAGGGCTCCGAGGTGTAATGGTGCAGCGTGGCGAACCGGTCCCGCACGTGGGCGGCGACCGACGCGTCGACTCCGTCGAGTTGGAAGACCGCTGTGCGCGGAGCGGTGCGATTCTGCCGAGGACCCATAACCGCCTCCATGGAAACCGTCAGTTCGGAATTGGTGGCGGAACCAGTCTCCGCGCGGCGCTCACCCCGCGTTAGCGCCGTCGTTCCCGCCGCCGCGTGGCCTACGTCCCGGCCTTGCGGGCGCGGAGCGGGACCTATGACCCTCTTCGAAAGGCACGGCGCTCCGTGGCGCGCCCCCGCCCGGTCGAATGACGGCACCAGAAGCACAGCTCTCTGCGCTGGTGGGCGGTGACCGCGAAGACTGGATCCGCGTCGCCGCCGGCCGCGGCCGGCGGCCGCGGCCGGCGGCGACGATACCCACGCCCAGAATCCGCGGGCCTCAAGGGCTTGGGAACGCGGACTTCGGCCGCTCCGGAAGCGCCCAACGGCCCTGGGCGGACGGCCGGGGCCCAGGTGGAATGGGAGCAAGGGAGACCGCCGCAGTCGATGCATCGGCGGCCGGCCCTGCGACAGCGCCGCCCGCAAAGCGGGCCGGGTGAGAGAAGGCAACGTGGAGCACGCGCGTGACGCGGTGATCGCGCCGGGGGAGATCACAGGGGTCGCTTTCGATATGGACGGCGTCGTCACCGACACCGCCTCCGTGCATGCGGCTGCCTGGAAGCGCACCTTCGACGACTTCCTGCGATCCCACCTGAGCGCGGAAGGCGAGCGGTACGTTCCCTTCGCGCTGCGCGAGGACTACCTGGCCTACGTCGACGGCCGCTCACGGCTGGACGGAGTGCGCACCTTCCTTGCCTCGCGCGGCATCACCCTGCCTGAAGACGGCCCCGACGCCGACCCGCGCGCCCTGACTGTCGCCGCGCTCGGCGATCGCAAGGAGCGCTACTTCCTCGACTACGTCGGCGCCTACGGCGTCACCGCCTACCCCTCGACGATCGCGCTGCTCGAATCCCTGCGCCGAGCGGGGATCGGCACGGCGGTCGTCTCCGCCAGCCGCAACTGCGCGGCAATCGTCCGGGCGGCCGGCGCCGCCCGCCTCTTCGACGTGCGCGTCGACGGGCGCGACGCCGAACGGCTGCGCCTGCCCGGCAAACCCGATCCCGCCCTGTTCCTGGAGGCTGCCCGCCGGATGGCTACGCCTCCCGCCCGCACCGCCGTCGTCGAGGACTCCCTGGCCGGAGTGGAGGCCGGGGCGCGCGGTGGCTTCGGACTGGTCGTCGGAGTCGACCGGGTGCAGCAGGCCTCGCAGCTCTACACCCGCGGCGCCCACGTCGTGGTCTCCGACCTGGGGGAGCTGACCGTAGCCGAGAAGAATGAGGACGAGTGGACTCCTGGACGCTGACCTACGAAGGCTTCGAGCCCGCGCGGGAGGGCCTGCGCGAGTCGCTGTTCACGCTCGGCAACGGCTACTTCGCCACTCGCGCCGCAGCCCCGGAGTCGCGCGCCGACGGCGTGCACTACCCCGGCACCTACATCGCCGGCTGCTACAACCGCACCACTTCCTACGTCGCAGGCCGCGAGGTGGAGAACGAGGAAACGGTCAACGCTCCCAACTGGCTGCCGCTGACCTTCAGCGCCGAAGGCGGCCCTTGGCTGGGCGAGGGCGGCACCGGACCAAACGACCAGAGCCTTGAGCTCAGCCTTCGCACGGGCGTGCTCACGCGCACCTTTCACTACCGCGACAGCAGCGGCCGCACCACCCGTGTCCGACAGCGCCGCCTGGTCTCCATGGCAGAGCCGCACCTCGCGGCGCTGGAGGTCGAGCTCACCCCGCAGAACTGGAGCGGAACGCTGGGGGTGCGCTCCGCGCTGGACGGGACGGTGACCAACGCCGGAGTTCAGCGCTACCGACAGCTGAACGGCCGACACCTCGTGCCTCGGGGCACCGGGGGCGCCGCACCGGCGGAGACATGGCTGCGCTCGGAGGCAAGCGCCTCGGGGATCGGTATCGCTGTGGCCGCACGCACACGCGTGACCTGCGGACCGGTCCCGTGCACGGCGGTTGCCGACGCCCGGCCCGACTGGATCGGCAACGTACTCCGGATCGAGGCCGTCCGCGGGCGCCCAGTGACCGTGGAGAAGACCGTCGCGCTGCACACCTCGCGCGACCACGCCATCGGCGACCCCCTCACAGCCGCGCGTGCCTCACTCGCCCGGGCCGGCGGGTTCGCCGATCTGATGGAGGACCATGCGCTGGCCTGGCGCCACCTGTGGCAGAACTTCACGGTCGACGCCGGCGATGCCGGCGACCGCCGGATCCTGCGCCTGCACCTGTTCCACCTCCTGCAGACCCTCTCACCGCACACCGCCGACCTCGATGTCGGCGTGCCGGCCCGCGGCCTGCACGGCGAGGCCTACCGGGGCCACGTCTTCTGGGACGAGCTGTTCGTATTCCCACTGCTGAACCTGCACCTACCGGAAACCGCGCGGGCGCTGCTGCGCTACCGCCGCCGGCGGCTGCCCCAGGCTCGCGCCGCCGCCCGCGCCCAAGGCTTGCGCGGGGCCCTGTTCCCATGGCAGAGCGGCAGCGACGGCCGCGAGGAGACTCAGCGCCTGCATCTCAACCCGCGCTCGGGGCGCTGGCGGGACGACAACTCCCATCTGCAGCGCCACGTCGGCATCGCGATCGCCTACAACACATGGCAGCACTACCGGATCACCGGCGATGCCGCCTTCCTGGAGGAGATCGGCGCGGAGCTGCTCTTGGAGATCGCCCGCTCGTTCGCCGACCTCACCAGCTACGACCGCCGCCTGGGCCGCTACGTGCTCCGCGGGGTGATGGGGCCCGACGAATACCACGACGGCTACCCCGACCGCGAGGAGCCGGGGGTGGACGACAACGCCTACACCAACGTCATGACCGTGTGGGTGCTGCAGAGGGCACTGGAGGCCCTTCAGGAGCTGCCGGAGACGGCGCGGCGGCAGTTGAGGGAGCGGATCGGGCTGACGGCCGCGGAGACGCAACGCTTCGAACGCATCTGCGCCCGGATGCGGGTGCCCTTTCACGACGGTGTCATCAGCCAGTTCGCCGGCTACCAGGACCTGGCCGAACTCGACTGGTCGGCCTACCGGGCCCGCTACGGCGACATCCGCCGCCTCGACCGCATCCTGGAGGCCGAAGGCGACACCTGCAACCGCTACCGCGCCTCCAAGCAGGCCGACGTACTCATGCTGTTCTTCCTCCTCTCGGCCGAAGAACTGCGGGAGATCCTGCACAGCCTCGGCTACGGCGGCCGCGCCGACGATGCCGGGCTCATCCCCCGCACCGTCGACTACTACCTCGCCCGCACCTCGCACGGCTCCACACTCAGCGCGGTCGTGCATGCCTGGGTGCTCTCCCGCACCGACCGCGCAGCCTCCTGGCGCTTCCTGCGCGAGGCGCTGCGCTCCGACATCGACGACTCCCAGGGCGGCAGCACCGCCGAGGGCATCCACCTCGGTGCGATGGCCGGCACGGTCGACGTGCTCATCCGCTGCTACACCGGCCTGTCCGCTCAGAACGGGGTCATGCGTCTAAACCCCGCCCTGCCGCCCGAACTGCCGCACCTGTCCTTCCACCTGCGCTTCGCCGGACACCACGGCGTCCGCCTCGACATCGGCGCCACTGAGGTGCGAGTGACCCCGCCCCACTCGTCCCTGCCGCCGCTCGCGGTCGAGTGCCGCGGCCACTCCGCCACCGCCTCCCCGGGCGCAACACGCGTCCTGCCCACACGATAAGGACTCTCGACGCAAGGTCGGAGGATCCGGTCGAAGACCACGGTGAACCGTCCACCTGCCCGGAGGGGCCGGGCAGAGCAGATGCTCGTCGTCTCGCTCGTGCTCGGACAGGTCGCGGACGAACGCGTCGGTTTCGTCGAGGACGGCGACGGGCGGGGCCTCCCTGATCCGGCCGACCACGCCGGCCAGATGCGGCAGCCGGCGTATGCGCGGCCGAGGCCGCCGGTGCTCATCGTCGAGGCGGCGGACGAGTCCGGCGCCGTCACCGGTCAACCGCGGCTGCGCGGGGCGGGGTCGGGTGTCGGGGACTTCCCTGACATCTCCCTGACGCCACCCCGGGATGTCGGTGCGCGTATTCGGCTCGTTTCACAGGACCTCTAGACTGCTGTCCATGTGGACAGCAAATGATGCAAATGGACAGCCGCGCGGACGGGCAGGCGAGGTCCACCCCTCGGACGGAACGGATCAGCCACGGCTGTACTACCTCGACAACCTCAGGCTGCTGTTGATCGTGCTGGTCGTGGTGCATCACGCCAGCCAGCCCTACGGTCCGGCCGACTGGTGGTACGTCGAGGATGCGGACGGCTCGCCGGTGCTGTCGACCCTCTCCACGGTCAGCGGCGCGTTCCGCATGAGCCTCCTCTTCTTCGTGTCGGCGTTCCTGCTCCCCCGCTCCTACGACCGCAAGGGCGGACTCAGATTCCTGGCGGAACGGTTCCGCCAGTTCGTCCCGCCCATCCTCGCGGGCTTCCTGGTGCTCATCCCGGTGCTGATGTATGCCTACTACCTCAACTTCCGCGACTACGGCCCGATCGGTTTCGCCGCCTACTACACCGACGTCTACCTGGGCGCGGGCCAGCGCCCAGACGACTGGTCCGGACCGATCTGGCCGGACCGCCAGTTCGGGCACCTGTGGTTCCTCCAGCATCTGCTGGTCTATGCGGTGCTGTACACAGCGTGGCGCGGAGCCGGGTCGCTGGCCGCCGCTTGGCGCAGCCCGCGCAACCCGTCATCGCCGCGCGTGCGCCCCGGCGGCCAGGCGCCCGGCACCGCAGCGATCGCGGTGTTCATTCTGGTCGTTTCGGTCGCCACGTTCGTCCTGCGAGGCTGGTACCCGGTGGACCGGTGGGTTCCGGTTCTGGAGTTCATCCAGGCCGAACCGGCCGACCTGGCGCAGTACACCGCGTTCTTCGTCCTCGGGATTCTGGCCTACCGGAGGGGTTGGCTCTCCGCGTTCTCGGCCCGGGCCGGCTACGTCTGGCTGGGAGCCGGATCCGCGTTGGCCGCAGCCCACTTCGTTGCCGAGCCTTGGTTGGGCGGCGTCTATGCGACGGGCGGATGGAACGCCGGGTCGCTGCTGTGGTCCACGACGGAGACGCTCATGAGCACGGCCTTGTCCATCGGGCTGCTCATCGCCTTCCGGGAATGGGTCGCCGGGCCCAGCCGGCTGGTCCGTGCGCTTGCGCCGGTCGCCTTCACCGTCTATGTACTGCACGTGCCCGTGGTCGTCGCCCTGCAGTACGCCGTTTCGGGGGCGCCCGCGGGCCCGTTGGCCGCGTTCGGCGTCGTGGCAGCGGTCGGCGTCGTGGCCGGCTTCGCACTGGCCTGGTGCGTACGGCGGATTCCATACTTGCGCGCGCTGGTTTAGCTTTGCCGGCGGGAAGACCGGACAGCCGACGCGGTAGGTTGCTGATCATGAGTGAGCCGCCGGCATCCGACCTGACCGCGCGCGCCCGCCTGCGGATGGCGGCGCTGCGGCTGTTCGCCGAACGGGGCTTCGAGGCCACCTCCACCCGCGCTATCGCGGCTGAGGCCGACGTGTCCCACGCCCTGCTCCGCCACCACTTCGGCTCCAAGGACGGACTGCGACGCGCTGTGGACGATGACGCCCTCAGCGCCTTCGACCGCATCCTGGCGGAGTTCGACGCCCCAGCCACCAGACAAGGGCTGCTGGCGACGTTCGGCACGGTCACGGCCCGCCTGTTCGGCGCCGACGAACTGCGTCGCAACTACCTGCGCCGCTCGCTCCTGGAAGGCGGTGCGGCCAGCGGCGAGCTGTTCACCCGGCTCCTCAACGGTACGCGGGCCCGCCTGGCGATGCTGAGCGAAGGCGGCGACGTCGAGACCGGGGCGATCCCCGACTCCGAAGCCGAGTCCGACCGACTGTGGGAGCCCTACCAGGTGCTGTTCCTGATGCTCGGCCCTATGCTGCTGGAACCGGTGATGCGGCATACACTCGCCGACCCCGTCTTCGCGCCGGAGGCGCTGCACGACCGCAGCGCCGCCAACCAGCGGCTTCTGACCCGCGGGCTTCGCGCGGCGCCGGGCGACACGCGCGAACCGTGACCCACACCCGGCGGGGACGCCCGATCCCGAGGGCCCGGATGGGAGGACGCCGTCTTCGGCACCGTCGGCGTAGAGATGCTCGGGCGCGCGGCGAGAGCCCGAGCGTCGGGTGGCCGGGCGCCGACGTCGCCGCTGCGCTCCCCCCGGCAGACGGCGCCGCTCCGCGACCAGCCCGACGTAGACACACCGCTGCCCCGGGTTGTCATGTTCTCCTCCCTTCTCACGAACAGGGCCTCGATCGTTGCCTACACTCGAGAGTGACGCGACATGTCGCGTCGCGGGCGTGCGGCGAACGCACGCTCCCCCGGAGCCTTCGATTTCGAGGTGAGCACCATGGCCAACCTGCAGAGCCTGCTCCGGCAGGTCCTCGGATTCATCCGCAGGAACCCCAGCAAGGCGAACCGGCATCTGCGCACGGTCAGCGAGACCGTGAAGAAGCGCACCGGGGGCAGGTACGACCGGCACATCGACAAGGCCACCGGCGCGGCGTCGAAGTACCTCGCGAAGCAGAGCGGCCGTGCGGGCCACGGCGCTCCGCACGACCGGGACCTGCGGCACCGCTCCGAAGGCTCGGTCCCGCGGTACCGCCCCGACGGCGACGATCACGGGCGGCGCCGCTGACCGGAGACCCGTCGGCGAGGCAGGAACCCCGTCGATCTTGTAGCTAACGTGAAGGAAAACGATTTCCGTTTGCGATAGCTACAAGATCGACGGCCATGTGCCGGGGGGCGGCCGCAGTGCCGCTCCTTTTCTTGGCACCTGCCCGCGTCAGGGCATGGCGATGACGATCTTTCCCCGGTTGTCCCCCGCGACCAGCCGTACGAACGCCGCCGGCGCCTCCTCCAGAGGATAGACCCGGTCGGCGGCCGGAGGGACGACGGCCCCGTCGGTGACCAGGGCGGTGACCGCCTCCAGGTCGGCGCGCGACTGCGGCACCACCAGCACCCCGGCCCGCTTGCCCGTGGTCCAGCGGATCGGCGGCCCCGCGAAGAGCGTCGCGAGCAGCACACGAGTGTGCCCGCCGACCACGAAGTAGGTCCCCCCGGGGCGCAGCGCCGGGTGCACACGGAAAGGCGAGCGGTGCGCCACGAGGTCCACGACGCGGTCGTATCGGCCGCGGTGGCCGGACCAGTCCTCGTCCTCGCAGGCGACCGTGGCGTCGGCGCCGACGCGCACCAGGTGGTCGGCCTTGTCCGCACGGTCCACGGCGGTCACCACGGCGCCGAGGTGCTTGGCGAGACCGATCACGAACGCGCCGCCGGCCCCGCCCGCGCCGTTGACCAGAACCTGCTCGCCCGGCCGCAGCCCGCGCGTGGCCTGCAGCGCGATGCACCCCGCCTGCGGGATCGCGGCCGCTTCCGTGAAGGACAGGCCGGGGGGTTTGCGGGCCAGCAGGCGGGGCGGGGTCGCGACGTACTCCGCGAGTCCGCCGCGGTAGCCGGCCAGCTCCCCGAACACCTCGTCTCCCGGCGCGAACTCCGTCACCGAGTCCCCCGCCGCGGCCACGACCCCGGCGACGTCCGAGCCCGGCACCGGGTTGCGGGGGCGCCGCAGTCCGGCCAGGCGCGCGTAGTAGGGCCGGCCGACGAGGTTCTCGCGGTCGGAGCCGTTGAGGGAGGCGGCGCGGACCCGGACCAGGATCTCGTCGTCTGCCGGGACCGGTTGCGGGATGTCTTCGACGGTGACGGCGTCGGCCGTCCCGTACCGATCCTGGCTGACGGCTCTCATGCGGGAGACTCCTGTCTCGCAGCAACTTGGGGTATCAGCGTAGCGGCGGCGAACCCGGAATCGGGGGTCTCAGCCGGACCGATCGGGGCCGCGCTCCTCCCCGAGAGCCCGCCGGAGGACGCGGGGATCTCCTGACCCCTGTCGATGATCGATCGATCAGCCGCTGTCGCGGTCTGCGACTTGACAGGAACCGGGTTGTGAGTGTGTACTCACATACATGGCACGCACCGAAGCCCCCCGTTCCACAGCGGAGGCCCGCCGCGAGAAGGCGGTGGCCTGCGCGGTGCCCGTCTTCGCGAAGATGGGCTACCACGCGACCCCGGTCGCCGACGTCGCAGCGGCGGCCGGGATCTCCCAGGCCTACGTCTTCCGCCTGTTCGACGGGAAGCTCGGGCTGTTCGTGGCGGCCGTGGACCGCTGTCACCGCCTGATCGAGGACGCACTGCGCCTCGGCGCCGAGAAGGCGTCCGGCGACTCCCCCGCCGAGGTGCTGGAGGCGATGGGCGACGCGTACGCCGAGCTGATCGCCGACCGCTCCGTGCTGATGATGCTGGTGCACGCCCAGAGCGTCGCCGACATCCCCGAGGTCCGTGCGGCCGTGCAACGCGGGTACGCGTCGGCGGTCTCGCTGGCCCACCGGCTCTCCGGAGCACGGGGGGAGCAGGTCCAGCACTTCATCGCCATGGGCCAGCTCTGCCACCTCATCGCGGCGCTGGACCTGGACTCCGTCGACGCGACGTGGGCGCGCACCCTGACCAGGGGGATGTACCACCCCGCGCCGTCGACCCCCGCACCGGAAGGGAGGTGAACCGCATGACCGCGCTCGCATTGCGCTGGATCGCCCTGGCTCCGCTGGCCGCCCTGGCCGTGGGCATGTTCGTCGCCTGGTCCTGAACCCCGGCCCCACCGCCGTCGGCGGCGTTTTTCGCCCGGTCGAAGTGACTGACTAATCACTCACAAAGTTGAGGAGAAGAAGTGCTCGCAAAGCTCGAAAAGCCCCTGTGGTGGAGCGCCCTGGCCGCACTGAGCCTGTCGATCGTGCTGATGCTCGGCATGTGGAACTGACGCAGGCTCCGTCGACCCGGCTTCCGCCGCCGGCCGGACCGCCGCAAGAGCGGTCCGGCCGACACCGGGGCCGCTCCCCGCTCCCACTCCCCCGGAATCGTCGACCGCTCGTGACCGCGGACCGAGAGCCGGTTCACAAACCTTCTCCAGGAGGACAGCATGGACACCGCACACACCCCGCCTTCCGGCTCCGCCGACCACGGTGCCGCGCACGACCGCGAGACCGTCGAGATCGTGCTGCCCGGCAAGGTCGAGCCGGACGGACTCCAGATCACGCGGCGCCCCCTGCCCCCGCCCGAGGAGGGCCGGGCGGTGCTGCGCGTGGAGGCGACCGGCGTGTCCTTCGCCGAGCAGCAGATGCGCCGCGGCAAGTACTTCGACCAGCCGCCCTTCCCCTTCGTCCCCGGCTACGACCTGATCGGCACCGTGACCGAAGTCGGCCCCGGCGTCTCGCCGGAGACGGTGGGCCGCCGCTACGCCGCCGTGACCAAGACCGGCGCCTGGGCCGGACGGGTCGCCGTGCCCGCCGGGGACCTGGTTCCCGTTCCCGACGGCGTCGACCCCGCCGAGGCCGAGACGCTCGTGGTCAACGGCCTCACCGCCTGGCAGATGCTGCACCGCGTCGCGCGCGTGCGGCGCGGCGCGACGGTGCTGGTGCACGGGGCCAACGGCGGCGTGGGCAGCACGCTGGCGCAGCTGGCCCGCCACGCCGGGATCCGGGTCGTCGGGACGGCGTCGCCGCGCCACCACGACGCCGTGCGCGCGCTCGGCGCGATCCCGCTCGACTACCGCGCCGGCGACCTCGCCGCACAGGTCCGCGCCCTGGCGCCCGCGGGCGTGGCCGCGGTCTTCGACCACGTCGGCGGCCCCGGGATCACCGACTCCTTCCGGGTGCTGGCACGGGGCGGGACGCTCGTCTCCTACGGCACGGCCTCGACACGCGACGTCGCGGGGTCCTCGCATCTGCCGGTCCTGCGGCTGCTGCTGCGGCTGGCGGTGTGGCGCGTCCTGCCCAACGGCCGGCGGACGCACTTCTACAACCTCTGGGCGGGTCGGCGGAACGCCCGGCGCTTCCGCGCCCGCATGCGCCGGGACCTGGGCACCGTCTTCGGCCTGCTGGCCGACGGCGGCCTGCGCGCCCAGGTCGCGGCCCGGCTGCCGCTCACCGAGGCGGGAGCGGCCATGGCGCTCGCCGAGTCCGGGACGGTCATCGGCAAGGTGGTGCTCGTCGGGTCGGAGGAGGGCTGAGCGGCGCCCGGCCGCCCGCGCGGCGGCTGACCTCGCCGCCGACCGCGCCCGATTGTGAGTGGTCAGTCAATCAGGGCCGAGGGGGCCGCGTCCCGCGCCCGGGCGGGTGCGGGACGCGGGCGGAGGTCAGTCGGCGACGAGGGTCAGCGCCCGGCTCGGGCAGAGGGCGACCGCCTGGTGGGCACCGGCCGCGTGTTCGCCCTCCGGGTGTTCGGCCAGGACGACGACGGTGCCGTCGTCGTCCTGGTCGAACACTTCCGGATCGGTGAGCACGCACTGGCCCGCCCCGACGCAGACGCCGGTGTCGGCTGCGATACGCATCGTCGTCCTCCCTACCAGGTCACCGGGAACTCGTGGATGCCGTAGAGGCTCGCGTCGTCCTTGAACGGCAGCTCGTCGCGAGCGACGGCCGGACGCAGTCCCGGCATGCGGGCGAAGAGCGTGGTGAACACGATCTCCAGCTCCATCCGCGCCAGGTTCTGGCCCAGGCACTGGTGCGGGCCGAAGCCGAACGCGAGGTGGTTGCGGCCGCCGCGTTCGATGTCGATCTCGTCGGGCCGGTCGAACACCTCGGGGTCGCGGTCGGCCGTGTTGGCGAGCGTCACCACGCCCTCGCCCTCGCGGATCAGCACACCGCCGATCTCGACGTCGGCGACCGCGACGCGCGAGGTCACGAACTCGGCGATGGTGAAGTAGCGCAGCAGCTCCTCGACGGCGGCGGGCGCCTTCGCGGGGTCCTCGACGATCGCGCGGACGTCGTCGGGGCGTTCGAGGAGGGACATCGTGCCCAGCGAGATCATGTTCGCCGTGGTCTCGTGGCCGGCCAGGAGCAGCAGGGTCGCCAGGCCGATCAGCTCCTCCCGGTCCTCCGACGTGGCGAGCTGGCGGCTGAGCAGGTCGTCGGCGGGCTTCTTCTCCTTGGCGCGGATCAGGTCGGCGAGGTATCCGCGCAGCTCGCCCAGGGCGCTCATGCGCTCCTGCTGCGAGGCCGTCCGGCTCAGCAGCCGCGCCGAGCGATCCTCGAAGAAGACGTGGTCGGCGTAGGGGACGCCGAGCAGCTCGCAGATGACCAGGGACGGCACCGGCAGCGACAGCGCCGCGACCAGGTCGGTGGGACGCGGTCCGGCGATCATCGCGTCGATGCGCTCGTCGACGATCTCCTGGACGCGCGGGCGCAGGCGGGCCATGCGCTTGACGGTGAACTCGCCCACGACCGCGCGGCGGGCCGGACCGTGCTGGGGCGGGTCCATGCTGACCAGGGAGAGGGGAGCGGCCGTGTCCAGGCGCTGCCCCTTGATCAGCGCGGGGAAGCCGGGTTTGCGCCGGTCGGAGCTGAACCGCGGGTCGACGAGCATCGCGCGGATGTCCTCGTGGCGCGTGAGCGCCCATGCGGTCGCGCCCGTGGGCAGGGTCACGCGGGAGACCGGTGCCTCGGCGCGGAGCCGGCGGTGCTCGTCCGGGGGCGCGTAGGGGCAGGTGCGGGTGATGGGCAGCGCGTCGGCAGGTTGAGCGGTCACTGTTCCACCCCAGAATCCGAACAGGAGGATATTCGGAAGAATCTCTTCCGCTTATGCATCCAACCTACCGATCCGGAATGTTTCCGTCCACATACTCCGGGGGTGAGATAGTTGTCCGGCGGCCACCGGGGAGGAGCGGGGAGATGACGGAATCGCAGACGCGACTGCGCGCCGACGCGCGGCGCAACCGCGACCGGATCATCGCCGCCGCCGGTGAGGCCTTCTCCGACCAGGGGCCCGACGTGCCGATGGAGGAGATCGCACGCCGGGCCGAGGTCGGCGTCGGCACGCTCTACCGGCGCTTCCCGGACCGGGAGGCGCTCATCCGCGCGGTCGCCCAGGAGAACTTCCGCCGGGTCCTCGACGACGCGCGCGCGGCTGCGGCCGAGGAGCCGACCGCGTGGGACGCGCTGGTCCGGGTCGTCGACCGCTCCCACCGGCTGCGGGTGACCGTCCAGCTGGCCCTGGTCTCCGATCGCGCCCGGCAGATCCTGAGCGAGGACCCGCGGACCGGCGGCATCCGCAGCGAGCTGATGGACGAGCTCACGCGCATCGTCGAGTCGGCGCAGGCGGAGGGGGCGATGCGACCGGACGTCGGCGCGGGCGACGTCGCGATCCTGTTCTCCCTCGTCCTGCGGCAGCCGCCGGTCGCCCGCGAGTCGGCCGCACGCGTGTTCGACCGCGCCCGCGCGATCATGCTCGACGGCCTGCGGGCGGGCGCGGCCGGCGTGCTGCCGGGAGACCCGATCCGCACCGGCGAGCTCCCGCTGCGCTGAGCCCGCCCCGGCAAGCGCGCTCCGCGCTGCCGGCCCCGGGGCGAAAGCGGGGCGGTGTTCTCACTCCTCGTGCAGCTGCCGGGGGTGCTCGGGCTCCGAACGGTCCTGCCGCAGTGCCCGCGGACGGGCGGACAGGGAGCCGGCGACGCACACCGCGACGTTGACCAGCAGGCCGACGATCCCGCCGTGCACGCCGTACACGTCCTCGATCTGCAGCCACGTCATACCGCCGGCGATGACGACGCCGACCGCCATGCCCCAGAAGACGGCGGTTCCGGTGAGCCGCCGCCAGTACATCCCGAGGATGAACGCCGGGGCGAGCTGCACCAGCAGCTCCATCTTCAGCACGAAGATGTTCACCAGGGTGGTGGGCGGGTTCCACGCCAGCAGCAGGAGGACGAAGACGACCCCGATGCCGACGGTCTTGCCCAGGCGGACCTGGCGGTGCTCATCGGCCCGCGGATTCACGTAGCGGCCGTAGACGTCCTTGGAGATGATGGACGAAAGCGAGAGGAACGCCGAGTCGGCGGTCGAGACGATCGCGGCGACGACGCCGCCGAAGAGCAGGATCATCGCGACGTAGAAGGCGGTGTTGATCGCGCCCACCTCGTTGGCGATCATCCCGACCAACTGCTCGGAGTCCCCGTCGGAGAGCCCCGGGAAGAGGCGGATCCCCACCATCCCGACGCAGAACACGGCTCCCGCGGTCACCAGCGGCATCCACACCAGGAACCGCAGGGAACGCTTCAGTGCGCGTTCGCTCTGCGCCGCATAGATCCGCTGGATCGCGTGCGGATACAGGCAGATGCTCAGCCCCACCATCACGATCATCGAGATCCAGTTGACCGAGACCTCCAGCGGTGGCGAGGAGACGGCCTCGGGGTCGTTCTCGATCAGGTACCGCGTCGTTCCGGCCGGGGACTCGCCGGTGAGGTAGAAGGCGCCGGCCAGCAGGAGGGCCACACCCACCAGCAGGGCGATGCCCTGCATGACGTCGGTGAGCGCGACGGCGCGCATACCGCCCGTCCAGGAGTACAGGAGCATGACGCACACGAACAGGGCGACGGCGACCTGGTAGGGGACCGTGCCGCCGGTGAGCCCGGCGATGGCGTGGCCCATGGCGACGAGCTGCTCCAAGAGGTAGTTCGCCAGCGCCCACAGCATCAGCAGCGTCGCGAGAAGGGTGACCGCGGGCGAGCCGAACCGGTGGCGGATCCAGTCGGTGGGGGTGACGAACGACCGCTTCTTCGCCAGGACGTAGAGGCGGGGCGCGAAGAGCATATACCCGGCGGTGATGACCATGAAGAACGTCACCGACTGCCACCAGGGGAACCCTTCGCGGTAGGCCTGGGGCGCGTAGCCGATGACCGTGTTCCCGCTGTACTGCGTGGCGTAGAGGGTGAAGAACAGCACGAGCACGCCGAGGTTGCCGCCGGCGAGGTAGTAGCTCTTGAGGGTGTGCTTCTTGTCGGTCCGGCGGCGCCCCGCCCAGAAGCCGATCCCGAGCATGACCGCGGCGTAGGCGCACAGGACGATGATCCCGGGCGCGCCGCTGAAGGTCAGGGACTCCACCGGTACCCCTCCCCCTCGATGTCGTCCAGGGGCGTGTCGGGCCCCGCGGCCTCACCCGTGGACTCCTCGTCGTCCTCCACGACGCTCCACAGCTGCGAGAGCATCCAGCTCAGGTGGGCTGCGACCGCCACGGACGACGCCACCGCGACCAGCGCCCACAGGGGCAGGCCGAGGACGACCGGGCCGACGGTGCCGGGCGGCAGGTACCAGGGGACGCCGGCGAGGACGATCACGCCGAGCCCCACCCAGGGCCAGGGTCGGCGGATCGGCTCTCGCCGGCCCGGGGCGGCGTCGTCGGGCGGCCGGCCGCCGGTCGTCGGGGACATCGGCACTCCTGTCTGTACTTCCGCCGGAACGGGGGCGTAGGGCGTCCGTCACCCCGTGTAACGGACACCGACGGCGGTGGCCGCGCCCCAGGACGCTGCCGGGCCCGCCGACGGTGCGCGAGGCGGCGCCTGCGGGCGCCTCCCGAGGGGGCACGGCGCCGCGCACGGCCCGGGCGGCACCGGAGCCTCACGGGACCCTTGGCAAAAGACGATCTTCAAGTCGTCGACGAATAATGTGGGTTACCGACTGGTTACGTCAAGGATGCGTCGAATAACCGTGACGCACCGGAAAAGGACGACGTGCCCCGCGACGACGCGCCGGCCCGGGAGCGGGCCGGAAGGGTTCGCCGCCGACGGCGCCCGCGTGCCCGCCCGATCGGCGCGGGCCCGGCTCACAGCGGTCCGAGGACGCGGCTCGGGTCGGTGTCCAGCGCGAGCGTTTCCAGGACCGCCAGGAGCTGGCGCTCCTCGTAGCGGAAGTGGGACTCCATGATCGCGGCGATCCCCTCAAGATGGCGGTCCAGTTCCGCCGGGGGCGCCGACCGCCCGAGAGCCTCCTGCAGCCCGGCGAGCAGGTGCGCGATCATCGAGTGGTCCTGCTGCAGGCGGCGCAGGGTCTCGCGCAGTTCGGGGTGCCGGGCGGCGATCGCGGGGAACAGCTCGCGGTCCTCGCCCTCGTGGTGGCCGGTCAGGGCGCTGCAGAACCCGTGGCAGAAAAGCAGTAGGTCGCGGGCGGCGGATTCGGCGGAACCGCCGTCGGCCAGCGCCTCCCGCGTCACGTGCAGCGCCTCGCGCAGCCGTCCGTGTACGGAACGCAGTTCACGGCTCCAGGCGACAAGCCTGGTCTTCTCGCCCTCACTCACAGGAGCGGGGCGAAGGGCGGCGACTGGTCATGCGTCGCTCTCCTTCGGTCCGGCGCCTCCATGCCTGGCACTGGCTGCCACCGGCACGCGACGCTGCCGGAAGCATAGCAGCGCCTGCGCGCATCGACTGGAGCGAGCGGCCGTCCCCGGCGGCACGCCGACCTGTCCGGCGGCTGCCCGCCTCGGGGCCGCCGGAGGCCGCTCCGAGCGCCCGTGAAAATCCGGGCGCCCGTGATCAGCGGGATCGGTCCCGGGCCGCTTCGAGCCGGTCGGCCAGGCCGGCCAGCTCGTCGGCGTGCAGGTCGAACCGGTCCGCGGCGGCGGGCGGGTCGCCGACGGGGCGGGCGACGTAGGCGGTGCGCAGCCCCAGTGCCTGCGCACCGCGCAGGTCCCACGCGTGGGCGGCGACCATCAGGAGCCGCCCCGGCGGACGTCCGGATACGGTGGCGGCCAGCCGGTAAACCGCCGGGTCCGGCTTGTAGGTGCGGGCGTCCTCGGCGGAAAGGGCCTGGTGCCAGCGCAGTCCGGCGTGGGCGTCGAGTTCCAGCAGGGCCGTGCGGCTCGCGTTGGAGAGTCCGATCAGCGGGAACCGTTCGGCGAGCCGGGCGAGTCCCGCCGCGGCGTCGGGCCACGGCGGGAGCCGGCGGCCGGCGAGAGCCAGCGCCGCCACGGCGGCCGGGTCGCCGACTCCGGCGGCCTCGGCGACGAGCCGGGCGGCTTCGCGGTCGAGGGCGTCGCTGGCGGCGTAAGGGCGGGTGCCGTCGACGATGCGGCGCTGCTCGCGCTCGATGTGGTCCTGCCACAGTGACAGCAGGCGCTCGACTCCGGCGTCGTCGAGCGACGGGTCGAGTCCGCGGATGCCCGCGCGCAGCCCGGCGGGTTCGTCGACGAGTGTGCCGAGCACGTCGACGACGACGGCATCGATGTCCAGCACCGGCATGGGCGGGACCTCCCGGGAGCAGCGGTGGGCGCGGGGCGCGGGGCCACTCCCGGCCGCGTGACCGCAGCGGATCGGACCGCGTCCGCGTAAGGCCTAAAATTGCTGTTAACAGAACCTAGCGGGAGGTTGCCAGCAGATGCAAGTTGCCTTGGACGACTACGTGTGGGCGGCCGGGGTCGCGACCGAGCTGGTCAACACCTCCGCCGAGGTATGGCGCGGCGACGACCGGCTTCCCGACCCGGCGGCCCTCGTCGCCTTCGCCGACCTGCACGGCGGCCGGTCCCCCGACGGGGGTCCCGGCGCCCTGTGCGGACTGGCCCGCCGCGGCGGCGCGGCCGACCTCGGTGCCGTCCACGCGCTGCGCACGACCGTGCGCGACCTGATCGACCGCCCCGACCGCGACCGCCTCGTCGCCGGCGCCACGGCGCTCACCTCCTCCGCCCGGGGCGCCACCCTGGTCGCCGACCCCCCGCACCGCGGTCGCACACGGTGGGCCGTCCCGCTCCGCGACGGAGCGACCGCGGCCGACGCCCTGTCGCTCATCTGCGGCATCGGCGTCCTCGGCGTGGTACACACCCTCGGCGAGCAGCGGTTCCGCCCGTGCGGCGCGCCCTCCTGCCGCGGCGTGTTCATCGACACCACCCGGCCCGGCCGCCGCCGCTACTGCATGCCCGGCCTGTGCGGCAACCGCGTCAACGTCGCCAACCACCGCGCCCGCCGAGCCGGCGAGGCCCCCCGCCGCCCCGGCCCCGGCCCCGGCCCCGGCCCCGGCCCCGGCTAGGCACAGTGCCGTCGATCTTGTAGCTATCGTCACTGAAAATCGTTTTACATCACGATAGCTACAAGATCAACGGGGTTCGGGGCCCGAGCGACAGCTCCGGTTCCACGTCTGCGGTGTGCGAGCGGGCGTCGCGGCGACGCGTCAGGCCTGCGACGGCCGCGTCAGGCCGGGGTCGCCTCGATGACGCTGAAACCCGCGGCCAACGGGAGGACGTCGGACACGGCGAAGCCCGACGCCGCGCAGAGGGCCTCGAAGTCGTCTCGCGTGCGCTCGCGGCCGCCGACGTTGACCAGCATGTTCAGGTCGGTCAGGTACAGCCCGGAGAACCCCTCCGGCTGCACGGCGGCAGGCAGCACGGGCTCCACGATGAGCAGTCGGCCGCGGTCGGGGACCACCGCGCGGACGTGGGACAGGATCGCCGCCGCCCGCCGGTCGTCCCAGTCGTGCACGATGCTCTTGAGCAGGTAGACGTCGGCGCCGGCGGGGACGCCCTCGAAGAAGTCGCCGGTGGTTGCGGTGCAGCGGTCGGCGACGCCGGCCTCCTCCAGGCGACCGGGCGCCTGGGCGGCGCCTTCGGCCGTGTCGAACACGATGCCTCGCATGCCGGGATTCGCGCGCAGCACGGCGGCGATCAGTGTGCCGTCCCCGCCGCCGACGTCCATCAGCGTGGCGCCGGAGGCGAACGTGTAGCAAGCGGGCAGCGCATCGGCCACGCTCCGGGTGCCCTGGCTCATCGCCGTGTTGAACAGCGCGGACAGCTCAGGGTCGGCGCCCAGGTGGCTGAAGAAACCGGTGCCGAACATGCGGTCGAACGACGGCTCACCCGTGCGCAGGCTCTCGTCGATCCCCTCCCAGGCGCGCATCATCGCCGGGTCGGTGAACATCCGGACCATGCCGCGCACCGAGTCGGCGCGGTCGCTGCGCAGCAGCGCACCCGTTGCCGAGACGCCGAACCGCCCGGGCGCCTCCTCGGTCAGCAGGCCCAGGGCCGCGAGTGCGCGCAGCAGCCGGATCGCCGACTGCTGCGGCAGACCGAGCTCGCCCGCGAGGTCCTCCGCCGACCGACGCCCGTCGCCGATCAGGTCGGCCACTCCGGTCCGCGCTGCGGCCCCCAGCGCGTGCGACGCCATGTACCCGAGCATCAGCTGCATGACTGCCCGCCGCTGATCGGCGGCCTCGTCTTGGTTCGCCATCGGACGAGCCTAGCCGCGCCCGAACGGCCGGGACCAGCGCCGGCGCCGCCGAACCTCCGCCGAGGCGGTCGGCATCGCCGGGCCCGCCGACCTGAGACGGGGGGTAGCGCACTTCTCGCGCCCCGACCAGCGCCGGAACGAACCGGACCGGGCACGCCGACGTCCCCGGCCGCAGCCGGTCCGGGTCCATCCGGTACGTTGCCGAAAGGCTCATACGGGGGGATCAACGGAAATCTCAGCCGGGAGTGATATATGCGTGTTGCCATCATCGGGCAGGCGGCCTTCGGAGAAGCGGTGCTGCGGCGGCTGCAGGAGGACGGCGTCACCGTCGCCGGCGTCGCGGCACCCGCGCCGGCCGGCAGCGACGGCCGGGAGGACCCGCTGTGGGCCGCGAGCGGGGAGCAGGGTATCCCCCGGGTGCCGACCAGCAGCCTGAAGGAGCCCGGCGGCCTCGTGGAGTGGAAGCAGTTCGAGGCCGACTTCTGCCTCATGGCGTTCGTCACCGAACTCCTGCCCGAGGACGTGTTCACCCAGCCCGAGTACGGAACGGCGCAATACCACCCGAGCCTGCTGCCGCTGCACCGCGGCAAGTCGGCGATCAACTGGGCCGTCATCAACGGGGAGCAGGAGACCGGCCTGAGCGTCTTCTGGCCGGACGACGGCATCGACACCGGACCGGTCCTGTTGCAGAAGCGGTGCGAGATCGGGCCCGACGCGACCGTCGGCAGCCTCTACTTCGACCACCTCTTCCCGCTGGGGGTGGACGCCATGTCCGAGGCGGTGGCGCTGGTGGCGGCCGGCGAGGCGCCGCGCGCAGAGCAGGACCACGCCTGCGCCACGTTCGAGCCCGCGTGCCGCGACGAGCACGCGGAGATCCACTGGCACCGCCCCGCACAGACCGTCTACGACCTCGTCCGGGGCTGCGACCCGCAGCCGGGCGCGTGGACCCGCTTCGACGGGGAGAAGCTGCGGTTCCTCGACTGCCGCCTGACCGGAGAACAGCGCCCCGGCATGCCCGGCCAGGTCCTCGACGTCGACGACGAGGGCTTCTCGGTCCGGCTCAACGGCGGCGTGCTGCGCGTCGGGCGGGTGCGGCACACACGCAGGGGCAAGCTCCCCGCCGGAGAATGGGCCGCCCACGTCGGACTCTCCAGCGGGTTCCGCTTCCGCTAGCACGCGCGCCTCCGAACCCCGTTGACCCTTCTATGTCAAGCGGCGAGATGATGCTCGACCGCGGCATGGACCCACCCCGCCCGGTCCCGGACCATAGCCCGGTAGATCACATCGATCAGATGGCGTTTGAGTACCCGGTAGGCGCCCCGCTTGCCCTTGGACGGCTCCAACCGCTCCACCAGGGCCCCGGCCCCGGGATGGCGCTGCCTCTGCACCACCGCGG
>NZ_JAVREK010000040.1:0-22267 GCF_031845375.1 Streptomonospora wellingtoniae
ACCCAGCGACATCCCGAGACTCCGGGCGACAAAAACAGCAGGTGAGAGCATCCGGAGTGCCCATGACCAGGGGTGCCCGAATGCCTGATAAGGATGAGGCCCCAGGTTCAAGTCCTGGTACGCCCACGTACATGAACTGCGAGAAGGCCCCTGTCGGATCACCGGCAGGGGCCTTCTTTCGTTCCGGGCAGCAGAAGCTCGGCGAGGCTGCGGGGATTTGCACGGAATTGAGGCCCGGCGTGATGCGCGACCCGGCCGGGTGCCCGGGGTGGCCGGCCGTTGATCGATTCGCCGACGTGTCGACATGGCGGCCTTTCGCGGATGCCGGCGGAGGTCCCGCCGTCCGCACGAGCGAGCCACGGAGCGGGGCAGTCCTGCCTCTCCACCTGCGGAGCCGTGCCGCGCGTCGCGGGTCGACCCGAGCGCGGACCGTCAGCTGCGCCGGCGGGTGTTGAGGCGGGCGGCCTGGCGGGTCAGGTAGTCGCGCTCGGCGAGGTTGGGTGCCCTCCGGGCCGCGTCGGCGTACAGCCGTGCTGCCGTCGCCACGTCTCCGCCGCCCTCGTGGAGGTAGGCCGCCACCGCGGTGTGGCGGGGCAGCGAGTCGTCCAGCTCCGCGAGCGCCGCCAGCCCGGCCCGCGGTCCCTCGGCCTCGCCGACCGCCACTGCGCGGTTGAGGCGGACGACCGGGCTGCCGGTCAGCCGCGCGAGCTCGTCGTACCACTCCACGATCTGCGCCCAGTCGGTCTCTTCTGCTGTGGGTGCGTCGGCGTGCAGGGCTGCGATGGCGGCTTGCGCCTGGAACTCGCCCAGCCGGTCGCGGGACAGCGCCGCCTGCAGGATCGCGATGCCCTCGGCGATCGACCGGGTGTCCCACCGGCCGCGGTCCTGCTCGGCGAGCGGCACCAGGCAGCCGTCGGGCGCGGTCCGGGTGGCGCGCCGGGCGTGGTGGAGCAGCATGAGGGCGAGCAGCCCTGCCACCTCGGGATGGTCGATCGCGGCGGCGAGCCGCCGGGTGAGCCGGATGGCCTCGGCGGCGAGGTCGACATCGCCGGAGTAGCCCTCGTTGAAGACCAGGTAGAGGACGCGCAGCACGGTGGCGACATCGCCGGGCCGGTCGAACCGCACGCCCGAGACGGTGCGCTTGGCGCGGCTGATGCGCTGCGCCATGGTCGCCTCGGGCACCAGGTAGGCCTGGGCGATCTGGCGGGTGGTCAGGCCGCCGACGGCGCGCAGCGTGAGTGCGACCGCGGACGACGGCGTAAGCGAGGGGTGGGCACACAGGAAGTAGAGCTGGAGCGTGTCGTCCACGCCGGCCGCGGGCCCGGGTGCCGGCTCCTCGTCGACGAGGTCCTCTCGCCGGCGGCGTGCGGCGTCGGTCCGGGCCGCGTCGAGGAACCGGTTCCAGGCCACGGTGACAAGCCAGCCCTTCGGGTCCCGCGGCGGGTCGGACCGCCAGACGCGAACCGCCTCGACCAGTGCGTCCTGCACAGCGTCCTCGGCCGCCGCGAAGTCGGCTCCGCGGCGGACGAGGATCCCGAGCACGCTCGGTGTGAGGCTCCGGAGCAGCGCCTCGTTCATGGGCGAGGTCACTCCGCGGCCGTGGGGTGCGAGGTCAGGAACGGGCGCACCTCGAGCCACTCGTGGATGGGCTTGCCGCCCGCACCGGGCGCGGCCGACAGCTCCCCGGCCAGCTCGACGGCGCGCTCGTAGCTGTCGACGTCGATCACCATCCAGCCGGCGATGAGGTCCTTGGTCTCGGCGAACGGGCCGTCGGTGACCGGCGGGCGCCCCGCACCGTCGTACCGGACGAACACGCCGTCGGGGGCGAGCGCCTGGCCGTCGACGAACTCGCCGGTCCCCTCGAGCCGGTCCGCGAAGTCCTGCATGTACTGCACGTGCGCCGAGATCTCCTCCGGCGTCCACTGGTCCATCGGCACGTCGTTGACCGGAGCCGGAGCGCCGCGGTAGTGCTTGAGCAGCAAGTACTTTGCCATGGTGTCTCTCCTCGGTGTTCGTGCGACCCGGTGTGGCCGCGTTCACCCCGGGGACGGAGCCGGCCACGGATTCTCGACATCGCCACCCGATTCTTTCTCCCCGATGAGCCCGGATGACGTATCGACATGGCGCCTTGTCACCGGTGGCGGCGGAGGGGCCGCGATCCGCGCTGCACATGGGCAGCCACCCGCCGGCGCTCGGTCCTCGGTGACGGGCATCGGCGCCGGAAGGCGGGGGCGGCGTCCTGCACGCCGGCGGCCGACCGGTTCGGCGACGTGTCGACATGGCGGCTCATCGACATGGCGGCTCGTCGAGGTGGCGACGGAGGCTCTGCCACCCGGCAGGGAGACCGGTGCCGCCCGGATCATCACCGATCTGCGCGTCGGTCGAGCCGCGGAACCGGACTCTGGAGCTCGTCGCGCTGCGGGACCGCCAGGACGTCGCCGCGCGGCGCAGCGGCAGCGCGCGCATCGTCCGCACGGAGCCGGGCTTCGACCGGCACCCCTGATGCACACGGGCCCCCGCCGCTACGCCGGCAGAGGGCCCGTCGGTCTCGTGGGGCGCGGCCGCTACCCCTGGCCGCTCTGGCCGCCGCAGCCGAGGCAGTCGGTGCTGAACACGGTCTCGCCTGCGACCTTTCCGGTGAACTCGCCCTGGACACCGTTGGTGAAGTCGGTGTCGCCGCTGCCGAAGGAACCGTCGAAGGCGACGTCGGCCCCCTGCTGCGTCGTCCCGCTGCAATCGGCCGAGAACGTTCCCTCCTGGTCCTCCTCGACCTGGCAGTCGAGCTCCCCCTCGATGGGAAAGCCCGCTGACGCGAACGCGTCCTCGGCGGCGATGCGCAGCCCTTCGGCCGCGACCCCGCCGAATAGCGCCTCCCGCTGCTCGGGGGTGCAGCCGACAAGCGCCGCCCCGACCGCCAGGGCCGCGACGGCCGTAGTCGCGATCCCGTTCCGCATGCGTCCCGTTCCCCAGCTCGTCATGGGCACAGCGTATTCGGGAATGCCGCTCGCGCCAGGAGACCAGGTCACCCGGCCAGCCGTGCGGACACGAACCGGGCCCGCTCCGCCACGGGTGCGCGGGGCAACTCGACCAGGTGGTAGCCGTACGCCGTGTACGCCTCGACCATCGCGGCGTGGGTGCGCTCGGCCTCGCCGAGGGACTGCCGGCGTTCGGAGTCGGTGCGGTAGATCTCCGGCCAGGGCGGGGCGATGAAGACCGTGCGGTGGTAGCGCAACCGGTGGGCCGCCGCGTGCACGTGCTCGGGCACCGGGAGCCCCTCGACCCCCAGGTAGCCGGCGACATCGACGACTCCCCTGTCGAACAGGACGGTGCCGCCGCGCTCGCGCGCGAGGCCGTGGGCGCGCATCTCCCAGGACAGCATCACCTCGGCGAACAGGTCCGGATCCTTCCAGGGCAGGGCGCGGCCGCCGATGGCGGCCTGGTCGCGGATGACGGCGCGCCCCACCTCTGGTGAGGAGGCGAACCCCAGCGTGCCGAGGTGCGCGATCAGCGTGGTCTTGCCCGACCCGGGACCGCCGGTGATGACGACGGAGCGGTCGGGGGCGGCGGTCATTGTGGTCTGTTCTCCGTTCCGTGGGGGCCGATCCGGTGATCGGCGCTCTTCCGAGGTTGCCCGTTCGGACGTGCGGGTGTCCGCATGTCGACATGGGGACGTGTCGCCGTGTCGCTCCGGCCGACCGTCCGCCCCGGGGGCGTATCAGGGGCAGCCGCACCCCGGCGCACCGGGCGGAAGCCGACATGGGGACATGGCGACACGACGTCCGGGCCGTCCGGGTCCGAGCCGGGGTCGCGCGTCCCGGCGGGTCGCCTTCGCTCGCGAAGCGGAGGCCGCCATGTCGATACGGCGCTTCCGGCCGGCTGCCCGGTCGCCGGCGCACCGGTCCCCCGCGGTGTCCGGGACGGCGCGGCGCGACTCTCACCCGCCCGGCAGCGATTCGCATCTGCGCTTGAGGAACGCCTTCTCGGCGGCGTTGTCCGTGCGGGCGTGAGCCGCGGCGTAGGCCTCTGCGGCCTCGTCCGCGCGGCCGAGCCGGCGGAGCAGGTCGGCCCGGACCGCGTGGTAGATGTGGTGCCCGTCGAGGTGGAGGCCGTCGACGGCGTTCAGTGCCGCCGCCGGTCCGCGGGTCTCGGCGAGCGCCGCCGCGCGGTGCAGGGCGACGACCGGCGTCGGCGTGAGAGCGTAGAGCCGATCGTACAGCCGCACGATCTGCTCCCAGTCGGTGCCGTCGGCGGTAGCGGCGTCGCTGTGCACGGCGCTGATCGCCGCCTGGACCTGGTACGGCCCCGGAGCTCCTCGGCGCAGGCAGCGGCGGACCAGCTCCTGGCCCTCTTCGACGAGGTCGGCGTCCCACCGGCCGCGGTCCTGTTCGGCCAGGGGAACCAGGGAGCCGTCGGCGGCGGTTCGCGCGGGCCGGCGCGACTCGGTGAGCAGCATCAGCGCCAGCAGGCCCCACACCTCGGGTTCATCGGGCATCAGCTCGGCCAGCAGTCGGCCCAGGCGGACCGCCTCGGCGCAGAGGTCCTCGCGGACGAGCTCCTGTCCCGAGGTCGCCGCGTAGCCCTCGTTGAAGACGAGGTAGACGACGGCCAGCACGTGGCGCAACCGGTCGGGCAGGTCGGCGTCGCCGGGAACACGATAGGGGATGCGCGCGTCCCTGATCTTGTTCTTGGCCCTGACCAGCCGTTGGGCCATCGTCGCCTCGGGCACCAGGTAGGCGCGGGCGATCTCGGCCGTGGTCAGGCCGCCCAGCAGCCGCAGCGCCAGGGCGACCCGCGCGTTGGGTGAGAGCGCGGGGTGGCAGCACACGAAGACGAGGCGGAGGCGGTCGTCGCGCACGGGGCCCTCCTCGGGCGGCCCGCCGGGGTCGTGCAGCAGGGCCGCCTGCGCGTGCCGCTCCGTGCGCAGCGCGTCGCTGCGCAGCCGGTCCACGGCGCGGTTGCGGGCGGTGGTGATGATCCAGCCTGCGGGCCGCGGCGGCAGGCCCTGAGCGGGCCAGTGCCGCAGCGCGGCGGCGAAGGCCTCCTGGACCGCCTCCTCAGCGATGTCGATGTCGCCGAAGCGGCGGACCAGGATGGCTACCGCGCGGGCGTGCTCCTCACGGAAGACGCGTTCGACCTCCGCGGATGAGACCGCCGGACCGCGGGTACTCACCCGCAGCTTCCCCCCTGCATCGGTCGGACCTCGATCGGCAGGGTGGTGGCCCGCGCGAGCTTGCGGCCCCACTCCAGCGCGGCGTCAAGGTCGTCGGCCTCGACGACGGTGAACCCGCCGATGTGCTCCTTGCCCTCGGCGAAGGGGCCGTCGGTCATGGTCGCCTCGTCGCCCTGGGCGCGTACCACGGTGGCGGTGGACGCCTCGTGCAGCCCCGCGGCGAACACCCAGGCGCCGGCGTCGCGCATCTCCTGGTTGACCGACGCGACGTCGCGCATGATCGGGTCGAGCCTCTCGGGCTCCGGTGCGGGGCCGTCGGGCTGGTAGATGCTGAGCAGGTAGTGGGCCATGACGCTCCTCCTCGGGTTTGGGGGGCCGGTACTCGATCCGGCCCTCTCACCCCCTACACGAACAGCATGCCTCGCAATCGACAGGCACATCACCGGCGATCTTGTAGCCATCGCAAATGGAAATCGATTTCCTTCACGATGGCTACAAGATCGCCGGGGGTTCGGACCTGGACGTCGGGCCCTGGGCGCTCCGGACCGGCCGGTTCGGCCGATGTCCGGCAACTCCTGCCGTGGCGGCTGTGCCCAGCGTGGCCCATGCTGGTACCCCGACACCAGCGAGCGAAGGAGAGTAGACGATGAGGTTCGCGGTGAACGCGCTGAACTTCGGCCTGCACGGAACGGCGGAGACACTGGCGGCCTGGGCGCGCAACGCCGAGGACGCCGGCTTCCACGCGGTGATGATCTCCGATCACGTCGCCGTGACCCCCGATGTGGCCGAGCAGTACCCGGCACCGTTCTTCGACCCGTTCGCGACGCTGGCGTGGCTGGCCGCGCAGACCGAGCGGGTGCGGCTGGGCACCACGGTGGCGATCCTGCCGTACCGGTCGCCGCTGCTCACCGCGCGCATGGCCGCCAACATCGACCACTTCAGCGGCGGCCGGCTCATCCTCGGAGTCGGCATCAGCTGGCCGGAGCAGGAGTACGCCGCTCTCGACGTGCCCTTCTCCAAGCGGGGCCGCATCGCCGACGACTACCTGGCGGCCATCACCGAGCTGTGGACCCGCGACACCGCGTCGATCGACACGCCGTCGGTGTCCTTCTCCGACGTGCAGACGGGGCCGCGCCCGGTGCAGGACCCGCATCCGCCGATCTGGGTAGGCGGCAACTCCCGGGCCGCCGCGACCCGCGCCGCCCGCTTCGGCAGCGGATGGCATCCGATCAACGTCACGCCCGGGTGGCTGGCCGAGGAGGGGATGCCGATGCTGCGCGCGGCCGCTGAGCGCGAAGGGCGCCCGGTGCCGGCACTGCAGCCGCGTATCGCCCTGCCCCAGGAGGGCCTCGACGCCGGCGCGCTGCGCCGCGTCCGCGAGGACCTGCTGGCCTTCGAGGATCTGGGAGCGGACTACGTGCTCTTCGACAGCTATGCGGGCACGCCCGAACGGCAGCGGCCGTTCGCCGACGACTGGGCGATGTTCGCGACGCTCGCCGAGCGGGTGCTCGATCTCGACGGCGGGACCGTGCGGTAGCCGGGATCCGGCCGTCCGGCAGGGGCCGGAGCGACGCCGGGTCGGTCGGCCGATCGGGCGGCGGCCCCGGGGGCGGTCGTCATGGCGCCATGTCGACAGGTCGCCGTGTCGCGGGGGCGACGTGTCGGCACGTCGCCGCGCCCGCTCCGTCGCCCGCGACCCCGCCCCGGCCGCCCGTTCAGGCCTCCGTCCGCTCCTTGGCCACGAGCGTCAGCACGTCGTAGGTGGCCACCGGGCTCCCTTCGGCGTTGTCGACGACGGCGTCCCAGCGGACCTCGCCGTAGTCGGCGTTGGCGCGCGGGGTGATCTGCTTGGCGGTGAGCGTCACGGCGATGGAGTCGCCCGCCTTCACCGGGGTGAGGAAGCGCAGGTTGTCCACCCCGAAGTTCGCCAGCACCGGGCCCGGCACAGGGTCGACGAACAGGCCCGCGGCCATGGAGACCACCAGGTAGCCGTGCGCGACGATCCCGCCGAACAGCGGGTTCGCGGCGGCCGCCTCGGGGTCGGTGTGGGCGTAGAACGTGTCGCCGGTGAGCTCGGCGAAGCGGCCGATGTCCTCCAGGCCGACCGTGCGCCGCCCGGAGGCCACGGTGTCGCCGATGCGCAGCTCGGCCAGGCTCTTGCGGAACGGGTGGACGCCGTCGTCGCGTCGGCGCGCACCCGGGGTCCAGCGCCCGGTGACCGCGGTCGCCATGTCCGGGGACGCCTGCACCGCCGTGCGCTGCATGTGGTGTACGACGCTGCGGATGCCGCCGAGCTCCTCACCGCCTCCGGCGCGCCCGGGTCCGCCGTGCACGAGCACGGGCAGCGGCGCGCCGTGGCCGGTGGACTCCTGGGCGTCGTCGCGGTCGAGTACGAGGATCCGGCCGTGCCAGGGCGCCAGGCCCGCCACGAGCTCGCGGGCGGCGCCGGGGTCGGCGGTGACCACGGAGGCGACCAGGCTGCCGCGGCCGCGCGCCGCCAGTTCGACCGCCTCCTGCGTGCTCCGGTAGCCGATCACCGTGCTGACCGGTCCGAACGCCTCGACCTCGTGCGGTTCGTCTGCGCCGCCCTCGGCCCGCAGCAGCAGCGGCGACACGAACGCGCCCCGCTGCGGATCGGCGCCGACCGGGGAGCAGCGCTCGGGGTCGCCGACGACCGCCTCGGCCGAGCCCAGCAGCCGGTGGACCGCCTTGCGCACCTCGGTGCGCTGGTCGAGCGCCGCGAGCGGTCCCATGGTGGTGCCCTCCTGAGCCGGGTCGCCCACGACGACCGACTCCAGCCGCTCCCCCACGGCGGCGACCACCTCGCCGGCGAGGTGGTCGGGCACGATCGCGCGGCGGATGGCCGTGCACTTCTGCCCGGCCTTGACGGTCATCTCGGTGACGAGCTGGTCGGCGAAGAGCGCGAACTCCGGGTCGTGCGGGGTGACGTCGGGGCCCAGGACCGAGCAGTTGAGCGAATCGGCCTCGACGCCGAGCCGAACGCCGCCGTGCACGACGGCAGGATGGGCGCGCAGCTTCGCCCCGGTCTCGGCGGAGCCGGTGAAGGCGACCGAGTCCTGAGGGCCGAGGTGGTCGAGCAGGCCGGACGGAGGGCCCGCGAGCAGCTGGAGCGCGCCTTCGGGCAGCAGACCGGACTCGACGATGCGCCGCACCACCAGCTCGGTGAGGTAGGCGGTCTGGCTCGCGGGTTTGACGATGCTGGGCACGCCCGCAAGGAAGGCGGGGGCGAACTTCTCCAGCATGCCCCACACCGGGAAGTTGAAGGCGTTGATCTGCACGGCCACCCCCGGCCGGGAGGTGTAGACGTGCTGGCCGACGAAGGTGCCGCCGCGGCTGAGTCGTTCGACCGCGCCGTCGGCCAGCACCGTGTCGTCGGGCAGCTCGCGGGTGCCCTTGCTCGCGTAGCTGAAGAGGGAGCCGATGCCGCCGTCGACGTCGAAGGCGTTGTCGCGCCGGGTGGCCCCGGTGCGGTGCGAGAGAGCGTGGAACTCCGCGGTGAGGGCGTTGAGGTGCTTGGCCAGGCTCTTCAAGGCGGCGGCGCGCTCGTGGAAGGTGAGCGAGCGCAGCGCCGGCCCGCCGACACCGCGGCCGTAGTCGACCATGCCGGCGACGTCGGGCCCGGTTCCGGACAGGCGGGCGACCGTCTCGCCGGTGGTCGCGTCGGCCAGCGGCATGCCCTCGTCGGGCGCGCGGTACCAGGCGCCCTGAGCGTAGCTCTCCAGTAGTGCGGTCACGGCTGGGTCCCTCCATTGCGCCCTCGGCCTGCGTGGTGGCAGAATATTACAGACCGAGCGGTCAGTAAATGATCCGGGAGGAGCCATGGCGGCACCCGCGGAGGCGGACGAAGAGCGGCTCAACGCCGAGTTCGAGGCGGTCGTCGCCCGCCAGGAGCGCATTGAGCCCCGCGACTGGATGCCCGAGGGCTACCGAAAGACCCTCGTCCGCCAGATCGCCCAGCACGCGCATTCCGAGATCATCGGCATGCAGCCCGAAGGGGCGTGGATCTCGCGCGCGCCGTCGCTGCGCCGCAAGGCCATCCTGCTCGCCAAGGTCCAGGACGAGGCCGGGCACGGCCTGTACCTCTACTCGGCGGCCGAGACGCTGGGCGTCGACCGCGCCGAGCTGACCCGCCGGCTGATCACCGGTGCGCAGAAGTACTCCTCGATCTTCAACTACCCCACCCCCGACTACGCCGACGTGGGCACCATCGGCTGGCTCGTGGACGGCGCGGCCATCTGCAACCAGGTGCCGCTGTGCCGCAGCTCCTACGGCCCCTACAGCCGGGCGATGATCCGCATCTGCAAGGAGGAGTCCTTCCACCAGCGCCAGGGCTACGAGCTGCTGCTGACGATGATGCGCGGCACCGAAGAGCAGCGGGCCATGGTGCAGGACTCCGTCGACCGGTGGTGGTGGCCCTCGTTGATGATGTTCGGCCCGCCCGACGCCGACTCGCCCAACACCGCGCAGTCCATGCACTGGGGCATCAAGCGCCACACCAACGACGAGCTGCGCCAGCGCTTCGTCGACATGACGGTTCCGCAGGCCGACGCGCTGGGCGTGCGCCTGCCCGATCCCGAGCTCGCCTGGAATCCCGAGCGCGGCCACTACGACTTCGGGCAGCCCGACTGGGCGGAGTTCACCCGCGTCGTCAAGGGCGACGGGCCCTGCAACGCCGAGCGGATCGCCCACCGCCGCCGCGCACACGAGGACGGCGCCTGGGTTCGCGAGGCCGCGGCGGCCTTCGCCGTGCGCGGGCCCGCGCACGCCCGCACCGAAGGAGGCGAGGACTGATGGACGCAGCGACGCCCGACGCCGACTGGCCGCTCTACGAGGTGTTCGTACGCGGCAAGCGCGGACTCAACCACGTGCACGCCGGGTCCCTGCACGCGGCCGACGACGAGATGGCGCTGCACCGCGCCCGCGACGTCTACACCCGCCGCAACGAGGGAGTGAGCGTGTGGGTGGTGCGCTCCGCGCTCGTCACCGCGTCCAGCCCTGACGAGAAGGACCCGATGTTCGCCCCCAGCGGCGACAAGGTCTACCGCCACCCCACCTTCTACACCGTCCCCGACGACGTGCCGCACATGTGAGGCCGCAGATGACCCACCCCTTCGCCGCGGACCCCGACGACGAGTCGGTATACGCCGGGCTGGTCGGCGTCGACGACGACGCGTCGCAGTGGGCCTTCGGCACCGGCTTCGACGACCCGCTGGCCGGTGTCGACACCACCGTGCCCGAGGGTGTGGACCGCGCCGACCTCGCCGCCTACTGCCTGATGCTCGGCGACGACGCACTCGTGCTGGCCCAGCGGCTGGCCGAGTGGTGCAGCCGCGCGCCCGAGCTGGAGGAGGACGTCGCGCTGGCCAACGTCTCCCTCGACCTGCTGGGCCAGGCACGGCTGCTGCTGGCCCGCGCCGCCGCGGCCGACCCCGGCGCCGTCCCGCCGCTGCCGCCCGACTCGCCCGTGCCGGCCGAGGACGCGCTCGCCTACTTCCGCGACGCCGGCGGCTTCCGCAACGTCGCGCTCGCGGAGATCCGCAACGGCGACTTCGCGCAGTCGGCGCTGCGGCTGCTGCTGTTCTCCGTGTGGCGGCTGGCTCTGCTGGAGAAGCTGCGCGAGTCCGCCGACCCGGTGCTGTCGGCCGTCGCCGGCAAGGGCGTGGCCGAGGTCGCCTACCACCGCGACTACGCCGCCCGGTGGACGGTGACCCTGGCGCAGGGCACCGCGGAGTCGCGCCGCCGCATCGAGGCCGGTGCCGAGGCGGTCTGGCCGCACGCCGCCGAGCTGTTCGCCGTCGACCCGGTGGAGCGCCGCATGGCCGAATGCGGCGTCGCCGCCGCACCGGACGCGCTGCTCGCCGACTGCGAACCGGTGCTGGAGAAGGTCCTCGCCGCCGCGGACCTGCCCCGGCCCGACACCGCCGGCCCCGCCCGGGCGCGCGGGCGCGCCGGGAGCCACACCCCGGAGCTGTCCGGGCTCCTCGCCGAGATGCAGTCGCTGGCCCGCGAGCACCCCGGGGGAACCTGGTGAACGCCGAAGCCGAGGGGGCGGCCGCCCGAACCCGCAATCGCGACGAGCGCCGCCGGCCCGGCGGGCCCGACCGGGCGGAGCGGGCCGCGGCCGACCGGAGGCGCGCTCGGGAGGCGGCGGCGTCGGTCGCCGACCCCGAACTTCCCATGCTGACGCTGGCCGACCTGGGTGTACTCGGCGAGATCGACGCCGACGGCGACGGCGGCGCAATCGTGTGCGTCACCCCCACCTACTCCGGCTGCCCGGCGATGGGCGCCATCCGCGCCGACCTCGACCGCGCGCTGCACGCCGCCGGGTTCACCCGTGTCGAGCTGCGTACGGTGCTCCACCCGCCGTGGAGCACCGACAGGATCACCGAGCGCGGCCGCCGCCTGCTCGCCGAGCACGGTGTCTCGCCACCGGGACCGGCGCCCGAGCGCGACGGGCCAGTGCCGCTGTCGCTGGCCCCGCGCCGCCGTGCCCTGCACTGCCCCCGATGCGGCTCCGACGCCGCCGAGCTGACCTCCGAGTTCGGCTCGACGGCCTGCAAGGCCCTGTACCGCTGCACCGCATGCGCGGAACCCTTCGAGCACATGAAGGAGATCTGAGTGACCGCCACCTCGACCGAGCCGCGGCGGCGTACGGCCCCGGCCTTCCACAGCCTGCGCGTCGCCTCGGTCGAACCGCTGTGCCCGGACGCGGCGGCGGTCACCTTCGAGGTGCCGCCCGAGCTGGCCGCCGAGTTCGCCTTCCGCCCCGGCCAGTCGCTTACCCTGCGCCGCCGCGTCGGCGGCCGTGAGCACCGGCGCCACTACTCGATCTGCGCGCCCGCGGGCGGCCCCCTGCGCGTCGGGGTGCGCGAAGTCCCCGACGGGCTGTTCTCCTCATGGCTGGTCCACGAGGTCGCCCCCGGTGACGAGATCGAGGCCGCCGCACCCTCCGGCTCGTTCTGCGCCGACCCCACCGGAGGCGGGCGCCACCTGCTCGTCGCCGCCGGGTCGGGCATCACCCCGGTGCTGTCGATCGCGGCGTCGGTGCTGGAGGGCAACCCGGGCGCCGAGGCGACCCTGGTCTACGGCAACCGCACCTCGCGCACCGCCATGTTCGCCGAGGAGCTCGCCGACCTGAAGAACCGCTTCACCGACCGCTTCCAACTCGTCCACGTCCTCTCCCGCGAGCCCCGCGACGCCGACCTGCTCTCCGGGCGGCTGGAGCCCGACCGGCTGCGGCGGCTGCTGGAGGCGCTGGTCCCGTTGAGCCGCACCGACGACGTGTGGCTGTGCGGGCCCTACGCCATGACCGAGGGCGCGCGCGGCGTCGTGGCCGATCTCGGGATGCCCGCCGAGCGGGTCCACCGGGAGCTGTTCCACGTCGACGCGCCTCCCCCGCCGCCCCGCCGCACCGAGGCGGCCGCGCCGTCGGAGGGCACCCTGACGTTCGTACTCGACGGGAGCAGCAGCAGCGCGCCGATTCGGGCCGGCGCGAGCGTCCTCGACTCCGCCCAGGCCACGCGCGCGGACCTTCCCTTCGCCTGCCGCGGCGGAGTGTGCGGCACGTGCCGGGCACGGGTCACCGCCGGCGAGGTGGAGATGCGGCGCAACTTCGCGCTGGAGGACGCCGAGGTGGCAGCGGGGTTCGTGCTGACCTGCCAGTCCCACCCGACCACCGCCGAGGTGACCGTCGACTACGACGCCTGAGGAAGGCTCGGGCCCTCCGGAGGCCGCGGGGCTCGCCGGAGGGCCGAGCGGTGCCGGTGACCGGTCAGCAGGACACCAGGCGTTCGAACTGGCCCTGCGGGCCGTACCGGTCGGTCTTGGTCTGGCCGGGGCGGATTCCCATGCACCGGCTGTCTTGGGCGTCCGAGATGATCGCCATGACCCGCTTGTACTTGCCGCAGTCGTTGGTGACGTCGACGTAGCGCCAGCCCAAGCTCCAGCCGGTGTCGGTGTGGACGCAGTTGGGGACCGCCGCCGTGGCCGGGCCCGCCTGTTCCGCGGCGGCGGGCGCCGCGAATGCGGCGACGGCCACCGCGGCCGTCGCCGCGAACACCGAGCAATTGCGGATGAGGTTCTTCATTTCCCTTTCCCTTCCGAATAGTGGACGAGCCGCGTTGGGGTCACGGTAGGCGGGCGCAGGCAGCGGATTCGAGGACTTTCAGCCGATTCTGAAAGTGCCAGATCACAGGATCGATCGCGGGCGGCGCCGGCAGCGTGCCGCGGGTATCGGAATTCATGAATCCGGGGAACGGGATTTCCGGATTCCGGGACTCGCTCCGACCGAATGCCGCGACGCTTCAGTCCCGCCGTCGGCGCGCCGACTCGCCCTCGATCACCGCCCGGCCGAGGGCGGTCGTCGTATGGATCACGGTGTTGCCGTCGCGGAGGCTGACCATGAGGCCGGACTCCCGCAGCACCGCCGTGTGCTGACTCACCGCGGCCGGCGACACGCCCAGTTGGCAGGCGACCTCCGTGGTGGTCATGCCGTCGGCGACCGATCGGAGGATGGCGGCGCGGGTGGCCCCGAGGAGCCGCGACAGAGCCGGGCCGGGATCCGGCGCGGAGCCCGGTGGCGGGCGGAGCCACAACGGGTCGGGATCGATCGGATAGACCAGGACCGGCGGGCGATCCGGGTCGGCCAGGGTGATGGGCCGGTACCAGCAGAAGTGCGAGGGGATCAGCAGCAATCCGCGCCCGCGCAGGTGGATGTCGAGGTCGACGCGGCCCTTGTCGACCTCCAGTACCGGCGGGCGCCACCGCATGGCGGGCCCGAAGCTCTCCAGGAGGGCGGCCGGTCCGCCGGACCGCAGTGCACGCCCGCGCCGCGCCCGGTCGGCGGCCACGCGGTCGCAGACGGCGCCCCAGTACGGTTCGACGGCTGCCCGGTGGTAGGAGCCGAGCATGCGCCCCAGCGACTTCCGCGCGCCGGTGCCGCGGTCGGCCAGCCGAAGCGACCACGCGGGTGCGCCGTGCCGCCGCTCCAGCAGTTCCAGGTCGCGTACGACCAGCTCGCGCGGTGTGGCCATGACCGCTTCGACTCCTTCCTCGGCGCCTATCAGGCCTTCCGGCGGGGTCAGGAAGTCGGGGAAATAGGTGCCGTTCGGCGCGAGCGGCACCAGGTCGGCGCGGACCTTCGCGGACAGTCCGTCGCGATGCAGGCGGCCGCCGACCTCCGATCGCCACAGCGAAAAGGCGGTCCGCGCGTACCGGGCACGCAGCATGTGCAGGCTGAGGACGGTCTCCCACATGGCGTCCGGGCGCTCGGCGACGTGCGTGCGCGCCAGGTCCTGGGTCGTGAAGTGGATCCGCAGCATCGCCACCGCGCTCCAAGGCGGACGGGTTCGGGGCATCCGGGGACCGCCGAACGCGGGCGGCCGCGGTCTCGCTCGCGTGTGAGCGTTCCATCGCGAACGGTAGCGGACTACCGTGTCGACGGATGTCATTCGAGGTCACCGGGTTGCAAGGGTGGCCGACCTGGTATTCCCGGCGATGGAGCGGGCGGCCTGCGGGCCGCCGGACATCCGTGAGCCGGGCGCTCGGCGCCGACGGCTCCCGACGCCTTGACGCTTCCGAGAAACGCTCTTTACAGTAATTTTACCTTCGGGTCAGAGCCGGGGAACGCGACGCCCTTCGTGGCGGAGCGCCGGGGGTGGGGCCGCCGGGTTTCCGAAGCGCCGCAAGGCGCAGAGTTCAGGAGGTCGATCATGGCAGGTCCCCGCGCGGCAGAACCGCGCAGATCCCGTCAGTTCCTCGCCGCGTGCTCGGCGACGGCCGGTGCCCTGCTGCTGCCGCTCATGGTGGCGGCCGCCCCGACCGCCGCGGCGGCTCCCCGCTGCGACTCCACCGAGGACTGCCTTGCGCAGATGACTCTGGAGGAGAAGGCGGGCCAGATGACGCAGGTCAACCACTCCAACGTCATGGACGACAAGGAGGCGATCGCCGAGTACGGCATCGGCTCGCTGCTCTCCGGCGGCGGAGCGGGCCCGGGCGGCGAGCCCGGCGGCACGGCCGCCGAATGGGCCGACATGTACGACGGGTACCAGCGCGCCGCCCTCGAAAGCCGCCTGGGAATCCCGCTGATCTACGGCGTCGACGCGGTACACGGCCACAGCAACGTCGAGGGCGCCACCGTCTTCCCGCACAACATCGGCATGGGCGCCACGCGCAACCCCTGGCTGGTGCGCCGCGCGCAGAACGTCACGCGCAAGGAGGTCCTGGGCACCGGCATCGACTGGAACTTCGCGCCCGCGGTGAGCGTGCCGCGCGACGACCGCTGGGGCCGTACCTACGAGGGCTTCGGCGAGGTACCCCACCTCGCCGGCATGATGGGCTACGCCTCGATCAAGGGCCTGCAGGGGCACGGCCGCGGCGTGGGCTCCGACGGCGTCGCCGCGACCGCCAAGCACTACGTCGCCGACGGCGGCACCGCCTGGGGCACCGGCGAGGGCGACTACATGATCGACCAGGGCGACGCGCAGATGAGCGAGCGCGAGCTGCGCCGCATCCACCTGCGCCCCTACCGCGCCGCCGTCCGCGCCGGCGCGGCCTCGGTGATGGTGTCCTTCAGCAGCTGGAACGGGCTGAAGATGCACCAGCACGAGTACCTGGTCGACGAGGTGCTCAAGGGCGAACTCGGCTTCGACGGCGTGGTGGTCTCCGACTGGGCCGGCGTGCGGCAGGTCGAGGGCGACTCCTACGCCGAGAAGGTGCGCAAGTCGGTCAACGCCGGGCTGGACATGATCATGGTGCCCGACGACTACGAGCAGAACATCGAGGCGATCGTCGGCGAGGTGCGCGCCGGCCGCATCAGCGAGAAGCGCATCGACGACGCGGTCCGGCGCATCCTCGACCTCAAGTTCGACCAGGAGCTGTTCGACAAGCCGTTCGCCGACCGCGGCTACACCGGCGACGTCGGCTCCGCCGAGCACCGCGCGGTCGCGCGCGAGGCGGTGGCGCAGTCGCAGGTGCTGCTGAAGAACGACGGCGTCCTGCCGCTATCGCGCAACTCGGGCAAGGACATCGTGGTGGGCGGCAAGACCGCCGACAACCTCGGCTACCAGCTCGGCGGATGGTCGATCAGCTGGCAGGGCAGCGGCGGCGACATCACCGAGGGCACCACCTTGTGGGAGGCGGTGCAGCAGGAGACCGAGGGCACCGACACCGATGTGCGGTTCGTCGGAACCGACACCGGCCAGGACTTCTCCGGCGACATCGGCATCTGGGTCGGCGGCGAGACCCCTTACGCCGAGGGCTTCGGCGATGACGCCGACCTGGCCCTCAGCGAGGCCGACAGTAAGCAGCTCGGCGACATCTGCGCCAAGACCGACGTGTGCATCGCCATGCTGGTCTCGGGGCGCCCGCTGATCGTCGACGAGGAGCTGGAGACCGCGGACGCCTTCGTCGCCTCCTGGCTGCCGGGCAGTGAGGGCGCCGGCATGACCGACGTCCTCTTCGGCCACGAGCACTTCCGCGGACGCCTGCCCGTGACCTGGCCGTCCTCGGTCGACCAGGAGCCCATCAACCGCGGCGACGGGCAGAAGCCCCTCTTCCGCCTGGGCTACGGCCTGCGCCGCTGACACCCGTCCCGCACGCGGCCGCGCCGGACATGCCCACCGGCGCGGCCGCCGCGCGCTGCGGGGCCGGGTGCCCGGCGGGGCCGCCGCGCAGTCGGGCCGAGGAGCGCCAGGGCCGGCCGCCGGAAAACCCGTTGCATCGCCGGCCGGGCCGATGCCAGCCTGGTCGATGCGGGCGTGCTGCGTCCGCGGCAGACGACCCCGGCACCACGGAGGCGACACTTCCCGATGCGCATGATCGACGAAATCGCGACTGCTCAGCTCGTTTGTCGGCGCACCACCGGGAGGTCCCGTGTCTCACTCGATCGTCTGCTCCGAACTCTCCTTCGAATGGCCTGACGGCACCGCCGTCTTCTCGGGGCTGAACGCCTCCTTCGACAGCGGGCGCACCGGCCTGATCGGGCTCAACGGCTCGGGCAAGTCCACGCTGCTCAAGCTCATCGCCGGTCGGCTCGTGCCCGCCTCGGGCACCGTCCGAGTCGAGGGCGACATCGGCCGCCTCGACCAGGACCTCACCCTGGACACCGGCCAGACGGTCGCCCGGCTGCTCGGCATCGACCGCATCCGCACGGCGCTGCGGGCGATCGAGGCCGGAGACGCCGCCGAAGCCAACTTCACGGCCGTCGGCGACGACTGGGACATCGAGGAGCGCGCCGCCGCCGAGCTGGAGCGGTTCGGAATCGCGCTGGAAGGACCCGAACCGCTGGACCGCACCGTCGCCTCGCTCTCCGGCGGCGAAGCGGTGCTGACCGCCCTCGCCGGGCTCATCCTGCGCCGCCCCGCCGTCACCCTGCTGGACGAGCCGACCAACAACCTCGACGGACGGGCGCGCGCACTCCTCTACCAGGCGGTGGAGTCCTGGCGCGGCGTGCTCGTGGTCGTCAGCCACGACCGCGAGCTGCTGGAGCGCGTCGACCGCGTCGCCGAGCTGCGCGAGGGCGGCATCCGGGTCTGGGGCGGCAACTACTCGGCCTACACCGAGCAGCTCGCCGCCGAGCAGGAAGCCGCGCAGCGTGCGGTCCGCGCCGCCGAGGCCGACGTCCGGCGTGAGAAGCGCCAGCTCATCGACGCCCGGACCAAGTTGGACCGCCGGGAGCGCTACGGGCGCAAGATGAACGAGAACAAGCGCGAGCCGAAGGTCGTGATGGGCCAGCGCAAGAGGGACGCCCAGGTCTCCGCGGGCAAGCACCGCATCATGCAGACGGAGAAGGTCGGGGAGGCCGAGCAGGCGCTGGCCGAGTCGGAGTCGGCCGTGCGCGACGACGACCGCATCCGCATCCGGCTGCCCGACACCGAGGTCCCCGCCGGCCGCTCCGTGCTGGAGGTGGACGGGCCGCAGGGCCGGATCCACGTGCAAGGACCCGAGCGGATCGCGCTGACCGGCGACAACGGCACCGGAAAGACCACGTTCCTGCGCGCCGTCGCCGGTTCGGGGGTCCACCCTGACGTGTCCGTGGTCCGTGTCGCCGACCGCGTCGGCTACCTGCCCCAACGCCTGGACGTCCTCGACGACCGGATGAGCGTGCTGGAGAACGTGCGTGCTGCGGCGCCTTCCGCGTCCCCGCAGCGGGTGCGCGCCGACCTGGCCCGCTTCCTCATCCGCGGGGACCGGGTCGAGGACCGGGCGGGCGTCCTCTCGGGCGGCGAGCGCTTCCGCGTCACGCTGGCCTGCCTGCTGCTGGCCGACCCGCCGCCCCAGCTACTGCTCCTGGACGAGCCCACCAACAACCTCGACCTGCACAGCGTGGACCGGCTGACCGAGGCGCTGGCGGCCTACCGCGGCGCGCTGATCGTGGCCGGGCACGACACCGCGTTCCTCGCCCAGATCAACATCACGCGCTGGTGGCGCCTGGAGCGCGGTGGGGCCCCGGCCGAGTCCGATCCTCCGGCGGTCGCGGGAGGATGACCGCGGCCCGGTGCGGGCGCGGTGCCGGGCGGGGATGTCGATGAGTCGACAGGGTGCCGAGTCTCCCTGTCGGTGTGTCGGTGTGTCGGTGTGTCGGTGTGTCGGTGTGTCGGCGGCGCCCCGTCTCCTGCGGACTCGGGGGTACGCCCGATTGGATCTTACTTAGACAGTTGAGTTAAGTAAGTTGCGTCGCTTATAGTTGCCATGGCGCAACAGGGGGAAGCCGTCCGGCCGGCCGGTACGTCCACACGTTCCGGGTCCTCGACCCGAGACGACGTCCACCTTGGGATGACCTATGCGAACACGCCTGGTTCTGACCGCCTCGGCGGTCTTCACCCTCCTCTTGTCCTTCTTCGTCGCCGTCCATCCGGCCACCGCCGAGGCCGGATTCCAGATCCAGGACGGCCGCCTGGTCGACGCTGACGGCAACGACTTCGTGATGCGCGGCGTCAACCACCCGCATGCCTGGTACGCAGGCGAAACCGAGTCCTTTGCCGAGATCGGCTCGCTCGGCGCCAACGCTGTCCGCGTCGTGCTCAGCAACGGCGTCCAGTGGACCCGCAACGACGCCGCCGACGTCGCCGACGTGATCAGCGAGTGCAAGGCCAACAAGCTCATCTGCGTGCTGGAGGTGCACGACACCACCGGCTACGGCGAGGAGAGCGCCGCGTCCTCCCTGGACCGGGCCGTCGACTACTGGATCGACATCCAGAGCGCGCTTGAGGGCCAGGAGGCCTACACGATCCTGAACATCGGCAACGAGCCCTACGGCAACCAGGGCTACGAGCCGTGGGCCTCCGACACCTCCGACGCCGTCAACCGCCTGCGGGCCGCCGGCTACGACCACACGATCATGGTCGACGCGCCCAACTGGGGACAGGACTGGACCCACACCATGCGCGACAACGCCGCGCAGGTGTTCGAGAGCGACCCGCACCGCAACGTCCTCTTCGACATCCACATGTACGGGGTCTACGAGCAGGCGTCGACGATCCAGGACTACCTGGGGTACTTCGTCGACAACGGCCTGCCCATCGTCGTCGGCGAGTTCGGTCATGACCACAGCGACGGCAACCCCGACGAGGACGCCATCATGGCCACCGCCGAGCAGCACGGTCTCGGCTACCTCGGCTGGTCCTACAGCGGCAACGGCGGCGGCGTCGAGTACCTGGACCTGACGAACGACTTCGACCCCGACAGCCTGACCTCCTGGGGAGAGCGGCTGTTCAACGGCGAGAACGGGATCGCCGCCACGGCCGAGACCGCCGGCGTCTACGACTCGACCGGCCCGGACCCCGATCCCAGCCCCACCGACGAGCCCACCCCGGAGCCCGGCGACGGATGCACCGCCGAGTACACCGTCCAGAACGAGTGGTCCGGCGGCTTCGTCGCCGAAGTGAGCGTGACCGCGGAAGAGGCTCTCGACGGCTGGGAGGTCGCCTGGACCTACGCCGACGGCCAGACCGTCTCCAGCGCCTGGAACGCCGAGGTCAGCGCCGACGGGTCGCAGGTGTCCGCGACCAACGTCTCCTACAACGGCACCCTCGCCTCCGGGCAGAGCGCCGCATTCGGCCTCCAGGGCACCTACAGCGACGCCAACTCCGTTCCCGAGCTCGCCTGCTCCGCGAACTAGCAGCGGACGGCGGCATCCGAACGTCCGGCGGCGGCACCCCGTTACGGGAGCGCTCCCATAGTAGCGGGAACCGTCGCCGGGCCCGCTTTCGGCGCCGTGCCCGGTCCGACCCGGCCGGGCACGGCGCCTCGTCGCGCGCCCGTGCCGGGGCCGCGCTCCCGAGCCGGCAGCCAACCGCCGTAGCGACATGTCCACATGCGGGCATGGCGCGCGGGCCCGCCCGCACCTAGCCTGATTCGCCATGAACCGCAGACGAATCCGTTCCTTCGCCGCCGGCGTGCTGATCGCCAACAGCGCCCCGCACATCGCCACCGCCATCAGCGGGCGCCGCCACCTCACGCCGCTGGCCGGCCGCGACTCCGGCCCCGCCGCGAACGGCGTCTGGGCGGGCATGAACCTGGCCGCCGGGGCGCTGCTGCTGCGGGGCAAGCGCCGCCCCGCGACCGCCGCGCGCTGGGACGGCGACCTCGTCGCCTTCGAGGCCGGCTACCTCGCCTTCGCGCTGTGGATGGCCGGTTCGGAGGCGACGATGCGCCTGAATTGGGACGCGGGGAAAGCGGAATAGCGCCGGGCCGGCCGCGGCCGCAGACGCGCGAGGGGGCCGCGCCCGCGGCCCCCTCTGTCGTCGCTGTCGCGCGGGCTGCGCGGCGCCGCGGCTATGCGGCCAGGCCCGCCTTGAGGGCTCCGGCCACGCTCACGACGCGCCGGGCCTGCACCTGGGCGGCGGTGCGCGTCACGTCGTCGACGGGGCTGTTGCCCTGGGCGTCGACGTGGGAGGTGCCGTAGGGATTGCCGTCGGCGAACTTGCTCGCGTGCGTGTAGCCGGGGGGCACGATGATCCCGCCGAAGTGGTAGAAGCTGTTCGACAGCGCCAGGAGGGTCGACTCCTGACCGCCGTGCAGCGTGGCGGTGGAGGTGAAGCCGCTGTAGACCTTGTCCGCGAGCAGGCCCTGCTGCCACTGGGGGCCGAGCTGGTCGATGAACTGCTTGAGCTGAGAGGCGATGTTGCCGTACCGCGTCGGCGAGCCGAATACGACGGCGTCCGCCCAAACGACGTCATCCGGCGTGGCGTCCGGGATGTCCTTCGTGTCCTCGACGTTGGCCGCCCACGCCGGGTTGCCGGCGATCGCCTCGGCGGGGGCCAGTTCGGCCGCCTTGCGCAGGCGCACCTCGGCGCCCTCCTTCTCGGCCGTCTCCTGGATCTCGCGTGCGATGGCGAAGCCGGTGCCGGTGGAGGAGTAGTAGATGATGCTCAGCTTCACGGACTCGCTCATGGTGTCCTCCTGGGAACAGCGTGCGTTATTGCTTTCCTGGAAAGATAATGCATACGGATCTAACTGCGCGAGCCCTGGGCGGGTTGTGTGGCGAGCGCCACGTGGCGGAGCCGTGGTGAGGCGTGAGGAGGCGGCCCACCGTGCTTCGGCTCGGATCCGAGCCTTCATCGACGGCGACCGGGGTCGGTGCGGCATCGCCTCTCAGGGAAGTGGCCCACATCACTGTTTGCCCGAGTTGGCATCGTCCGGCTCAAGGGCTAAAGTGGGGCGGGTCGCTTGAGGCACCGGGATCTCGGTGCATCCGGGCGGCGGTCTTCCTCGGTCGCAGCGAACACCCCCAGGGTGGGCGTGACCGCATCCCGATCAGACGCTTCGTTCAGCGCGGTCGGCACTCGGCAGGATTCGATCGGATCTTCTCCGCTGTGCGACTGTGTCCGAATGCGCCCTGAATGGGTTTCAGGAATTCGGTTGACTCGCCGATTTTGCGGGTTTGCGGAAGTCTTGTTAACGTGGAGACACAACAGAACGCGGATGCGGGATCGCGGACGCCGGAACACGTTTCCGGGTGACGCGGTCGAAGGATCCGCTGGGAGATTCCGTCTCTTGGGATAGAGTCTGAGCGGGCCCGCTTCATTGGCGGGGCCGGGGCTTGTACCGGATGAGCGGTCGCTTCTTGAGAACTCA
>NZ_JAVREK010000041.1:0-13958 GCF_031845375.1 Streptomonospora wellingtoniae
CTCCGGGCCCGCCCGCCCCGCTTGCGGTGAAAGGCACGTGAAGCACGCGTTCCGGGGCCGCCGGCTGCTGCGAGCGGCCGGCCTCCGGCGTCAGGGAAGCAGCAGCGTCTTGCCGACGACGGCGCGGCCCTCGATGGCGCTGTGCGCGTCGGACGCCTGCTTGAGCGGGTAGCTCTGCCCGACGGTCGGCTTGAGGCGACCGGCGGCGGCCTCCGCCAGCGCCGCCTCCGGCAGGCGCTTCTGGTCGCCCGGCTCCATCGGCAGCTCCATCAGTCCGACGACGCTCACCCCCCGGTCCCGGGACTCCTGCGGGTCGATCCGGGTGAACCCGCCGCTGGGAGCCCCGAAGGCGAAGAAGCGGCCGCCGCGCGCGGCGGCGTCGAAGGAGGCCCTGCCGATCTCCCCTCCGACGCCGTCGAGCACGACGTCCACCCCGCCGTCGCCGGCGACCTGGCGGACGCGCTCTAGCCAGTCGCTCTCGGAGTAGTCGAATGCGTGGTCGGCACCGAGCTCGCGGGCCAGGTCGAGCTTGCGGCGCCCCTTGGCCGCCGCGATCACCGTGGCGCCCGCGGCGGCAGCACGCTGCACGAGCAGACTGCCCAGACCTCCGCCGGCCGGCATCACCAGCACCTTCTCGCCGTCGCCGATCCGAGCCGCCTGCGAGATCTGCATGGCGGTCATGCCGTCGTTCACGAGAGCCGCCGCCTCGCGCAGCGCGACGCCCTCGGGTACCTCCAGCAGCGCGTCCGCGGGAGCGACGGCCAGTTGCGCGTAGCCACCCGTCGGAGACGTCCCTTCGGCGGCCTCGGCGACGCTGCCGGAACCGGCGTTCACGGCGGCGCGGCCCGGCTTCGCCGCGACCCCTCGACCGATCCAGCCGGCGTCGACACCCGTCCCCACGGAGGCGACCCGTCCAGCGACGCCCGTGCCCGGGACGTAGGGGGGCTCGACGGCCCAGGGGCCCGGCGCACCGCGGCGCACGAGGACGTCCAGCATGATGACGTCGGCGGCCGCGACCTCGATCACGACCTCGCCCTCTCCGGCGACGGGATCCGGCGCCTCGCCTGCCTCCAGGACTTCGGGTCCTCCGAACCGGGCGGCCTGTACCGTCTGCATGGCATCCTCACCTTCGTTGATCTGCGTAGGGGCTCGGTGGCAGACCCCGGCGGCGCCGACGCGCCGCTCAGCCCGGGGCCGGGAGCATCAGGGGAACGGCCGCACGTCGACCGGTGCGACCGGCCGTGCGGAGGCGAATACACCCACAACGGGATACTAACAGAATCACTGATAATCAGTAGAGCGGTTAGTCGGTTGCACTGCTAGAGTTGTGGTATGGCCAGTGGTTTCCCTCCGTCTCTCCTGAACAGATTCAGCTTCCTACTCGGAAAGCTCTACTTTCAGGCCCTCGACGCAGAGGCCGACGAGCTGTCGTCACTGAACGTCAACGTGAAACAACAAGCCGCACTCACCGTCCTCTCCGAGGAAGGTCCGATGACCCAGCAGGAACTGGGGCACCGCCTGGGGATCGACCGGACCACCATCGTCAACGTGGTCGACGGCCTCGACGACCGCGGACTGGTCGAACGACGCCGCAGCCCCACTGACCGGAGGGCCTACCTGCTCACCCTGACCCCGCCAGGCCGCGACACGCGCAAGCAGGGTCGGCGCCGGGTCGCCGCCGCCGAGGAGCGCCTCCTCGACGAACTGGACGAACCGGACCGGGCACTTCTGCGCAGACTCCTGGTCCGCGCGCTCGGCGGCGGCTAATCCCGCCGGGAATCGCCACTCGCGAACCGTTCGGACGGCCGGAGCCCGAGGGTTTTCCGGGACTTCGGGAATACATTTGAACTCGCAGTGCTGGCAAATTCCGGCCACCGGGACCACTGTCATGGCGCTGCCCCGGGAAGTAAGATTTCCGTTGCAGTGCGCCATGGCGCTTGACATCTGAACAGTAACATCCCCATAGCCGATCCAGGCTGTCGAAATTTCGACTGCCAGTCACCGGAAGCCCGGCCCTGCAGAGGATCCGAGTCGGAGTCGTCACTTATCGACGCCCGAAAAAAGTACCTCCCTCCACCCTCCACTACTTCCGGAAAACAGCGAGGGATCAACATTTTAATCGACCACCAGAGTCGGAAACAGGAACGAAATACCACCACGACACGACAGGCACACTCCCTGGGAGAACCATGCAATTCTCAGTTCTCGGAGATTTCAATGTGGGCGCCGCCGGAACCGACATAACGCCGAGACCCGCGAAGCTGCGGAGCCTCTTGGCCCTGCTCACCGTCCGGAACGGGGAGACGATCACCAGGGACTCGATAGTCCGGGAGATCTGGGGGGACACGCCGCCGGACCACGCGTTCGGCACGGTACACACCTACATCTACGAACTCCGGCAGGCGTTCCGCCGCAGCGGCTCCGAGTGCGGCAGCATTCTGGTCACGCGGCCCCACGGCTACTCGCTGGAGCTCCAGGGCCTCGAACTCGATGTGCATCGATTCGAGGACCTGCACCGCCACGGGGCCTCGCTGCTCGACACCGGCAGTACGGCGGCGTCCCGCGACGAGATCGAGAAGGCCGGCGCCTTTCTCGCCGAGTCGCTGTCGGTATGGCGCGGGGACCCACTGTCCAATGTCGCCCTCGGCGAGCAGCTGAGGAACCACGTCACCTGGCTCGAGGAGCGCCATCGGCAGGTACTGGAGCTTCGCCTGGACACCGACATGCGACTGGGCCGGGGCCCGGCGATCATCGGCGAGCTGAAGGTGCTGATCGAGCGGCACCCCTTCCACGAGAGGTTCTACGAGATCCTCATGCTGGCCCTGTCGCGCGCCGGACGCCGCTACGAGGCCCTGGACGTCTACCAGCAGCTGCACAAGCGCCTCTCCACCGACCTGGGGCTGCAGCCCGGGGCCGCCGTCCAGCGCATCCAGCACTCCCTGCTCGTCGGTGGCACCGACATCGACGCCGAAGCACCGCCGGGCCCGCGCGGCGCGACCCGTCTGCGGACCCGGTCCGCGGAACTGCCACCCGACATCCCCGACTTCAGCGGGCGCGACGAGCTCGTCGAGGACGCCGTCCGCCACCTGACCTCCGAGGGGGCGAACGCACCGATCGTGTGCGTCCAGGGCATGCCGGGGGCCGGCAAGACCACGACCGCCGTCCACATCGCCAACCGGCTGATCGACGACTTTCCCGACGGCCAGCTCTACGCCGACCTGGAGTCCGTTTCGGACCGGCCCGTTCCTCCCGACAAGCTCTTCGCACCGCTCTTGCGCAAGGCCGGTGTGCGCCGCGACGAGCTGCCCGACACCGCCGACGACTACTTGAGCGCGTTTCGCTCCCTGGCCCAAGAGCGGCGCATCCTGCTCGTCCTCGACGGTGTCCACCCGCAGATGCAGCTCCAGCGCCTTCTCCCGCTGGGCTGCGCGACCGTCATCTGCGGTCGTAGCCCTCTGCACGTCATCGCAGGTGCCAAACGGGTCTCGCTGGCCCCCTTCTCGCACGACGAAGGCCGCGCCCTGCTGAGCCGGATCGTCGGTGAGCCGCGTGTGCGGTCGGAGTACGCGGCCGCGGGCGCACTGGTGCGCAGTGTCGGCGGCCTGCCGCTTGCGATCCGGTTCGTGGGGGAGCGGCTGGCGTCGCTGTCGTCGCTGGGCATCGCCGACCTGCGCCAGCGCATCGACGGCAGCGAGGGGGTCACGCTCTCGGATATGGAGCGGCTCGGGCTCGACCTGTTCACCCGGCTCGAGTCGGTTCTCCACGGCCTCGACGCCCGCACCCGTGCCGACTTCACGTCGCTCGTCCCACTGCGGCATTGCAGCTTCACGATCCACGAGGCCGCGACGCTGCTGGACATCTGCGAGCACGCGGCCGAGATCAGCCTGACCAGCCTGGTCGACACCGGCCTGCTCAGCGACGCGGGCTGCCACGAGACCGGTGCTCGGCTCTACACCTTCCACAAGCTCGTCTCCGTCTTCGCCGCGGAGGTGGCCGGTGGCGACTGCGGACGGGACATATCGCGCCTTACCGAGCGGAGCCTGACGGACTGACCCAAACCCGGCCATCGACAGGCCCCTCGCCGGTCCGACCAGCCGTGCACCCGCTGGCGAGGCGTCCTCCTCCCGTCCTCCGCGAGCCCTCTCGCAGGTGCGGGCCGGCCCGCACCCGATCTGCGGTGCGCGCTCAGCGCCCCCGTATCCGGATCTCAGTCGCGCCATATCGGCCGCCGTTAGCGTGACGCACCGCAATGCCCGGATCAGCGACATCCTTGGAGGGGCGCTATGGCGGCCACCTATCTCGACATCATGGATCCGGACTTTCGGCCCGACGCGGCCGAAGTCCAAGCGGCGCGCGAGGCGGACTGGTACGCGCGGACGCCGCTCGGCTACGCGGTGCTGCGCTACGAGGCCGCCGACGGCCTGGTCGGTGACCGACGGCTGCGCCAGAGTCTCCTCGACTTCTTCCCCTCGCAGGGCATCACCGACGGCCCGCTCTACGACTTCATGCGGCAGTTCATCGCCACTGTCGAAGGGCCTGACCACACGCGGCTGCGCCGGCTGGTCAGCCAGGCCTTCACCCGTCGCGCCGTCGAAGCGATGCGCCCGGACATGCGGCGGATCGCCGAGAACCTGATCGCGGGCTTCCACGAGTCGGGGCGCTGCGATTTCATGGCCGATTTCGCCGACCCCTACTCGGCGCAGATCATCTGCGTGCTGCTGGGCGTGCCCGAAGAGCAGCACGACGCCTTCCGCGGCTGGGCCAACGACCTCGGCCTGGTGGTGACGCCGTTCATCCGCGACTACCGCGAACGCATCGAGGCGGCACTCGCGGGGCTGGGCGGCGCGGTCGACGGACTGATCGCCAAGCGCCGCGTCGATCCGCGCGACGACCTGCTCACCGCGCTGATCCAGGCCGAGGAGGCAGGGGACAGGCTCGCGCCGGAGGAACTGCGGGCGATGGTGATCGGCCTGCTGCTGGCCGGCCAGGACGCCACCCAGCACCAGCTCGGGCGCGCGATGTCGACGTTCCTGGCCAATCAGGAGCAGTGGGACCTCCTCGCCGAGCGGCCCGACCTCGCCCCGACGGCTGTCGAAGAGGTCATGCGCGTGGGACCGACATCCACCGCCATCACCCGGATCGCGGCCGAGGACTTCGTCTTCCGCGACCTCACGATCGAGGCCGGCCAGTTCGTCACCATCCTGCTCGACCCCGTCCACACCGATCCCGAGGTTTTCGCCGAAGCGGGGTTCGACATCACCCAGCACCGCGCCGCGCAGCTCACCTTCGGCGGGGGTCCGCACTTCTGCCTGGGCGCCGTGCTGGCCCGCGCCGAGATGGCCGAAGCGCTGCCGATCCTGGCGCGGCGCATGCGCGCCCCCGAAGCCGGTGGACCTGCACCGTGGCGGCCCGCCATCGGGATCACCGGACCCACCACCCTGCCGCTCCGATTCACGCCGGGCTGATACCGGCCCGGTAGCTGCGGTGGGGGCGAGGAGGCGGCCGGTGCCCTGGGCCGGGCCCACCGACACGGTGCGACCGACGACCTCGGCCACCGCCTCCCCGCCGCAAACAGCCTCGACGACCTGCACCGCTTCCCTCGCCTTCGTCGATCCGCTCGGCAGGGGCCCAAGCCGAGTGGGGCACGGACACCCACCGACAGACAATAACAGCATGACTGACAATCAGTCAGTGTGTCTATTAGCTCGGGGTTAAAGTCGGCCTATGGCCAGTGAGTTCCCTTCGCCGCTCCTCGACAGGCTCAGCTTCCTTCTCGGCAAGCTCTACTTCCGCGGCCTCGACGCGGAGACCGACGAGCTGTCGGCGCTGAACCTCGGCGTGAAGCAGCACGCCGCGTTGGGCGTTCTCACCCGTGAGGACCCGATGACCCAGCAGGAACTGGGCCATCGCATGGGCATCGACCGGACCACGATCGTCGCGGTGGTCGACGACCTCGACGAGCAGGGCCTGGTCGAACGCCGCCGCAGCCCCGCCGACCGGCGGGCCTACCTGCTCACCGTCACCCCGTCCGGGCGCGACGCCGAGGAGCGGGGGCGCCACCGGGTCGCCGAGGCCGAGGACCGGCTCCTCGGCGCGCTGGACGAGCCGGACCGCACCCGGCTCCGCGAACTCCTGGTCCGCGCCCTCGGCGGCGGCTGACCGGGTCGGCCGACCACACGCCCCGTACACACCGGGCGCCCGCCGTATTCCCTGGTGGCCGCGTGCGGCCATGCCCGAATCCGAGTACGGCTACTCATGAGTACTGTCACCGGTACCCGCCACAATCAGAACCATGACGAACGCACTTCACCCCGCCTGCCCTTGCCGGATGTGCTCGCGCACCGCCCTCCGCCCGCGGCCGCACACGTCCCCCGCAGGGCGCCCGCGCGTCCACCCCCACACTCCTGCCCCGGCCGCCGTCCGGCCCGAGCGGCCTTCACACGGCTAGGTCGCGCCGCGCGGCGCGCCTGCAGCCCCTCCGAGGAACCTCCGTGCACGGTGCACGCTCCCCTCAGCGGAAGGGGTGCGGCGGGCGAGTCAGCGGGACCCGGTGTCCTGCCCATAGCCGACCCTGGTGACGCGGGCCCGTTCGACACTTTCCGGGTGCAAGGCATCCACGAGGCATGCTCGATGCGTGGTTACGGTCTGGCCTCCGGGTCCTTCGGCGCTTCTGACCGTCATGACCACTCCGTCGCCTCCGGGACTCAACGTCGTAGGCGTCATGCAGAAGTCGCAGTGCCACTGGAACTCGGCCAAGTCGTTTGCGCGCAGGGTCAGGCGAACGTAGCCGGACGACGACGCCCCTCCGCGGATCTGCTGGACAACGGCCGTGACCACTGCTCCTCGGATCGGGCGTTCTTCGGGGAGCGCGATGGGTGATCCCGATGGGCTGTCGATGGCTGCAGCGTCGATGGACGCGTTGACGTCCTCATGGCCGATGATCCGGGCAGACATGCCCCATGGCTGGTGGTCGATGACCTCCGCCCGAACGGTCTGGCCCGGAACGAGAACAATGCCCACGACGTCGGATCGGCCCATGCAACCAGTATCTACAGCCTCCACAGCGTGCGCAATCGGCGCGCAACCGCGGTTCGACCCGAGGTGCCCGGTCGCGCTGGGCCGACCACCCAAGTACGGGACGTGGGCTGACTGGCTCGGGGTGCCGCGTCATACGTTCTCGGCGATGTTCGGGGCGATCATCGCTCGGGGGCTCGACTACCGGGAGACGTTCCAGGTCTTCCACCCCGGTTTCGACCTGGCCGAGCAGCGGCAGAAACGGGCTGAGGCCGGGCAACCCGAGACCTTCGGCGAAGCTGACCTCTACTCCGACGTGCAGCCGTCGCTGGCGAAGCTGCGGGAGCAAGGGCTGTGGGTCGGCATCGCGGGCAATCAGACCGTGCGGGCCGGTGGCATCCTGCGTTCGCTCGACCTGCCCAACGACATGATCGCCACATCCGACGACTGGGGCGTGTCCAAGCCGGACGAGGGGTTCTTCCGGGTGCCTGGTGCAGGAAGCGCCGTGTGCGGCCGGCGAGATTCTGTATGTGGGCGACCGCATTCGGGCGTCCTACGTCCGCCCCTATGTGCTCGCCCACGAGCGGCGCATGCGCGAACGTGAAGCGGCCGAACGGGCTCGGCGCGAGGAACGCCGCCGCGCTACCGCCGTCTCCCTGGCCGGGGCGGGGTCGGGGGTGCTGGTTTGAGCGCCCCGAACGAGGCCCTGCTCGCGCTGCTGCGCTCGCGCTACGGCCAACGCTGGAGCATCCGGCGCACCGAGCACCTGTGGCTCGCCACTGCTGTTGACCGCGACGCAGAGCACGCCCCGACACTGACCGAACCCGATGTCGAGCGGTTCGTCCAGCAGCTCGAAGAGCCTCCGGCGCGGGCCGGTCGCCCGTCCCGGTCCCTGCTCTCCTCGCCCTGGATCGCTGATCAGCTCTCCGAGATAGCCGACGGCGTGTACTGGCAGGACATCCCGCCCCACGCGTAGGCAGGGCCCGCGCGGCCGGTCGCCCCGTCAACGGCCTTCCCGCCGGCCGCGCGCTCGCGGGTGTGCGGACACCGCTCTACCCCCGGCGGGTCCGCACACCCGCACTCGCCTTCGGGGCCGCAGTCGACTCCTCAATCCGACCGCGCGCAGCTCCGGCCCACGGCCGCCTCGCTGGCGATCGCCTCGGGCGCGGAGGTGAATGTGCATCAGACACACGACGGCCGCCCGGGGTGAACCTCGGGCGGCCGTCGTGTGTTCGCTTTACCAGCGAAAACAACCGTGGAGCCAAGGGGAGTCGAACCCCTGACCTCCGGTATGCAAAACCGGCGCTCTGCCAGCTGAGCTATGGCCCCGGTTTGATCAGTGTCGATCATACCGCGTGGCGGGCAGTGCCGGTCGCTCTTTTCCGGCGTAGCGCTCGGGGTGGAGGAGGCACCACTCGCAGGCGGTCCCAGAAGCGTGGGGGCCGCAGGGGACGACGTCCGCCCACGACTCCGGGTACGCCGAAGTAGCCACCGGCGCGTGTACCGCGCCGTGGCCGGTCGGACCGTTCCGGCTAGTTGTCGCCGGCCGTGGCCTCGGTCCACAGGTCGAGCTCGGCGCGGTCCGCCTGGATCTTGCGGTAGACGGCGAACGCACCGAGCGCCACCAGCACCAGGACGATGATCTTCTTCATGGTGTGCACCCCTTCTTGGTCTCGGATCGTGATAATAGGACGTGTACGCCACCGCGGGTCGGGGAGGGCGGCCGAGTGCTCCCTGCCGGGCTTCCCGTCTGCTGTGCGGTAGGCGCCACTAGAGAACTTTATGGGGTTGTCTCCCCCGCAGACTAGCAACCCGGCGGCGCGTTCCCGCCCGATGCGGCCGGGGCTTCAGGTCAGCAGGGCGAGGCGGTTGAGCGTCGTGACTGTGGCCTCGGGTGAACTGGTCGCTGCGACCAGGCGGCACCACACGTCCTGGCAAGCGGCGACGCCGTCCTCGGATTCGACGATCCCGCCGCCGTGGGTCGCCTCGACGAACGCCAGGGACGCCTCGCCCTCGTCGAACTCCAACACGGTGAACGGGCCGGCGCTGCCCGAGTGCAGCCCCGCGGAGCCGGGCAGCAGCCGGATGACGACCCGGTCGTGGCGCCGACCGAGGTCGATGAGACGGCGCAGTTGGGCGTGGAGCAGGGCGGAATCGCCGCTCACCCTGCGCAGCGCGTCCTCCTCCACGATCGCGTGGTAACGCTCCAGGGTGTCGCGTTCGAGTACCTCCTGGCGCTTCAGGAACGCGGCGACCATGCGTTCGGTTCCGAGGTCGCCGTACCCCTGCGAGCGGGCCAGCGCCGCCGTGTACTCGGGTACCTGCAGCAGATCCGGCACGAGCATCCCGCCGTAGGTCTCGATCGCGACGGCACCTGCCTCGTTGCCTACGTAGGCGGAGGAGATCACGTCCTCGTACTCGGTCCACCAGGGGCGCAGCCGCGACTCGCGGACCATGGTGAGGATGGCTTCGCGCTGACCGCCGGTGACCCCGTACAACTTCAGCAGCGCGGAGACCTCCATCACGGACGGCCATTTCCGGATACCGGTCTCTATGTGCCCGAGCTTGGCGGGAGACCATTCGAGGACATCGGCCACATCGCTGAGTGTCATTCCCGCTTCGACGCGGCGACGGCGCAATTCCGCGGAGAGCCGCCGACGGCGAACAGTGGGGCTGGTCATGGCGCCCGTCCCGTACACGCTGAGTACTGGCTACGTGGCTCCAGAGAAGCACTCGGTCTAGCCTCTAGCAATGCGTTTCTAGAAATCAGCGTCCGACCACGGGATATTCGCCGACGGCTGCTGCCGCGCCCGCTCCTGGGCGTTTCGGAAGTGGCGGCGTGCGACCAGGGAGAATTGCGAGAGAGCACAGCCCTCGGATCGGGCCGCCGACGAGTGATGACCGGATCGTGGAACGCGGATTCGGTGCTGCCCGGATCGCATTCCCGCGCACAGCCGAATGCGGCGGAGCGCACCGCAGAGTCGCACCTCCGGGCCGGCCGCCCCTCGCGGGCTCAGTGCAGCAGCTTCAACCCGACGATCCCGCTGACGATCAGCAGCAGGCAGACGATCCGCGCGGCGCTCGCCGCCTCGCCGAACCACACCATGCCCGCGATCGCCGTGCCCACCGCGCCGATGCCGACCCAGACGGCGTACCCGGTACCCACCGGGATCGAGCGCAGCGCGAGCGCGAGGCCGGACATGCTCAGCGCGAGAGCGACCGCGAACACGGCGGACGGCCACAAGCGGGTGAAGCCGTTCGACGCGGCGAGGGCGGTCGCCCAGACGCTCTCCAGCAGACCGGACAGGACGAGCAGCAGCCAGGCCATGACCCCTCCGAACCGCGCCGTCTTGTCGCTGACCGGGTACGGCGCACCTCGTCCGGGGGTAGCCGGAGCGGCCTCTCCCGACGGTGGAACCATGCCCGAGGCCGCCTCTATTCCGGACCTCGTCCGTCGCCCCTGTTCCCTGTGGCCGGACCGTCACAGTCGGCCACGACCCCGCGCCGAACCGTCGCGGGGACCGCGTACGATGCAGAAGGACCGACGGGAGCACGCCCCCGTGCACAGGTGAAGGAACCCAATGAGCCAACCGATCGACGACACCGAGCAGCTGATCGCGAACGCCGAGGAGGAGCTTCCCCCGTCGACTCGTTCGCGCCTCATAGCCAAGCTGCGCAAAGGTGTCCACATCGACGACGCGGCCCGCGACCTCGGCGTCAGTCCACAGCGCGTGTTCTCCGCGGCGCGAATCCTCACCACCTTCGGCGAGCAGCTCGACGCCACCCTCACCGCCGAGCGCGACCCCGACATCGCCCACGGAACCCTGACCGGCTACAACAAGCGCTGCCGTTGCCCCCAGTGCCGCGGCGCGGTGAACCGCCGGTTCTGACGCCCGCCGACCGCGGCGCACCGCGATGGCCGCACCCGGCCGGACCCGGCGGCACGATCTCACGCCTCGCCTGTACCTGTGCGCTCGAAAGACATCGCACGGCACAATCGTTTACCGGGAATTAGCCCATGCAGGGGCTTATTCAGGCTTATTGATCTTGAATCCGGGGAATCCGGCCACCATGAACGAGCGTGTGGACTGGGCCGCGATGAGCGACGAAGAGTTCATGGCGCTGGTGCGCCAGCTTATGGACAGCCCAGCGGGTGCCGAGCCCGAGGACGACTAGCTCTCAACCCCGTTGATGCCCTCCGAATCCTGATCAGAGTCACGCGGGTGGGGTTCCACCTCCCGCGTGCGGTGGCGCGTGTCGGGCGCTGAACGGCCCGGGTTCGCCTGCTTCACACCCGCTCCGCTCCGCTGCGCAATACGGACGCCTGCGTCCGGCCGCGTTCGCCGGCCGCGGTGACCGCCGTGCCGAACCTTTGGCGACGCCGTTGGGCGGGCCCGGCGTCGGTCCGGCAACGGTCCCCGGCTCGCCTGTTCCGCACCGGCGATTGCGGCGCACCGTCATTCGGCCTGTGCCGCCTCCCGCACGTCCAATCGCAGCCGCTCGCCGCGTAGGAACCGGCCGATGTCGGCCGCCTCCGCGTCCACCTGTCCGAGCAGCTCCGCGGACAGGTGCTCGAACGGCTCGACGACCACCGACTCACGCCCGTGCCCCCAGCGCCACCGGGCAACGGCCCGGCCGTCCACCAGGACCGCCGGATGCACGATCCCGCCGCCCGGCGCGAGCTGCCGCTTGTACCGCTGCGGCACGGCGAGATCCCGCCCCCTGTAGCCCAGCAGACACGCGTCGAAGGCGCCGATCAGCCGCAGGGCCGGTGTCGGCCCGGCGGCGGGCAGCACTTCGGCGAACTCCCGCGGCGCCCACGCGGGCCCGCGGTCCGTGGTCACCTCGGCGACCTCGGAGGCCACAAGCTCCCATCCGCGGCGCGCCATCGGCGCGGGCAGTCCCGACCAGGCCGCGAAATCCTCCAGCCCAGCCGGCCCGTAGCCCCACAGGTACCGACGCGCCAGCTTCGCCAGCGCGGAACCGGTGTCGCGCCCCTCCCACGCCCCGACCCATTCCCGCATGAGGACGTAGGTGGGCTCGCCCCCGTCGCCACCCGAGGTGTCCGGTCCGCGGCAGACCACGCCGCGCATCGCCGCGTAGGCCATCAGGTGAGCGGGCGCCTGACCGTCGGCCGGTACGGGCACGTCGGCCTTGTTCAGCTCTTCGACCAGCCGTTCGCGCGTCAAGCACGTGCCGCCGGCCAGCACGTCGCGGATCACGTACTCGGCCCGCTCGCACAGCTCGTCGTCCAGCCCGAGTTCGAGGCGGCGCCTGCGGAACCTGCGGACGAAGACGGGGCCCAACAGGTCTACGATCCAACCGGCGTCCGAGGCGGGCAGCGCGTGCAACGTGCCCCGCATCGCCCACGTCCGCACGATCGAGCGCTCCTCGGCCACCGCGCTGCGCACATCGGCGGTGGTCAGTCCGGAGGTCCGGGCGCGAATCGCCAACCGCAACGCTTGAGCGTCCTGCGCCTGTAGCGCCGCCGCTCCCCGCACGGCGCCGACGACGCCCGCGGCGGGCGGTCCCATGAGCAGTTGCGCGTGCATCCGTGCAGCGCGGAGACGGCCATCGTCCACGGCGAGCGGCATCGCTCAATCCCTCCTGGACTTCCTGGACTTGTCGTCGCAACGACAACCATGCCAGGGGTTAACCCTTCGTTGCGCCTATTCACATGGTGAGGACACACATTTGTGCCGAAGCGGGTAGGGCACTGGGAAGAGCCGGAAACCGTCGCCAATCTCCTGCATGCTTCTGCCCCCTGTCCCTGTCGGAGCCCGGTGCCGGCGACGCTCGCCGGAGGCGGGCATCCAGGCGCCGGATACGGCGACCGAGCACCGGGGGAGCGGTGCGACGGCTACCGGTGCGGAGTGCAGCGAACGCGGACCGCGCGCCGGACGGCGCGGCGGCACCCGGGCAGGCGACCTCAAAGGAGAATCTCTGCCATGGCCAACAACCCGACACCGATACTCATCACGGGCGGGACGGGGACACTCGGGCGCCGCATCGTCCGCCGCCTGGCGGACGACGACGACACGGAAGTCCGCGTCCTCAGTCGCCGGGCGGCGCCCACGCAGGGGGACGGGGCAAGGTGGATCACCGGCGACCTCGCCTCGGACCAAGGGCTCGACCAAGCCCTCACGGGCGTCGACACGGTGGTGCACTGCGCACACGTGGCCGGTTCATCCCTGGGGGAGGTCTCGGCCGGCGCAAACGTGATCACCGCTGCAGCACGGGCAGGGGTAAGGCACTTCATCTACATATCGATCGTCGGCATCGACTACGTGCCGCTGAGCTACTACAAGGGCAAGCTCGCGGTGGAGGAACTGATCGAGGAGTCGGGGCTCCCCTCGACGATCCTGCGCGCCACCCAGTTCCACGAGCTGATCGACTGGCTCCTCGGACAGCCGGAACGGCTGCCTGTCGTTCCCGTCCCGGCGGGCTTCTGGTTCCAACCGGTAGCCGCCGACGAGGTGGCCGGGCGCCTCGTCGATATCGCCAGGGAGGGCCCCGGAGGGCGAGCGGTCGACATGGGAGGCCCGGAGGTGCGCTCGGTCGAGAGCCTGGCAACCTCCTACGAGAGCATCCGGGGCCGAAGCCGTCCGGTGAAGAAGATCCCGTTCCCGGGAGAGGTGGCGCGCGCCTTTCGCAGCGGGGCGAACCTGGCGGCGGGAAATGCCGACGGACGGCAGACCTGGGAGGAGTACCTGTCCGCTGCGGTGGAAGGGCCGGGGGAGTAGCGGGCGAACGGGAACCGTTCGCTTGCGCCTCCGAAAGACCCGTCCGGCTGTTGGAATGACCCGGCTGCATCGCATCCGGGCATAAAAAATGGGGGGTTCCGCACGAAACGGAACCCCCCAACAAAAAATGCGGCAGCAACCTACTCTCCCACCCCCACCATGAAGGCAGTACCATCGGCGCAAAGAGGCTTAACGACCGGG
>NZ_JAVREK010000042.1:0-13389 GCF_031845375.1 Streptomonospora wellingtoniae
AACCGGGGGGGGGGGATGGGGCGGCCCGCACGGCCGCCCGATCCCCGCCCGACGTCTGCGCGGTCCGGTCCCGGGGGCCGGAGTGCGGGGGCCGCCGCGACCGGCCCGTGCCTCCCACCGCTCCCAGCGCCACCCCGGTTCACCCGGGACTTCGCCCAAACCCCCGGCACGGCCGAAGCCGGTGCTGTAGCGTCCTGGACAGTGGGCACCACGGGTATTCGCTCCTGCGCATGTCGTGACTGAGGAGCGTCGTGGCAGGGGAGGCGCCAGCCCGTCGGGGCCCGAGTCCGCGGCCGGCGATGGGAGCGCTCGCCGCGTGGATCCGGATCCGGTGCCCGCGTCCGCGTACGCGTCGTGGGGGGAACTCGATGAGCGAGCACAGCGGCTCCGATCGCGGTATCAGAGCCCAGCTCAACAGGATCGTGCTGATTCCCAGCGTCACGTTCCTGGCGCTGTTCGCCGTGCTGAGCACGGCCACCTTGACCCAGGCGGTCTCGCTGCGCGTGGCCACCGGCGACGGGCGCACCGGCGTCCAGCTCTACCACGCGGTCGTGGAGCTCCAGCGCGAGCGCAGGCTCGCCACCGAGTACGCCAGCGCCCCCTCGGAAGACGGCGCCGAAGCGCTGCGCCGCCAGACCTCCGTCACCGATGAGGCGCTTCAGAAGGTCGAGTCCCGAGCCGGCGGGCTGCGCGGCCATTCCGAGGCAGGTACGGCCCGCATCGCCGACGAGTACCTCGCCCGCATCGACGGGCGCACGGGCGTCCGCGACGCCCTCACGGCCGGCGAGACCGGTCCGCAGGCGGCCCTCACCGCCTACGACGGCATGATCGCCGAGGCCGTCCGCCTCTACGACTCCATCGCCCACAACCTCGACGACGGCCCCTCCGCCTCCGCCGGCGCCGACGCCGTGGGCCTCATCCGCGCCCAAGAGTCGTTCACCCGGGCCGACGCGCTGCTCAGCGGCGCGCTCGCCGCCGACAGCCTCCAGATCAGCCGGCAGACCGAGTTCGCCTCCCGGATCGAGGGCGCACGCAGCCGCCTCGCCGGCCTCTCCCACGCCCTGGAGGGCGAGGCCGAGCGGGCGCACGGGCGCATGGTCGCCGGCCCCGCGTGGGAGCGGATGAACGACCTGGCCGACACCGTCATCGGCTACGAGCCCGAGATCGAGGTCGATCCCGTGACCGGCGCCGGGGCCGCCGACCGGAGCGCCCCCGACGGGCTGGACGGCTGGCGCTCGACCGCCGACGAGGTCAACGCCGACCTCGTCGACCTGGCCGACGCGCAGGTCCACTCCGTGATGGCCGCCACCGACGCCGCCAGCACCTGGATGTTCAACCTCGCGCTCGGCGGCGGGATCCTCTCCCTGTTCGCCGGGACCGTCGCCTACGGTGTCGCCTCCCGCTCGGCGGCGCGGCTGACCGCGCGGCTGAGCCGCCTGCGTGCCGACACGCTCAGCCTCGCCCGCGACGAGCTGCCCCGCATCGTGCGGCGGCTCTCCGACGCCGAACCGGTCGACCTCGACGCCGAGCTGCGCCGCCTCGACCACGGCACGGACGAGGTCGGCCAGGTCGCCGACGCCTTCAACACCGCCCAGCGCACCGCCGTCAGCGCGGCCGTCAAGGAGGCCGAGACCCGGGCCGGGGCCAACCGGGTGTTCCTCGCCATCGCCCACCGCAACCAGTCGCTGGTGCAGCGCCAACTCCAGCTGCTGGACCGCGTGGAGCGCGAGGAGGACGACCCCGACCTGCTCGAAGACCTCTTCCACCTCGACCACCTGGCCACCCGCGGGCGCCGCAACGCCGAGAACCTCATCATCCTCGGCGGCGGGCGCCCCGGCCGCCGCTGGCGCAACCCCATCCCGCTCGTGGACATCCTGCGCGGCGCCATCTCCGAGACCGACGAGTACACCCGGGTGAAACTGCGCGGCGTACCCGAGCTCTCCCTGTCGGGCTCGGTCGTCGCCGACGTCATCCACCTCTTGGCCGAACTCGTCGAGAACGCCACCGCCTTCTCTCCGCCGCACACCGTGGTGCACATCCACAGCGAGGTGGTGCCCAAGGGCGTCGCCGTGGAGATCGAGGACCGCGGCCTGGGCATGAGCGCCTCCGTGCTGGAAGCGGCCAACGAGACCCTCGAACAGGTGCCCGAGTTCGACGTCATGGCGCTGAACCAGGACTCCCGGCTGGGCCTGTTCGTGGTGGCCCGGCTGGCGGCCAAGCACGACGTCGGTGTGCGGCTGTGCCCCTCGCCCTACGGCGGCACGCGCGCGGTCGTCCTCGTCCCCGCGGCGCTGATCTCGCAGGCCGAGGCCTCGGGGCCGGAGCGTCGCGGCGGCGCGCCCGCGCCCACCGATCCGGGCCGCACGGACGGCGACGTGCTCACCGCGGTGCGCGCCGCCGGGCGCCGCGCCGCCGACGAGCCGTCCGGCGCCGTCCAGGCCGAGCCGGGCCGGCTGGACGGGTCCCCCCAGCGCGCCCTGCCGGTTCGCCGGGAGGCCTCAGCGCGGCACGGATCCGCCGAGATCGGCGACGGTCCCGCGCAGCGGGAGTCGGCCGATCGACACGACGCACCGGGGCAGGGCGGCGCCGCCGCTCCGCCGCCGGCCGAAGGTGGCGACGGCGGGCGTCCGTCCCTGCCCCGGCGCCGCCGGCAGGCCAACCTCGCGCCGCAGCTGCGCCAGGAGCCCGACCCGGGGGACACCGCCGACCCGGGTTGCGAGGCCCCCGCACGTGCTCGCGCACCCGAGGACGCCCGCCGGATGATGAGCGCCTTCCAGATCGGCACCCGCAAGGGGCGCGAGGAGTCCGACGACGCGGAGCGGCCGGACGTGTCCGAGGCCGGAGAACGGGCCGTGCCCGCCGAGCCGGTCGACGGGCACCGCCCCGATCCGCGCGCGGCGGACGACCCGGCAGGAGCGCATCGTCCCGGCGGTCCGGGCGATGACACGGGGGGAGCCCGACGGCCGCCCGCGCCGGTCGGCGCGGCAGGGGAGCGCCCGGCAGGGCGGTCGGCGGGCCTACACACGGGAGAGAGCGAATGATGATGCAGAACAACCACGCTGCTGGCGATCTGAACTGGCTGCTCGACGACCTCGTCGACCGGGTCGTCGGCGCCGAGCACGCGATCGTGCTGTCCGCCGACGGCCTGCTCATCGGGCGGTCCCGCGGACTCACCCCCGAAGACGCCGAGCACCTCTCCGCGGTCGCCTCCGCATTCCAGAGCCTGGCCCGCGGCACCGGTCGGCAGTTCGGGGGTGGAGCCGTGCGCCAGACGGTCGTCGAGATGGAGCGCGCCTACCTGTTCGTGACCGCGGCGGGTGAGGGCGCCTGCCTGGCGGTGCTCGCGGATGAGACCGCCGACGTGGGCCTGATCGCCTACGAGATGAACATGCGCATCAAGCGGGTCGGGCAGTTCCTCAGCTCAGCACCCCGGTTCCCCGAGTCCATGGCGGCGGGGAGCTCCGGATCATGAGGGGCGCGGGCGAGCACCGCCGCGGCGGGCAGCGCCCCGCCCACGTCCGCGAGACCGCGGCCGAGCGCGAACCCCCTCCCCGCGCCCAGGCACCCCTCGGCGACTGGGACGCCGCTCCCGGCACCGAGGCGGTGTGGAGCTCCTCCGCCCCGGTGGGCGGCGCACGCTCCCGCGACGCGGGCGAGGAGCTCGTGCGGCACCGGCGCCAGCGCGGCGGCCACGACGGGGCGCTGCCGCGGCACGGAGCCGCCGGACCGCTGGTCCGGCCCTACACCGTGACGGGCGGCCGCACCCGCCCGGCGGAGGCCGGGCTGGACATGATCAGCATCGTGGTGGCCACTCGGGAGCGGGTGGACTGGGGCCCGTTGGAGCCCGAGCACGCCGCGATCCTTCGGCTGTGCGGCCGACCGGTGTCCGTCGCCGAGCTATCGGCGCAACTCGACCTTCCGATGACAGTGGTAAAGGTGCTGCTGGGCGACCTGATCGCTTACGGCGACGTCCTCGCCCGTGCACCGATGCCCGCTTCGGACCCACCCCACATGAGCGTCCTGCAGGCGGTACTCGATGGCATCCGCAGACTCTGACAACGGCACGGCCCCCGGCGCGGGCCCCGGCGGCGATCCCGGCGGGCACATCCCGCTGGCCGTCAAGATCCTGGTGGCCGGCGGCTTCGGCGTCGGCAAGACGACACTCGTCGGCTCGGTCAGCGAGATCGCGCCGCTGAGCACCGAGGAGGTCATGACCGAGGCCAGCATGGGCGTCGACGACCTCGGCGGCGTCGAGGAGAAGACCACCACCACCGTCGCCCTCGATTTCGGGCGCATCACCGTGAATCAGCAGGTCGTCCTTTACCTGTTCGGTACGCCGGGCCAGGGCCGATTCTGGTTCATGTGGGACGAGCTCGCCGAGGGCGCCCTCGGCGCGGTAGTGCTCGCCGACACCCGGCGGCTCGACACCTGCTTTCCGGCGGTGGACTTCTTCGAGCGGCGCCGGATCCCCTTCGTCGTCGCCGTCAACCTGTTCGACGGCGCCCACGACTACGGCACCCGAGAGGTCCGCGAAGCGGTCGACGTCGGCGCGGACGTCCCCATCGTGCTCAGCGACGCCCGCGACCGCGAGTCGAGCAAGGCGGTCCTCCTCGCACTCGTGGAGCACGTGATGCGCCGGCGCAGCCCGGCGGCGACCGGCAGACCGCTACCATAGGCCCACGTTCCTGCCCGAGATCCCCCCGCAGTCCGAGGTCCGGCGCCGATTCCGGCGACGGAGACCGGGCTTCGGGCGAGATCATCACTCACTAGTCGTTAGCATTCTTCGCGTGAACCCTGACAGCATGCATAACCCGGACAGACTGCCCCCTCGGGATCTTCCGCGGCGCCGCTCCGGCCGGCACCGCAATCCGCTGTCCTTCGACAGCTGGGTGGGGACCCCGACTCTCGTCCTCGCCGTCCCCGCCGACGCCGACGAGGCCGACGGATCCGACGGCGTCGGCATCGGCGAGCAGATGGCCGGCCTCGTCCGCTCCTACCGGCCCGAGGTCACCATCAAGCACGGCCGCGCCGGAAGCGGCGACCTCGTCGAGGCCCTCGCCGACTTGGAGGAGCGCGACGACCACCCGCTGCGCGGCGTCGTCGTCCCGCTGGTCACCGGTCCCCACCGGCCCACTGCGGAGGCTGTTGCCGCTGCCGTCGAGGAGGCCGGCGCCGATGCCCGCGTCACCGAGGCGCTGGGCCCCCACCCGATGCTCGCCGAGACGCTGCACCTGCGGCTGGCCGAGGCCGGCTTCGTGCGCGCCGACCGGATGCGCCTGATCAGCGTGGTGGCCCCCGGCACACAGATGACCGACGGCGTCGTCGTGGGATCGGTCGGCGGCGCCGAGGCCGTCAACGCCGCCGGGGTCACCGCGGTGCTGCTGGCGGCGCGGCTGGGCATCACCGTACTGCCCGCCGACCTCGAGGACCGGGCGAGCATGGACGACGCCTTCCACCAGCTGTCGAGTGCCGGCTGCGCGCGCCCGGTCATCGCACCCAGCGTGGTGGGCCCGGAGGTCCCCGCCGCCCGCCTGGAGCAGCTCGCGCAGCACTACGGCGCCCGCGCGAGCGCTCCGCTCGGCGCGGGCAGCACCCTCGCCAAAATCGCCGCGCTGCGCTACGCCGAGGTGCTGAACACCCTGGGCGCCGAGACCCCGCCGACGGCCGAGGACATCCCCGCGCCGGTGGGCTCGCGCCACCGCCCGGAGAGCTGACCGACGCCCGCTGCCCTCGGTGGCGCGAGCACGCGCGCCGCCGAGGACGGCGGGGTCCGCACCATTCGCTTCACCGAATGTGACCATTCCGCAACACGGAGAGACCGAACTTCGGTAGCGTCTGGGTTCCAGGTTGGGGGGACCATGGACGCACATCGACCGACCATACGCAGGCAGCTCACTCGTATCGTGCTGATACCCAGCGTCAGCTTCCTGGTGCTGTGGGCGGCCACGGCGGCCGTCGAGACCTACCAGGCGGGATCGCTGCTGCTGTCCGTCGCCAACGGCCGCGACGGCATCGACGCGTTCGACCGCCTCGCCGACGACCTGCGCAGCGAGCGTCGCCTCACCCAGGTGCACCTCGGCGAGCCCGGCGACGCGCAGGTGCGCCGCGCACTGGAGGACCAGCGCGAGCGAACCGACGGCGCCGCGGAGCGGGCGCACGAGTTCGCCTCCGGCCTCGGACCCGGCCCGCAGGGCGAGCCGCTGCCCGGCACCCGCCCCTTCGCGCCGGGCAGCGCCCGCCTCGACGACCTGCGGGCCGAGGTCGACGGCGGCGGAGCCGACCGCAGCACGGCTCTGAACTCCTACAGCGACCTCGTCGACGCGACCGCCGCCGCCACCGGCGCCCTGCTGCGCCCTCTGGAGCGGGGTGCGAGCCGGCCCGAAGCCGAGCTGGCCCGGCGCCTGACCACCGCCCATGAGCAGTTCGCGCGCTCCGACGCCCTGCTCGCCGGCTCGATCGCGGCCGGCGGCATGGGCTACCAGGAGACCGCGCACTTCACCTTCCTCACCGCCTCCTACCGCGACACCCTCGCCTACGCCTCCGACGACATGAGCGGCGCGACCCTGCGCCGCTACGAGTCCCTCACGGCCTCCGAGCCCTGGAACGCCGCCGAGCGGCTCAGCCGCTCCGTGGTCACACGGCCCCCGGTATCCGACGGTGGCGCAGAGGCCGGATGGAACGCCGAGGTCGGCGTGGGCGCACAGGAGTGGGACCGCGCGGCCGGCGCGGCCGAACCCGGACTGGGTGCGATGGCCGCCGCCCAGACCGACCGGGCCGTGGAGACCGCGTGGAACGCTGCCGTGCTCCGCCTGGCCGCCGGAGCGACCGGCGGCGCGCTCACGCTCGCGGCCGGGGCCGCCGCCATCTACGCGGCCATGCGCTCCTCGCGCAGGCTCACCGCCCGGCTGCGCCGGCTGCGCGACGACGCCCGCGCCATGGCCGACACCCGCCTGCCCGCCATCACTTCCCGCGCCCGCTCCGGGCGCGGCGTCGACGTGTCGGCGGAGCTGCCGCGGCTGGACTACGGCGGCGACGAGCTCGGCCAGGTCGCCGAGGCGTTCGACACGGCCCAGCGCACCGCGGTCGGCGCCGCCGTGAAGGAGTCCGAGATCCGGCGCGGCGCCAACCGCGTGTTCCTGGGAATCGCCTACCGAAACCAGACCCTGGTCCAGCGCCAGCTGCGCATGCTGGACGAGATCGAGGCCGACGAGGAGGACCCCCGCTCCCTGCGCCGCCTGTTCGCCCTCGACCACCTCGCGACCCGGGCGCGCCGCTACGCCGACAACCTGATCATCCTCGGCGGCGCCGGCTCCGCCCGCCGCTGGCGAGAGCCACTGCCGCTGGCCGACGTGCTGCGCGGCGCCATCACCGAGACCGAGGACTACGACCGGGTCCGACTGACCTCCGCCCCGCGCGCCCGGCTCAGCGGCGCCGCGGTCGCCGACGTGGTGCACCTGCTGGCGGAGCTGATCGAGAACGCGACCCAGTTCTCGCCCCGCAGCAGCACGGTCGACGTCAACTGCGGACGCGTCAGCGGCGGCGTCGCCGTCGAGGTAGAGGATCGCGGTCTGGGCCTGACCGGCCAGGGCTACGCCGAGGCCGCCCGCGTCCTCGGTGAGCCGCCGGAGTTCGATGTGATGGCCCTGCCCGAGGAGCCGCGCCTGGGCCTGTTCGTCGTGGCGCGGCTGGCTGCGCGCCACGGAGTGGCGGTACGCCTGCGCCCGTCTCCCTACGGCGGCACCAGCGCCACGGTGGTCGTCCCGGACCGCCTGCTGGAGTGGGCCCCGGCCGGGGTCGAACCGCCGCCTCCCGCATCGGCCGGCCTGGCCGAGCACCGATCGGGCGCCGGCAACGGATACGGAGAGCGCCATGGACGCGGGTAGAGGGGCGGCCGACGTGGACCCCGGGCGCCTGGTCCGACCCTTCGCCATCGGCATCGACGGAGCCCACGCCACCAGTGGGCTGGACCTGCTCACCCGCGTCTCGGCGCAGCGGCCGCCCGGACCCGACGACCACTTGCGCCCCGAACGCGAGTCGCTGCTGCGGCTGGCCGCGTCGCCGCAGACCGTCGCCGAGCTCGCCGCCCTGGTCGGGCTGCCGCTGAGCGTGGCCAAGATGCTGATCGCGGACATGGTCGAGGCCGGCGACCTGACCCTGTGCGCCAATGCCCAGTCCGTTCCGGGCGACGACGTCCTGCACATGCTCCTGGAGGGCCTGCGCGCCCTGTGACGCCTCCGTGCGGATGCCGCGCGCCTTTTCGGGGCGGGCCATCGGGCGGTGCGCGGCACCTTGCTACGTTTCGCGAATGAGCATCGAACGCATCGGGATCATCGGTGGCGGGATCATCGGACTCGCTCTGGCCGGGTGGGTCACGCAGAACCGGCCCGGCGCCCGCGTCACCGTCCTGGAGAAGGAGGACGCGGTCGCCCGGCACCAGACCGGGCACAACAGCGGTGTCGTGCACGCCGGCCTGTACTACCGCCCGGGTTCGCTCAAGGCCCTGCTGTGCAGGCGCGGCACGTCGCTGCTGCGCGAATACTGCGCCGAGCGGGGCCTGCCCTATGAGGAGGTCGGCAAGGTCCTGGTCGCCCGCGACGGCGAGGACGAGGTGCGGCTGGACGACATCGAGCGCCGCGCTGAAGCCAACGGGGTGCCGGGCGTCACCCGGCTCGGCCCTGCGGGGCTGCGCGAGATCGAGCCGCACGTCAGCGGCGTGGCAGGCCTGCACTCGCCCAGCACCGCGACCACCGACTTCATCGCGGTGGCCGAGGCGCTGGCCGACGACGTGCGCCGGGCCGGCGGCCGCATCGTGCTGGGCGCGCCGGTGATCGCGCTGCGCCAGGACACCGACCAGGCCCAGGTGCTCACCGGCGACCCGGGCGGCGAGCGGGTCCGTCGCTCGTTCGACCGGGTGATCATCTGCGGCGGCCTGCACAGCGACCGCCTCGCCCGCATGGCGGGCGCGCCCGTCGAACCCCGCATCGTGCCCTTCCGCGGCCAATACCACGAGCTGGCGCGCGGCAGCCGCTACCTCGTGCGGGGCCTGGTCTACCCGGTGCCCGACCCGCGCTATCCGTTCCTGGGCGTGCACCTGACGCGGCACGTCCACGGCGAGGTCATGGCCGGACCCAACGCGATCCTGGCCGCCGCGCGCGAGGGCTACCGGCTGCGCGACGTGCTGCCGCGCGACCTCGCCGACATCGCTGCGGCACCGGGGTTCTGGCGGCTGGCCCGCCGCCACTGGACCATGGGCGCGCGCGAGATGGCGATCTCGGCCTCCACCGCCGTCTTCGCCCGCCAGGCCCGCCGCCTCGTGCCGGCGATCACCTCCGCCGACCTGCGCCCGGCGCCTGCGGGAGTGCGCGCCCAGGCGCTCACCCGCCGGGGCGAGCTCCTCGACGACTTCGCGGTGGACACCCACGGCCGGTTCTCCTGCGTACGCAACGCGCCGTCCCCGGCGGCGACCTCGTCGCTGGCCATCGCCGAGCACCTGGGCGAGAACGTGCTCTTCGGCTGAACAGCGGCGCGGCGGCGGTGCGCGATCGGGTGCGCACCGCCGCCGCGGTGTGGGGCGGTCGGGCGTCAGCAGGCGGAGTCGAGCAGGTCCTCCAGCGCCGCGACCTCGGCGGAGTCGGCGCTGAGGTCCCACTCGTACTTGACGTTGATCCAGCTCTTGGCGTAGTCGCAGTGCACGCCGGTGCGCTCCGGCATCCACTCGGCAGGGTCGTCAGCGCCCTTGGAGCTGTTGCTGGAGATGCTGACGGCCCACAGCTGCGGTGTGGACAGGTCGTTGGCGAAGGACTCGCGGCGCGAGGTGGACCAGGTGTCGGCTCCGGAGTACCAGGCTTCCGCCAGCGCCACCATGTGGTCGACGCTGACCTCGGAGGGGTCGGAGGTGGTGAAACCGTCGTAGGGGCTGGTCCAGCTGCCGGAGTCGGGGTAGCAGTCGGTGCCGACCTCGACGCCGGACCCGTCCCGGCGCAGCACCGTCTCACGGGCGTTGCAGTTGCCCTCGACCGCCGACCAGTGCGGGAAGAGGTCGCGGTCGTAGTCGGACGACGAGCCCTCCGGCTCGGATCGCAACTGCGCGAGCTGGTCGCGGGCCTCGGCGAGCCCGGGCGGCGGCGGGGGTGCCGGTGCCGCTTGGGCAGGTGCGGCTGCGGACAGGAGCAGGGCGAGGGCGGCGAGCACGGCCGCGGCCGCGGACGCGGCGGGACGCAGGGGGCCTGGCATTCGGGTCTCCAAAACCTGAGCGGGGGTCTTTCGGACACCACGAGGCTGGCCCACAGCGGGTGATCGGCGAATCACGCGAGGTGTGAACAATCCCTTACTCCGGATGTCCGGAATCCGACGCCGGAAGCCGGGCGGCCCCCGCGCCGGCGGCCCCGGCCCCGACGCGGCGCGGCGGACGCTTGCTCAGCCGAGTCCAGCTGATCCGTCCGGTTCCTGCTCGGGATCTTCCGCCCGTGGCCAGTTCCGCAGGGTCTGAACCAGCGCCTCCACCACGACCTCGAAGCTGCCGTCCACGCTCTGGGGGAGACCGAAACCTCCGCGCAGTTCCAGGTCGACGAAGCCGTGCAGCGTTCCGCGGAGCCAGCGGATGACGTCGATCCGCGCCTCATCGGGGAGGCCGAAACCCGCGAGGATCGAGGCCAGAACCTCGACCGAACGGTAGAAGACGGCCGCGGCCCCCGCGTCGTCCTCGGGTCGCGGCGCCTGCTGCAGCGCCGCGTACCGGCCCGGTCGCGTGCGGGCGTAGTCGCGGTAGGCCCGGGCCACCGCCCGCAGCGCGTCGGCGCCGGAGCGGCCGATCGCGGCGTCGCCGAGCACCCGGGCGATCTCCGCGGCCGCCGCCGTCCCGACCTCCCGGCGCAGCGCCTCCAGTCCGCCGACGTGCTTGTACAGGCTGGGCACAGCGACACCGCAGCGCTTGGCCACAGCGGCCAGGGACAGCCGGTCGAACCCCTCTTCGTCGCAGACCCGCGCGGCCTGCTCGGTCACCGCCGCCGGAGTCAGCCCGACCCTAGCCACGAGACAGTCCGGGCCCGCCCCGGTCCGGGCCCGCAGCGGAGAGGACGGCGCGGGCGGCGGTCGCGTGCACGGCGGGCTCCGGGCGCTGCCGGTACCTCACGCCGGTCCTCCGACGGGCCGGAAGTAGATGGCTAATAGTCATAGCCAAAAAGCTAATCCTATTAGAAAAGAATGTCAACGTCCCCGAGGGGCCGGGTGTGCGGATATCCGCCGGGCGCCGATCGGACGCAGCGGATACGGTGGGTGGAGCTCGACCGCACACGACGACGGCCCCGCGACGCCCCAGGCGCGGAGGGTCCTACGACGGAAAGACGACCGTGACCGACATCATCGACGAACTTGAATGGCGCGGACTCCTCGCGCAGACCACCGACCTTGACGAACTCCGCAAGGCGCTCGCCGATGGCCCGGTCACCGTCTATTGCGGTTTCGATCCCACAGCGGGCAGTCTGCATGTCGGCCACCTCACCCAGATTCTCGCCCTGGCCCGGTTCCAGCGTGCCGGACACCGGCCCGTCGCGCTCGTCGGCGGTGGCACAGGCCTGATCGGCGACCCCAAGCCCAGCGCCGAGCGCGCGCTGAACTCGGTCGAGACCGTCGAGGAATGGGTCGGCACCCTCGGCCTCCAGCTCTCGGCGTTCCTGCGCTTCGCGCCCGAGGGGACCGGCGCGGCCACCGACGCCCTGATGGTGGACAACGGCGAATGGCTGCGCGCCATGAGCGCCGTCGATCTGCTCCGCGACGTCGGCAAGCACTTCAGCGTCAACCAGATGCTGGCGCGCGAGACGGTGCGCAGCCGCCTCGACGGCGAGGGCATGAGCTACACCGAGTTCAGCTACGTGCTGCTGCAGTCCTACGACTACGTCGAGCTCTACCGCCGCCACGGCACCACGCTGCAGATCGGCGGCAGCGACCAGTGGGGCAACATCACGGCGGGCCTCGACCTGATCCGCCGCATGGAGGGCAACGAGCCGCACGGGCCGGCCCACGGGCTGACCACCAACCTGCTCACCAAGGCGGACGGCAGCAAGTTCGGCAAGACCGAGTCGGGAACCGTGTGGCTGGACCCGGGCCTCACCAGCCCCTACGCCTTCTACCAGTTCTGGTTCAACGCCGACGACCGCGACGTCGCGCGCTACCTGCGGGTGTTCAGCTTCCGCTCCCGCGAGGAGATCGAGGACCTGGAGCGCCAGACCGGGGAGCGCCCGGCCGCCCGCGCCGCGCAGCGCGCCCTGGCCGAGGAGCTGACCACGCTGGTGCACGGCGAGGACGAGTGCCGCAAGGTGATCGAGGCGAGCCGCGCCCTCTTCGGGCAGGGCGACCTCGCTGCCCTCGACGCCCGGACCCTGGGCGCCGCGCTCGCCGAGGTGCCCACCGCCACGGCGGCCGGTCCGGCGGCGGACGGCGCCGCGGTGGTCGACCTGCTCACGGAGACCGGCTTGGTGCCGAGCAAATCGGCGGCCCGGCGCACGATCCAGGAAGGCGGGGCCTACCTGAACAACGCCAAGGTCACCGACGTCGACGCCCGCGTGGGATCGGACGACCTGCTGCACGGGCGCTTCCTGGTGCTGCGCCGGGGCAAGCGCAACGTCGGCGGGGTGGTCCTCGACCGGGGCTGAGCGCGGCCGGGCCCTGCTCCCGAACCGAGCGTGTGAACGGCGGCGGAGGAACGGGCCCCGCGGGCTCCTGCCTCCGTCGCCGGGGGCGGTCCGGGTGTCCGGGCGTGCGATGCGGGCCGGAACAACGGCTCTAGCGGATGTGTTTAAGCACCGGGACCGGGGGGCAGGACCCTCGGTGGAACAGAAGGACCTGACCTACCGCGCGGAGAGCGTCGGCTTGCCTGAGGCCGGCACCCACCGCGCGAGCACGGAGCCGGAGTCCGATCCACCCTCCGACCGCACCCCCATACGGTCAAGGAGCAGGACGACCGGCCTGACTTGACGTCTCCGTGCGCGGAACCTATCGTATGTAGGCCGATGCGGGCCGGTGGACAGCCGTCGAAGGCGTCCGAGCCGGACCGCACTCGCGATCTAGGAAATCAAGGCATGCGCATTCAGTGTGCCTGGTAACCTCACTGAAGAAGCTCCGGACGCCGCGATCGGCGACCGGAGACTCCGGAGAACCAGTCGGAGCCGAACGGCGGCCAATTTGGCGGTGTCGCGGCAGACTGGTAAATTCAAAGAAGTCACAGCGAATTCGCGGACACGAACGATTCGGTTCTCGGATTCGCCGGGAGATTCCGTCTCTTGGGATAGAGTCTGAGCGGGCCCGCTTCATTGGCGGGGCCGGGGCTTGTACCGGATGAGCGGTCGCTTCTTGAGAACTCAACAGCGCGTGTTTATTCTTTGTGCCATGTTT
>NZ_JAVREK010000043.1:0-10899 GCF_031845375.1 Streptomonospora wellingtoniae
GCTGAAGACCTCGATGGTCGTCTTCGACACCTCGGTCGTCGACCTGACCGACCAGCTCAGCGACCCGGTGGAGGTTCTTTTCGGCACCAGGCTGGGCGGGGGCACCGACATCAACCGGGCGCTGGGCGGTGCGGCCGAGTCCTCCTGCGGGGGCCTGGGCGGAGGAGGAGGTGGCGGCACCGGAGGCGACGCCGGTATGGACGCCGCACTGGCGGCCCTGTACAACCGCGACGAAGGCGGGAACGGCCGCGGCGGCGGACAGCGCAGCGCGAACCTCGGAGGGTCGGCGCCGTCCGTGGCCCACTGGCTGACCGACATCCGCGGCTACTTCCCCTCCAGTGTGGTGCGGGTGATGCAGACCGACGCACTGGAGCGGCTCGACCTGAAGCGCATGCTGATGGAGCCGGAGATGATGGAAGCCGTCGAACCCGACGTCCATCTGGTCGGCACCCTGCTGTCCCTCAGCCAGGTCATGCCGGACGCGGCCCGCGAGTCGGCGCGCGCGGTCGTGCGAAGCGTCGTCGAGGACTTGGAGCGGCGCCTGGCACAGCGCACGCGCTCAGTCGTACAGGGCGCGCTGGACCGCTCGGCGCGCACCCACCGGCCGCGCAGGGCCGCCGACATCGACTGGGACCGCACCATCCGCCGCAACCTGGCCCACTACCTGCCCGAGTACGGCACCGTCGTGCCGCAGAACCTCGTGGGCTACGCCCGGCGCAGCCGGGGCGTGCAGCGCGACGTCGTGCTGGCGATCGACCAGAGCGGGTCCATGGCCGAGTCGGTGGTCTACGCCGGGGTATTCGGCGCGGTGCTCGCCTCGATCCGCGCGCTGAAGACCTCGATGGTCGTCTTCGACACCTCGGTCGTCGACCTGACCGACCAGCTCAGCGACCCGGTGGAGGTTCTTTTCGGCACCAGGCTGGGCGGGGGCACCGACATCAACCGGGCGCTGGGCTACTGCGAAGGGCTGATCGGGCGGCCGCAGGACTCGGTGCTGGTGCTGATCAGCGACCTCTACGAGGGCGGCGTGCGCGATGAGATGGTCCGCCGCGTGGCGTCGATGACCGCGGCCGGCGTGCAGGTGGTCGTGCTGCTCGCGCTGTCCGACGAGGGCGCGCCGTCCTACAGCCGGGAGAACGCCGCGGCCCTCGCCGCCCTGGGCGTGCCCGCCTTCGCCTGCACCCCCGACCGGTTCCCCGACCTGATGGCCGCCGCCATCCAGGGCCGATCGCTGAAGGCGTGGGCCGAGCAGGAGGAGACGGTCCGCGGGGAGCCGGGGTGAGGGTCCCGGCGGGAAGCGGCGGCCGGCGGGAGTCCGGAGCGTGCGCGCCGGAGGGCGGCCGCCGCTTCCCGCCGGCCGTCACATCCAGCGGCGCCACTTGAAGACGGCGTAGAGGGTCACGCTGATACCCAGCATCAGCAGCAGCGACATCGGATAGCCCAGCATCCAGTCCATTTCGGGCATGTGCGTGAAGTTCATCCCGTAGATGCTGCCGACCAGGCTCGGGGCGAAGAGGATGGCCGCCCAGGCGGAGATCTTCTTGACCTGCTCGCCCTGGCGGTAGCTGGCCTCCGTGACACGCCGCATCTCCTCGTTCTGCGCCTCGCTGACCAGCGTGGAGTTGACCGCGAGGATGCTCTGCAGCATGTCGCGGAAGCCGTCGACGCGTTCGGCGGCGATCGTGGCGTGGTCGGCGACGTCGCGCAGGTAGCGGCGGAGCTCCTCGTCGGTGCCGAACTCCTCCAGGGCGGTGTCGAGCGAGGTCAGCATCGGCAGCAGGGGGCGTGTGGCGCGCTGGAACTCGATGACCTCCCGGGAAAGCTCGTAGATGCGCCGGGACACCGCGGAGTCGCCTTCGAAGACCTGGGTCTCGATCTCGTCGATGTCGTTCTGCAGGCCCGCGACGACCGGGGCGTACCCGTCGACGACCGCGTCGAGGACGCCGTAGAGCACCGCCTCGGGCCCGCGTGCGAGCAGCTTGGGGTCGCTCTCCAGGCGGCGGCGCACGGCCGCAAGGTCGGGGGCCTGGTTGTGCCGCACGGTCAGCACGAAGTGCCGTCCGACGAACAGGTGCAGCTCGCCGAAGCGCACCTCTTCGGTGGCGTCCAGATAGAGGGCGGAGCGGAGCACGACGAACAGGGTGTCGCCGTAGCGCTCCAGCTTGGGCCGCTGGTGGGCGACGATGGCGTCCTCCACCGCCAGTTCGTGGAGTCCGAACTCCTCGGCGGCGGCCAGCAGTTGGGGGCTGGAGGGGCGCAGCAGCCCGATCCAGACCATGGCGCCCTCGTCGTCGGGCGTGCGGCGGTGCAGCTCAGCGAGGTCGCTAAGCTCGGTCGGGGCCTCCTGGCGCTCGCCGCCGAGGTAGATCGCGGCGTCGATGACGCTGTCCTGCACCGGCGGGGTCGGGCCGTTTGCGGCGTCGGGCCTGGGGTCCATCGAGTACTCCGGCGGCCGGGGCCGGCCGGTCCTGCGGGACTGCTGGTTGCTCCGGATTCCGGGGAGCCAGGCCAGCGGATTGCGTTGTGCCATGAGGTAACCCCCGCACAGGGACGTGAGCGGACTGCGACGCGGGCGCACGGGTACGCCCGCCGCGGGAGACGGGAACGCGGCGTCAGGCCGTACTGGGAGGTTGGTCCATGATCGGCCCCACCTCCCCTGTTCCGCTCAGCTACTCAACGCGTCTCCATGGTACCTGCGGCCGCGGCCGGCCCCCGCGCGTTGCCCCGGGCGCGGCGCCGTGTTCGGATGGGAGGGTGCACACCGGCAGGACGACGCGCGGGGCGGGCGCCGCCGATCCCGCCGCGGTACGGAGGACGGCGTGAGCGAGCCGCTGTTCGGCGCCGATCCGGTCGAGGTCGCGCCCGGTGCGGTGCACCTGCCGGGCTGGTTGGGCGCCGGAGCCCAGCGCGACCTGGTGCGGCGCTGCCGCGAGTGGGCGAGCGGCCCCGGCGGGATGTCCCGCCACCGCATGCCGCGCGGCGGACGCATGAGCGTGCGCATGACCGCCCTGGGATGGTTCTGGGAGCCCTACCGCTACTCGCGCGCTCTGCCCGGCGGTGAGGCGGTGCCGCCGTTCCCGCCGATCCTGGGCGAGCTGGCCCGCGAGGGCGTGGCCGCCGCATTCGGCGCGCCGCCCGGACCCGGCGATGCGCCCTACGACGTCGCGCTGGTGAACTTCTACGACGCCGAGGCGCGGATGGGCATGCACCAGGACCGCGACGAGCGGGCCGACGTCCCGGTGGTCTCGCTGAGCCTGGGTGACACCTGCGTCTTCCGGTTCGGCAACACCCGCACCCGTACGCGCCCCTACACCGATGTGGAACTGGCCAGCGGCGACCTGTTCGTCTTCGGCGGTCCGGCGCGGATGGCCTACCACGGGGTGCCGCGCACCCGGCCCGGCACGGCGCCCGCCGGGCTCGGCCTGGAGGCGGGGCGGCTGAACATCACGATCCGCGCCTCGGGCCTGGAGTAGGAGGTAGTCGGCCCGACGTTGCTCCCGGTCGGCCCGGGGTGCTCCCGCGGGCGCTCAGCCCCGGATCAGGTCGCGCACGTTCACCCACAGCAGCACGGCGACCACCAGGCCGGTCGGCACCAGCAGGGATATCCGCCAGTCGGCCGCGAAGGCCGCGATGATGCCCGCGATCACCGCCACGATCAGCGCCAGGATCGCCACGCCGGTCAGGAACGAGGTGAGCCGGCGGCGGGCGACGGCGTCGACCATGGCGAAGGCCAGCACGACGCCGATCATCGCCGGGGCGGTGTAGGTGCCGCGCAGCAGCAGCATGCCGCCCAGGGCGAAGATGAGCAGCGGGGTGCTCAGCGCCGCCCACACGTGCAGGAACCGGGTGGTGCGCTGCTCGCCGGTGGCGTAGGGCAGGTGGGGCCGGTGCAGGTGCTCGGTGGGCGAGGGCGCCACGGACCGGTCGCTGCGCAGGGCCTCGCGGCAGGAGTCGCGCTCGTCGGCCATCATCGCGCGCTTGCGGTAGACGGCGGCGAGATCGCGCTCGTCGGCGCGAATGCGCTCGTCGTACTCGGCGGCGCGGCTCCGGGAGTGGCTCTCGTGGTTGAGCACGATGCGGGCCGCCGACAGCCGGCGCAGCTCGTCGCGGCGGCGGACGATCTCGGCGTCGGACTCGACGATGCGCTCGTCCAGGTCGCCCAGGTGCGCGGTCAGCTCGGCGCGCGCGGCCTTGTCGGTCGGCGAGACCTTCTGCAGCCCGACCCACGCGAGCGGGTCGGCCCAGGACCAGCGGACCGTGCCGTCGCGTTCGTACCGGGGGCCGCTGGGTGCGCGCTCGCCGTCGAAGAAGTCGCCTGTGTCGCGGCCCCACAGGCCGCGGAAGCCGCGCACCCACGGGGTCTCGTCGTCGATGGTGTGGGCGGCCCATTCGCGGTCGCCGCCCGGGCCGACCCGGACGCCGTCGCCGCGCGCGTAGTCGACGAAGGGCACGCCGATGCCGTGCCGGACGATGCGGCTGTCGCCGCGGAACAAGCGCAGGGTCATCCGCCGCCACAACCGCACGACGCCGCGAAGCACAGCGGGGTCGACCTGGATCAGGTAGTCGCCGGGCAGCATCTGGTGGGAGTGCGAGCCGGCGCCGACGAACACGACGGGATGGTCCCCTTCGCGCCGCAGCTCCTTGTCATCCCAGCTGCGGCGCAGGTCGTCGCCGAAGTACTCGTGGGAGGAGGCGCCGACCCACGCCGGGCGGGTGCGGCCCTGGGCGTCCTCGACGACGTAGACGGTGACCTTCTCCCAATCGGCCTCGTGGTCGTTGACGCCGCCGTAGGTGGAGCGCCAGTCGTTCATGGCGTAGAAGAACCAGTACTGCAGAGCGGTGTATCCGCCCTCGCGCACGACGCGGCCGTAGTAGGCCGCCGGCGCGCCCTCGGCGCCGCCGACCCGGTCCCGGTAGCGGGTGGCGGCCGCGGCGGCCACTCCGCCAGGCACGGCGCCGCGGATGAGCAGGGACAGCTTCATCAGGATGTCGACGATCCGTCCGAGGACGCCGACAGCGGCGAGGCGGCCGCTGCGCGGGATCACGCGGCGGGCGGTGCGCCGGTGGCGGCGGGCCTCGGCGCGCAGCGAGTTCTCCTGCACGAAGCGCAGGTGCTTCTCAGAGTCGGGCCACTCGCGCTCGGAGCCGGCGAGGCGGTCGAGGGTCAGCTCGCCTGCGGGAACGACCTCGAACTCTTTTCCGTCGCCGTCCTCGCACCACAGGCTGCAGCAGCGCACGTAGGCGTCGACGTCGGCGGGGAAGAAGAGCTCGCCCCGGGTGAAGACGAGGATCGGCTCGAAGGTGCGCAGGAGTTCGAGGTCGGTATTCGTACTCATGATCGTGCCCGACCATATTGCATCAGAGCCGCATCCGGTACGCCGCGAAGCGCGCTGCAGGCGGTGCGCGCGGCCGGGTCCGGCCGCGGACACCCGTTGCGCTGCGGAGACCGGTGTGTGCCGGGCCCGTGGGTCCCGGCGTAGGTTGGGTGGCATGGAGGAGGACAGCATCGCTTCGCTCATGGAGTCCGCACGGGGCGAGTCGCCCCTGCTCGCACTGCGCGCCGCCGTCGAGCTGCGCGGGGAGCTGGAGCGGCTGGAGGCGATCCAGGTGCGGCGCGCCCGGACGCAGGGGTACACCTGGAGCGAGATCGCCGTGACCCTGGGGATCAGTAAGCAGGCGGTGCACAAGAAGTACGGAGGCGCGCGCCGGGAGCGGTGAGCCGCGCACGCCGTGAGGGGTGAGCGCGCACCGGCTCACCCCACGCGCTCGGGTGTGCGGACGAGCTCGGCGCCGCCCGGCGCCGAAGGCGGCTCCGGCGCCGTGTCCGCACCGCCGCCGCCGAGCGGCCGTCCATTGGCGGGCGCCGGCCGCCCGCGGCGCGGTTCCGAGCGCGCGGAGCGGCCGCCGCGCGCGGCACCGATCCCGGCGGCCACCACCAGCGCCATGCCGGCCGCCTGGATCATGGCGGGCGACTGCCCGATGACGGCCATGCCCATGACCAGGCTGACCGCGGGATCCAAGCTGCCGAAGGTGGAGAACGCGGTGCGCCCCATGCGCTGCAGCACCAGCATCTCCAGAAGGAACGGCACGAGGGGGAAGAGCACCGCGATCATCAGGGTGACGCCCAGCACCTCGGGGATGTCGGGAGCGGCGAGCACCTGCGGCAGGCCGAGGGGCGCGGTGAGCACCGCGCTGACCGCCATCGCCACGGCCAGGCCGTGCACCGCCCGGAACGTGCTGCCCACCCGCTGTGTGAGCACGATATAGAAGGCCACGCACACGGCGCCGGACAGTGCCAGCACGACGCCGAGCGGGTCGGCGCCGCCCGACCAGGGCCGGGTGAGCAGCAGCACGCCCACCGCGGCCGCCGCGATCCACACGGCCTCGCGGCGGCGGCGCAGCGCCAGCACCGCCACGGCGAGCGGCCCGAGGAACTCCAGCGCGGTGGCGGTGCCCAGGTCGATGCGGGCCGTGGCCTCGGAGTAGAAGACCATCATCCCCGCGCTGATCGTGCCCAGGATCACGGCAGCACCGAGGTCGCGCGGCGCCGCCGTGCGCAGTGCACGCCACAGGGGGCGCCCGCCCAGGGCGCCCAGAATGAGCGCCGCCCACAGCAGGCGCAGCCAGGTGACGCCCATCGGGCCGGCATCGCTGAACGCGCGCACGGCCAGAGCGCTTCCGGTGTGCAGCACGAACATCCCCCCGAGCAGCAGCAGCGCGGGCGGCATCCGCCCCAGGGCAGCACGGACCGGGGAGAGCAGCGAGGTGATCATCCGATCATTGCACTCGCGTCTTCTGTTTCTGTCCACGGACCATTGGCGGATCGATCATGTAGTTTCAGTGGATGGATATCACACGGCTGCGGCTGCTGGTGGAGCTGGAGCGGCTGGGCACCATGGGCGCGGTTGCGGAGACGACCGGGATGGGCACGTCCGCGGTCTCCAAGCACTTCGCGGTGCTGGAGCAGGAGGCGGGGGCGCAGCTGCTGGTGCCCGACGGCAGGCGGGTGCGGCTGACCCCGGCCGGGCACCGGCTGGCACGTCACGCCGTGGACATCCTGGCGCGCGTCGACGCCGCCCGCGCCGAGCTGGCGGGCGAGGGCGAGCCGGTGGGGCGGGTGGACCTGGTCGGCTTCGTCAGCGTGGCCGGGCCGATCGTGCTGCCGGCGGTGCGGCGGCTGCAGGCCGACCACCCCGGCATCGAGGTCCGGCTGATCGAGCACGAGCCGGACGAGGCCCTGGAGCTGCTCCAGTCCGGCGCGGCCGACCTGGGCCTGGTCTACGACTACAGCCTGGTGCCCCGCCGCTTCCCCCGCACCCTGGCCCTGCGGCCGGTCGGTACGGAGCCGCTGCTGCTGTCCCAGCCCTCGGGCGGGGCGGCCACCAGCCGCATCATGACCCGCCGGCGGCTGTCCGGGCTCGCCGAGGCCTCGTGGATCGCGAACTCGCGCGGCAGCGACGAGGACGAGCTGGTCCGGCGGATGTGCGCGGGCGCGGGTTTCGCGCCCCGCATCAGGCACCGCATCGACAACCTGGAGATCGTCGAGCAGTTGGTGGCGGCCCGGATGGGGGTGGGCGTGATGCCCAAGCTCGCCGCGGCCGCGCGGCGCGGCGTCGTGCACTCGCCGCTCGGTGAGCTCGGCGGCACGCGGCGGATCTCGCTGGCGAGCAGCGCCGGCGGCTGGGCGTGGCGGCCGATCGCGCTGCTGGCCCGCTACCTGTGGGAGGACGCGCACGGGGTGCTGGACGACGCGGCACCCACTCCCCCCGGCCCCGAACCCCGTTGATCTTGTAGCTATCGTGAAGGAAAACGATTTCCATTTGCGATGGCTACAAGATCGACGGTGTGCACCGGGAGCTAGGCGGCGCCGCCGCCAGTGGCCGCCATCGGGCCCACCGACGGCACCGGCACCTTGCTCGCCGCCTCGCGCACCGCGTTCAGCAGGGGTCCGGCGTTGTAGCCGGCCCGGCTGAGCGCGACGATGTGGCGGCGGGCGGTGTTGCGCACGGTGCGCACCACGAGGTGGGACGCCGGCAGCCCGGCCCAGCCCAGGCGCGGCATCAGAGCCACGCCCAGCCCCGCCTGTACGAGCGCGAACACGGCGCTGAACTCGTGGACGGTGTGGGCGACGTGCGGTTGGAAGCCGGCCTGGTGGCAGGCGGCGGCGACGCAGTCGTACCACGGTGATCCCGGCGCCGACATGATCCACTCGGCGTCGGCGAGGTCGGCGGCCAACTCCAGGCCGGAGGAGGCGGCGAGGGGGTGGTGGTAGGGCAGGACCGCGTCGAAGGGCTCGACCATGATCGGGTCGATCCGGAACTCCGTGCTGCCGCTGGGCGGGAGGCTGTCCGAGGACATGGTGACGGCGACGTCCAGTTCGCCGCTGCGCAGCATCTCCGTGCTGTGCTCGGGTTCGGCCTGCACGATCTCGAAGCGCCATCCGGGGTGGGTGCCGCGGAGCGCGGCCACGGCGGGGCCCAGCAGGTCGGAGATCCCGGTGGCGAAGGAGCCGACCCGGGCGACGCCCACCCGGCCCTCGGCGTACTCGGCGAGGTCGGCCTGCGCCCGCTCCATCTCGGCGAAGATGACGTCGGCGTGCTCCAGCAGCACCCGCGCGGCGCCGGTGAGCACGAACCTGCGGCCCTGCCGCTCGACGAGGGAGACGCCGGCTTCCCTGGACAGCGCCGCCAGCTGCTGGGACACCGCCGAGGGGGTCACGCCGAGCGAGTCGGCGGCGCCGGCGACGGTCTTGTGCTGGCCAAGTGCCTGCAGCAACTGCAACCGGCGCACATCGATCATGCTCACAATGTAATCCGCGCGAAACGCGGCCGAGGCACGGTGACCTGCCGACGCCGCTTCGCGGGCGTGATCTCGTGCACACCCGGCCGCTCCGGGCGAGGCGGGCGGGGCGCCTCAGCCCGCGGGGTCGAGCCGGCGCAGGTCGGCGACGAGGGCTTCGACGACGGGCACGGCCACGCCCACCCGCTCGGCGGCGCGCAGCAGGGCACCGCCCAGCGCGTCGACCTCCATGCGGCGGCCGGCCTCCAGGTCGCGCAGCATGGAGGGCTTGGTGGCGGCCGGGGCGGCCTCGAACATCGCCACCACCCGGCCGGTGTCCAGGGCGGGGCCGCCGACTGCGGCCACCGCGGCCACCTCGTCGGCGACGGCGACCAGGTCGTCCCTGCGCTCGGCGCGGGCGGTGCCGATGTCGCTGCGGTTGTGCGTGCACACCAGGGCGGTGGCCAGCAGGAACTGGAACTTGCGCCACAGCACGGCGTCCTCGTCGTCGCTGAGGTGCACCCCCAGGCCGGCCGAGCGCAGCGCCGCCGCCAGCCCGTCGACCCGCTCGGGCGGCGCTTTGGAGTAGGCGATATCCAGGTCGGCGAAGGGGCTGGTCTGAGCGATCCGGCCGGGTTCTGTACGGGTGGACTCCACGCGGATGGCGGCCCCGAGCACGTGGGCGCCGGGGTAGCGGGAGCGCAGGAGGGCCATGTGCTCGAAGCCGTTGAGGAGCGGCAGCACGAGGGCGCCCTCGACCAGGTGCGGCGGCACCCGTTCGAGGGCGTCCTCCAGGGCGGTGGCCTTCGGCGCGACGACGAGCACGTCGGCGGGCGCGGTGGCGGCGGGCGCGGCGGAGACGTCGACCCGGAAGTCGCCGAGGACGGCGGAGTCGACCCGCAGGCCGTGCTGTGCGATGTGCGCTGCGGTGGGCTCGGTGGCGACGACCGTCACGGTGCGCCCGTCGCGGGCGAGCGCACCGGCCAGCAGGCCGCCGACACCCCCGGGAGCCAGCACCGTTACGCGGCTCGGTTCGGCTGCGGGGGCGGGCTCGGGCGTGTGCGCGCTCATACTGCGGCCTTTCTCGTCGTACTCCCGGTGAGGACGCCGGAGGGCGGCACCCCGCCGAACGGGCACCCATTGTCGCGCGCACGTTCCGCAGGGCCGCCCGCGGGGTAGCCGCGTTCCCACCGGCCGTCGAGCGGCGGCAGGCGAGCGAGCGAGAGAGAGATGCGGCGACAGAAGAGTCGTCAAAATCGACAGATTTTTCCCTAGCGTTATGACACAAGCACCTTTCCTCGTGTCGCGCCGACACTCGCCACTACCGCAACGTACCGTCATAAATACAGCCCACCTCGCCGATTGGTCTGTACCACTCGACCAGTCGCAGCGAGACCGGGGTGCGCGGACGCATTGAGAACGGGTGGAAAAAATATGGAAACTTCGTTGGCGACCAAATCACACGGTGGAGTTCCGACACTGCGTTTCCGGTACCTGGGCACCGCGGACGTGGACGAGCTCGCCGATCTGTGGTCGGCGCTGCATGAGCGGCACGCCGCGACGGCACCGCACCTCGAGGACATCATCACCCGAGTGACCGCCGACGAGTCCTGGCGCCGCCGCCGCGAGCAGTACCTGGCCTGGCTGAACGAACCCGAGACCCTCGCCGTCGTGGCCGAGCGCGGGGGCGCGCCGGTCGGCTACGCGATGGTGACCGTCCGGGAGAACCAGCAGGGCTCCTGGGACCGCGGAACGCGGGTCGCAGTAGTGCAGACCCTCGCGGTCCACTCCGACCACGGCGGCACGGGCGTGGGCTCGGGACTGCTGGAGGAGCTGCGCCGCCAGGTGGGCGCAATGGGCATCCGCGACCTGGAGCTCACCGCGCTGGCTACCAGCGCCGAGGACATCCGCTTCTTCGAGCAGGAGGGCTTCCGCGCCTTCGTGACGACCATGGTCAGCCGTATCGGAGCCTTCGGCGGTCAGGACTAGGACCCCCGTTGATCTATTCCCAAAATGGCCTGCACGTCACCGCTGACCTGGGATTACGCTGCCGGGGAAGGCAAGAGCCGAGTAACGTCGTAACCTTCCTGAGACAACTCCTCAAGCAGACGCTTGGCATGA
>NZ_JAVREK010000044.1:0-9855 GCF_031845375.1 Streptomonospora wellingtoniae
TTTCGCTGAGGGCGGTGGCGAGTCCGTCGTGTGTTTCGGCGAGGGCGCGGAGTTTGGTGGGGCTGGTTTCGGGGATTTCGATGCCGAGGAGCCATTTGGCGGTGTCGCGGACCCATTGGGGACTGTCGTGTCCGTATGGCGGCATGTTCTCGCCCTACCTCCTCCCCGAACTCGCCCGAGCGGTATCTGCTGAAGGGGCGGTCAGCGCGGCACCGCAGTAGAGGTGGTCGACGTTAACACCGTCTCGTGCTCATGTGGAAGTCGTTGGCGTTGGTGACCGGCTGTGTGGCCTTGTGTGGTTGAGCACGAGCGTGTCTGCGGAGTCCGTTCGAGACCGTCCTCATCGGGTGCTTTGCGACCTGGGCATCCGTGCTTCATGCGTGCGTCGCAGGGCGGAGCGGACGTGCCCGCCGCAGCGCCGCTCTCAGGCACGGTCTGCCGACCGAGCCAGGGAGGACGGAAGGGCCGTCTCAGCGGCCGATGGAGCCCTGCGAGCCGGGCGCCTCTCGCGGCCCTCGCGGCTCCTCCTCGGCCGGCGGTTCGCCCGGCGGGCGGACCCTCGCAATCGCGGGCGCCCTGCCGGAGGCGGTTGTCCGCCCTGCCAGCGACGCGGTCCCGTCGTGGTGGACCCGCCCCGTCAAGCCCGTGCGCAGCCACCCGTCCTCGCGGCGCGTGGGCGTGCGGGACGGGTCGGGCGCATTCCAGTACGCCGGCGACACGGTGGCCCCGCTGATCTCCACCTCTCCGCGCGGACCGTCCCGCAGTTCCAGCCCGGGTAGCGGACGCCCGGCGCTTCCTTCGACGGTTCGGCCGGGCACGCGGACCGCGATCGGCCCCGAGGCCTCCGCGATGATCCCGGTCCCCTGAACCACGGCCATTCCCGCGCCGGTGAGGAAGTCCGCCACCTCCTCGCTCACACCGCCGGGGCAGATGATCAACCGCGCTCGACCGCCGAACCGGTCCCGGACCCGCGTGTACAGCCACTCGTGCATGGCGTGCGAGACGCGCCCCAGCATGCCCGGACGCGACCGGCGGCCGCTGCGGGCGGTCTTGACTGCGTGTTCGACCGCCGCGTCGAAGGCGCGCTCGATGTGCGGTGCCCGCGCGATCGCGATGCTCGGACCGTAGGCGCGGGTCTGCTGCATCGGGGACGCGTGCACCGCGGGCGGGGGAAACGCCACCCGAACACCCGCCATGAGGCATGCGATCAGCAGGCTCTGCCCGGGCGCGCCCGCCAGCGGCAGGTGGAACAGGATGTCGGCTTCGTCGTCGGGGACCCGGTCCAGCAATGGGCCCGCGGCCCTGAGCTGCCCCGCCGCCGACGCCAGCAGGTTGCCGTGGGTCAGTACGACTCCCTGCACTTCCGCGGACGGCGACCACAGGGCGGGGTAGGTGATCACGGCCGCGTCCTCGGCTGCTACCGAACGGGACCGCTCCGTGACGGCGGAGTGGTCCATGTAGGCACCGGCCGCGGCCACCTCCTGCATGGCGTCCGGTGCGTCGCCGGGCGACGCGGGGCCGCCGACCCGCAGTGCGCGCACAAGCGGCAGTGAGCGGCGCGCCTCGGCGAGGAAGCGGCCGGGCAGGGGACGGTCGCCGATGATCATGTTCGCGCGGACGTCGTGCAGGATGTGCCAGAGCCGGGTCAGCGGAATGCGGGGATGGACGGGAACCACGATCCCGCGCATCGCCCACGCGGCGAAGGCGAGCACCGCCCACTCGTAGCGCGTCCTGCACGCGAGCACGATCCGGTCGCCGCTGTCGACGCCGATGGCCGCGAACCCCTTGGCCGCCGCCGTCACGTCGTGCCGGAAGTCGGCGGCGCTGACCCGTCGCCAACCGTCGCCGACGGGGACGGCGAAGCCGGCGGGGCTGTTCCTCAGCAGTAGATCGGCGAGGCCGACGGGCAGCCGTTCCTCCTCGTGCTGGGGGTCTGCGCGGCGATGACGCATGCGTTCCCGATCCTCCTACGGCGCATTTGGCCGGGCCCGTCAGCTGGTGACCGGTGCGGATGTGACGTCCGGGCCTTGTGGGGCGATGCGAGCGTGGGGTGGATGACACTATGCCGAAAGAGCGCGTCTGACTAGTAGATGCGTCGGCGGATATTCGGTAAGGGCCGAACGACCGCCGACGTTTCCGGGGCCGATCAGAGCGCCTCTTGCAGACGGTGAGGCGGCCTGCCGCACCCGGCGGCGCGGACGGATCGCTGCAGTGAAGGGGGCGTTCAGTGCGGTGCCGCGGTTTCTTCGTGGCCTGTTCGCATTTCTAGCTGTTGTGGGCCATTTGTGACCCATGGTAATGATTACGTACCGCGGGTGCTTTGCCGGTCATTGGATTCCGCGCCGATTCGCCGAGCAGTGCCCGATGACCGCCGCCGGTCGTGCGTTGCACCGCCGACAGATGGGAGGCCGGGATGCCTGGACAAACGGATGTTGCTGCTGGTGGCGGGGGCGGGGGCGGGCCCGACGGTGCCGCGACACGCCCGGCCGACCCGGCCGGTCCCGCAGCCGCCCCCGGCGACCGCATCGCCGCGGCCGCGCTCGCCGAGCTGCCGCGCGAGGGTTCCATCCTCCTCGACGCCGGCCCGCTCTCCGAGCGCCTGGCCCGCAGCCTGCCTCCCGCGTGCGGGCTGAACGTGATCACCAACTCCATGTCCGTCGCGATGCACCTGATGACCCGCGAGGACGTGACGGTACTGCTCATCGGCGGCCGCATCCACGCCGATGCCGGGGCGACCGTCGGGGGGCCCGGAGCCACCGGACTCGAGGGCTTGCGCGTCGACGTCGCCTTCATCACCCCCGACGGCATCAGCCCGCAGCGCGGACTGACCGCGCGAGTGCCCGTGGAGAGCGCCGCCAAGCGGATGATGGTCCAGGCCGCGGGCCGCGTGGTCGTGCTGGCCCCGCGCACGGTCGTCGGGTACGTGGGGCTCGCGCGCTTCGCAGCCCTCGCCGACGTCGACCGCCTGATCACGGACGCGTCCTGCGATACCCCGGCCGGACGCCGCATCATGGTCGGAGTTCAGGACGCGACCCGCGTCTGAGCGTTACCGGCCGCCGACCGAGTCGGCGCCTGGGGGATGTCACACCTGGTCGAAAGCGTGTCCGGTGGCGCCGTCGCTTGCGTTGCTCCGTCGGTGCGGGGCGGTCTCGCCGGGGGCGGTCCCGTTGTAGGGACCGGCGCGGTGCCCCGCGGCGTGGTCCGCCGGCCCAACGGCCGACGCCCCGCCGCCGCTTCCCGGGTTGAGGGCGTTGTCGAAGAGCGCGGCGAGGCCGATGTGCTCGGGCGGCTCCGCCGGTGCGGGCCGGCTCTCTTCATCACTCCGCTGCCGGTGCCCCTGCTGTTCCGGCCGCTGTTCGCCGCGGCCACCGCCCCGCCCCCGGCCGCTCGCCGCGTCATCGGCCGTCGTGCCCGAGCGCGCGCCGCCCCCGCCGGAACCGCCGTCGCCTCCTTCGGCGGTGGGCGCCGCGGCTGCCGGCCCCGGGCGGCGGACGAAGGCGCGCTCGTTCAGCCGGTCCCGGAGCCGGTTGGTGGCGTCGCGCCACTCGTTCACCCGATGCCGGTAGATCCGGGCCCGGTACTCGTAATCCGCGCGAAGGTGCTCGTGGTCGGCGTGGGCGTCGCTTCCCGGACCGTCGCGGACTGCCCGGACGGCTGCCGGTAGCAGGGACTGCCGGGCCTCAAGCAGGGCGTCTTCGGCTGCGCGGAGGCCGTCCTGCATCCACAGGAGCCGGTCCCGCTCCCGGCCGGTGGAGCGGGACACGGGCGTGGGGAGGAACCCGAGATCGAGGGCGTCCCGTTGGGTGAACCAGCCGGTCTGGCGGGTGCGGGTCGTGCCCGTGAACGGCTCCCCGGTCGGGGTGCCCTTCCGGTCGTGCCGCTGCGAGAAGACGCCCCAGTCCACGTCGAACTCGACCAGGTAGAGCGGATCCTCGACATTGCTCTTGTGCGTCGATGGCCCCTTCGCGGTGAACGTCGGGGTGTCGGTTCCTCCGCTGTTGAAGGCCGCGTGCGCTTCGATGGAGTTGTAGTCGACGAGCTGCCGCTGGAACCCGCCGTCGGTGGTCGAGTGGATCTCGGCGGCCGCCGACGGCCCGCCGCTGTTGTTCATCGTCGAGGTGTGCGTACCGGGAGCGGCGTTCCCGTGCTCCTCACCCGAGGCGCCTGATATCGAGCCGGTGTAGGTGACGTCGAGGACTCGGGCGTCGCCGCCGCCGGGGACGCCCGCCTTCAACGACACCGAGGTGCGGCCCACATCCGGCGGCCGGTACCCGTCCGCGCCGCCGGCCGCGTCCTTCCAGGAGGAGGCGAGCGCGACGTCGGTGAGACTGTCGTCCACGCCGTCGTAGTAGGCGTCGCGGCCGAACGTCTCGTCGAGGTAGTCCCGCGCCGACTCCACGCCCGCGACCGTGTAGGAGTTCCCGTTCATATGACCGGTTCCCGGGCGCCAACCGTTCGCCGACGCCAGGCCGACGTGAGCCAGATCCTTGACCGCTTCGCCGCCGTTCTCGATCACTTCGACGAAGCCCCGCGAGGCGCCGCGCGCCCTCGTGGCGTGGGGAGCCCAGGTGCGCCACTGCTCGTCGGGCCGCTGCCCCTCGGATCGCGGAACGCGCGCGGGGTGGGGCGCGCGCAGGGCCGCCCTGCCGGCGCCGCCGTCGGCCCGGTCGGTGGACCGGCCGCTGCTTCCGGGTTCGCCGCCGCTGCCGAACTCCAGATAATGGGTCGGGTAGGTGGCGTAGGTGCGCCCTCCCGAACCCGTGCTGGAGATCCCGCCGTTCCGGACGGCCGAGGCCACCTGCGTCCGCACGTTCAACCCGCGGTCGGGGAACGAGAGGTTCAACGTGACGTCGGTGTCCCGACCGACCTGCGCATAAGGCGAGACGATCGCCAACTGGGTCGTTCGCGAGCCGATACCGGTGACGGTGCGGCCGGAGCCCTCCGTCGACGTGACCGTGTTGTCGTGCACCGTGCTGTAGGGAGTGGGGCGCGCTCCGTCCGGCACGGTGCCGGACCCCTCGCTCGCGGGCGCTTCCCGGGTGGGCACCATGAGCGAGTGCCCTTGCACACCGGCGGTGTCCTGGGTCGCGGAGCCCTGCATCCTCCCGTCGCTCGTCTTGAGCTGGTGCCTGCGGCGGATCTCCGCCTCGCCGCCGATGGACTCGATGCGGGTGTTGCTCCGGCTGACGCGCACGTCCACGACGGCGTCGATCGCGGGCGTGAGGCCGCGCGGCCCCAGGCCGTCGGTGCGCTTCACCTTGACCGCGACGGGGCCGCGCGATGCGGCATGGCCGGCCAGTTCGGAGGCCAGGGCCTGGTACAGCTTGTCGCGGCTGTTCCGAGTGAGTGCGAGGCGGTTGGCCCGCAGGGCGTCGTCGAGCCGGGTCCACGCCGGACCGGCGTGGGGCGGTGTCTGCACCTCGCCGTGCCCCTCGAAACCGGGGCGGATCCGCACATCGCCCCGGCCGTCCAGGGCGGGCGGGGCCAGCGGCGTTTGGCGGAGGCCGGTGACTCGGCCGTTCCCGTCCGCCGTGCTCTCAAGGCCGTCGCCGACCAGCCCGTGGGTGATCGCGCCCCAGGCGTGCATGAACCCGGAGTAGAGGTCGTCCGCGGTGGCCTGCCACCCGGCGTAGACGGGCGCGCGGTTGATCGTCGGGCCGATGCTCCAGTTGCGCGCGAACTCGGTCGCCTGCTTGACGGTCCCGGCCGCCTGGAACAGGTAGGCCCGATGGCTTGACGGCAGGATCGTGGTCGAACTGGACCGCGACTCCCCGCGGAAGTCGCCCTTGGCGCTGAAGACCCAGGTGCGGTGGGCCTGGGGGCCCGAGGACCACGTCGGCGCCCGGCCACCGCCCTGCGTGCCGGCGTTGCCGTCCTGCCCCGGCCCCTGGCCCGGGGGTTCGGGCGGCGCCCCTGCCGGGTCGTTCACGACATTGATGCGCGCCACGGCGGCGCCGCCGATACCCGCGCTCGTCGTCCGCGTGTTCGTGGCGCTGCGGTCCTGCGGCGCGTTTGTCCCCTCGGTGATGATCTCGGCGTGCACCGGTTCGGTCGTGACGCCGGAGACCTCGGGGCGGGTGTCAGTGGTGGTGCGAAGGTTGTGCGGGGAGCGCAGCCTGCTGCTGACATCGGTGCTCGCGCGGGCGCCGTCCTGGATGTGGGCGCTCATGTTCTCCGGCGACGCGTAGTTCGAGAAGAAGTGCCGCCCGGCCGCGCTGTCCCGGACCATGTGGCGGACCTTGTGGGTGTAGCCGTCCACCCACCCTTGGCGCGACAGGCCCGCCCACCTGTACCGGCCGCCGACGCCGCTGCGGGAGAACTGGCGGTAGGTGGCCTCGGTCAGGCTGATGCCGCGATCGGTGGCGGCAGGTGGGCCGCCGTGAGTCCGTTCCTGGCGCCCGGTCCGGTGGCGGTCCGTGTCGCGGAAGGCGGTGTTGATGTCCGCGATCGATGCACCGGCGTTGCGCAGCCGGTCGACGAACGCGGGACCCTGCCCCGGCCGCCCGCCGGGACGGTTCGCGCCGGTGATCTGGTTCTCCGCTTCCGCCCTGCTCATCGGGCGTATCACCGGTGGCTCCCCGTTGCCGGGGAACCCGATGGTGTGGCCTTCCGGCAACCGCGGCGTCGTGAACTCGTAGCGGAGGGTCCGGGGGGTGCCGAGCCGCTTCCCGCGTGTGTCGGGGAGGCGCTCACCGAAGTCCTGGCCGAGGTCGTCGCCGGTGTAGGTCCGCACGGTGATCGTCGACGGACTGGTCCATTTGTCCGTCTCCCCCTTGAACTGGAGGGTGTGGGCCGTGGACTCGGCCGACACGTGCCCCGTGTTCCCGCCGAACGAGAAGGTGAGGGTCGCCCTCAGCTTGGGGAACAGGCCCGCCTCGCGCCGGCCTTGCGCGTCGGGCCGCCCCTCCATGAAGTTGCCGCTGATCAGCGGCATGACCGAGGCCGAGCCGCCCCGTCCCTTGCCGGAGCCCAGGTGGGAACCGCTCTTGGACTCCAAGCCGACGCCGCGGTCGCCGGGGCCCGCATACCGCGCCGTCCCGCGGTGCCCGAAGATGCGGACGGCCTTCACGTTGTCCTTGAACGTGGCGGACTCCAGCAGGGGAACGAGGAGTCCGTCGCGGCTGTAGAGGTCGCCGTCGTTGCTGAGCAGGCCGGGTTCGGAGAGGGCGTCGACGATGCGCTGGGTGTTCTCCAGGGCTGTCTCGTAGGACCGGCGCATCGGCGGGTTCTCCCGCACGGAGCGGTTCCACCAGCGGCTGTCCTCGTGGCCGGGCTTGAGCGCGAAGTCGTCCTCGTTCCGCGAGAAGTCCGGCAGGACTATGCCCGGGTACGTGTTCGCGAGGTCGTGCAGGACCTTCCCGACGAGCCCTTCGCTCGCGGTGACCACCCTGTCGACGCCCGGCGGCTTCCGGAAGTACCGGCCGTCGTCCCAGGAGTAGGACGAGGGCCTGCCGAACGACGGGGGTCGGCGAACGGCGCCGTCGGGAGGCCGGTCCTGCACCGCCTCCCCGGGCGCCTCGTCTCCCCGCGAGCTCTCGCCTCCGGGCCTCACAGGCCCCTCGGGCGGGTTCTCCGCCCCCTGCAGGCGTATCGCGTTGTCGACAGTCGTCGTCTCGTAGGTGGTTCCCCGGAAGCTGTGCACCTCGGGCTCGCCGTCGAACTGGACGTAGTAGTTGCGCGTCACCTTGTACACGGCGGTTTCCTGCGAACCCCAGTACAGCGAGGACCGCGAGCCCGACTGGTTCCTCGTGTCGCCGTGCTGCCGCTGGAACTGGCCGGTGAGGTCGACGGCGAAGGGGGTGATCCGGCCGACGATGAAGTCCAGCACTGAAATGGACAGGTCCAGCCCGCCTCCCAAGAGCAGGCGGAAGAACGACGACTGCGTCTTGCCCGAGGTCGTGCCCTTGGTCGTCCCGCTCGACGACCGCAGATCGTAGACGTTGGGAGGATCCGGCTGGAGTTCGTAGCGCGTGGGGAAGGAGCGGATGTAGGCGATCCGCGGGCGTCCGTACTTGTCGGTCAGGTAGAGGGTGAGCGGGCCGTTCGTGGTTTTCCCGATGTTGTCCCGGAGCATGTCGGTCGCGAGCGTGTTCGCGTTGTCCTCGGCGGCCCGCTGCTCGACGTCGTGGCGTGTCGAGGCTGTCCGGACGTAGTCGCGCTTCGGACGCGGCTGGAGCCCCAGGTGGTCGTTGGTCCATTCGATCAGCTTCCGGCCGTGCCCGGGGCGCCGCGTGCCGTCGTCCCGCGGGGGCGGATCGTAGGACGGTTCGCCGACCTGGATGGGGTGCGTCTCCGTCGCGCCGCGGAACCCCGCGCCGGGGAACGGGCGGTTCGACGTGTCGAAGCCGGGGGCGTTGGGATCGGCGAAGGCGATGGTCCGCGGGGCGTCGGGGCGGACCCGGCCGAGGCCGCCGGGAACGTGCACGTCGACGTCGAGGTTCTGCGGGTCGAGCCGGTTCCGCCCTTCCCCCGGCGGCGTGAGCGCGATGTCGAGTTGCATCTGCGACCGGTAGGTGTGCATCGGTCCCTTCAGCTCTTCCGTCGAGCTGACCCCGTGCGCGTTGTTCGCCGAGAACGACACCTGGCGGCTGCGCCACCCGGCGGAGAGCTTGCCGTTCAGGCGCGCGCCGAGTGAGCCGGCGTCGATGGGGGTGATCATGAAAGGACTCACGTAGACCCCGACGGAAGGTCCTTTGTTCCCTCCGCTGACGCCGGTCGCCTGGCGGCTGGAGGCTGCACCGGAGGACTCGGCGATGCGGTTGCGCTGCCTGCTCTCGGCGCTTGCGTCGGGATCCGGGCTGTTCACGGGCCGGTACCGGCCGTTGGGGCGCAGCGACACCTCGACCTTCCAGGTGCCGTCGCCATCGGTGCCGGGCACCTGGAACGTGAAGGATTTCGGGGCCATCGCCTTCCGCATGTCCTTCGTCGACAGCCTCTCGATCTGTTCGCGGATCGTTTCCACGGGGGCGGCGCTGCGGGGCGTGTTGCTCTGCCGGTCGGTGTTCCGGCGGTTGCCGTCGAACCGCCGGACCCCCTCGGCCACGCGATCGCCCAGTCCAGCGGCCTGGATGGTGTGCGATCCCATCAGGCTCGACGGGAGCAGGTGGTCGAGGTTGAACGTCCGGTCCAACGACGGGTCCGGGTCCGGCGGCGGATCCGTCCGGTCCAGTCGCGTGAACCGGTCGAACACAGCGGATGCGGTACGCGGCGGTCGGACTCCCTTCGGGTGGCCTTTCCCCCTGTCGTCCGGCGGGTCGGCGAATCGGACCGTCCTCCGGGATCGGGCTGCCGTGGCGTCCGATGCGGTGCCGGGCCTTCGTGCGTCGTGGCCGCCCTGCGCTTCGTCGGCGGCGTCATCGCCGCGGCGCTCACGTCCGCCGGAGCTCCCTTCGGCCGGACCCTTCGCCTCGGGCTCGTCGGGGGAGGAGTCCCGGTCAGGCTTGCTCAGGTTGATCTCGCGCAGCTCGTAGACGTCCTTGCTGCCTCGGCCGTCGTCGTCGGGCAACGGAAGGGGCTCGCCGACCGGTTCGGGCGAGGGAATGCGCTCGGGCGGCGTCGACCGCGCGGTGCCGTTGCTTGAGGTGGCGGGCGCTTTGCCGCCGCTGGTCCGGGGCGGCTCGGGAGCGGGGGGAGAGCCGGCGGTGTTCGGGGTCCCGGTCGGAGCGGGAGCGTTGGCGGAGGGCGTGTTCTCCGGGCCGCTGCCGGGGGTGCTCGGGGCGCTGCCGTCGGCGTTTCGGGTGTTGCTCTGGTTGTTGTTTCCGCTGGTGTTGGTGCCGCCGGTGCTGTTGGTGGGGCCGCTGCCGGTGGGGGTTCCGTTTGCTGTCGTGTTGGTGGCGGGTCCGGTGCCGATTGGAC
>NZ_JAVREK010000045.1:0-9778 GCF_031845375.1 Streptomonospora wellingtoniae
CTACCGGGTACTCAAACGCCATCTGATCGATGTGATCTACCGGGCCATGGTCCGGGACCGGGCGGGGTGGGTCCATGCCGCGATCGAGCATCATCTCGCCGCTTGACATAGAAGGGTCAACGGGGGTTCGGCGCCGGTCAGGAAGTGTGCCGCAGAGGGCTGCGGGGGAAAGGCAGCACGCGCTGCGCCAGTGCGCGCGCTGCCCCGCCGCTTGCCCGCGCCTCCCCCCGGGCTTGATAGGAGTCGATGCGGGTAGCGGACTCATCGCGGACGTCCGCGGTCACCGGCTCGTGACCGGATGTTTCCCTCGGTTCCCCGCCCCGCGGGGGCGCGGACAGACCGAAGGGGTATCCAGGGGTGTACGCAGCCGCGGACAGGGCCTGCCCGGCGCGGTAGGGGTGGCACTACCCGGATTCGGGTGGTGACTTCCTCGATTCGCCGGAGGCTTTGTACTTGGCTGGTTGATAGGCAGGAGGCGCCGGACCGGCGCCGCAACGACGCCGATAGCGGGGAGGCGCAGGAGCGTGATCGTCTGGTCAGTGCTCATCGCCCTGGCGGGTGCTTTCTGCATGGCTCTCGGCTCAGCCCTGCAGGAGCGCGACGCGGTGCGGGCGCCCGGGCACAGCGTTGCGCGGGTCGGCTTCCTCGTGCACCTCGCCCGCCGTCCCCGCTGGGTGCTCGGCACCGCGGGCGCGGGAGCGGGCGTCGCGCTGCACTTGGTGGCGCTCAGCGGCGCACCGCTGACGATCGTCCAGCCCATCGGCGTCACCGGGCTGCTGTTCGCCATCGTGCTGTCGGCGCTGTTCAACCGTGCTCCGGTCCGGGCGGGGCAGATCGCCGCCGGTGTCGCCGTGATGGCGGGACTGAGCGGACTCCTGCTGCTGTTCCCGCACAGCGCCGAGGTGCCGCGGCTGTCCATCGGAACCGGGCTCGGGCTGACCGGCGGCATCCTGGCACTGGGCTGCGCCGTGTTCGCGGCGGCCCACTGGGTGCGGCCGGGTCCCCGGGTGCTGCTGCTGGCGACCGTCGGCGGCGCGGCACTGGGCACCACCTCGGCCCTCGCCCGCGTGGTGGCGGCCAACGCCGCCGCCGACTGGACCGCGGTGTTCACGTGGCTGACGCCGATGTGCCTGGCCGCGGCTGTGCTGGGCGGACTGTTCCAGCAGAACGCCTACCGCACCGGTCACTTCGCCGCCGCCTACGCCACTCTGCTGGTGGTCGACCCCGTCGTCGGAGCGGGGATCGGGGCGCTGCTGCTGGGAGAGGGCCTTCCGGCCACTCCGCTCCACCAGGCGCTGGCCGCCGGTGCGGCGCTGCTGGCGGTCGGCGGCACTGTCGCGCTTGCCCTGGCGCGCAACCGCAATCCCGAGGCGGCCGGAGCGCATTCCGACCGCGATGAGTCGCCCGCCACCGAGCCCGGCGGAGCTTCACCGGGCGCCCGAGCATCCAACACGACCTCAGGAGAGTCCCGATGACCCCCTTGAGCCAGCGAGACCTGCCCCGTACCGGAGTCGGCGACGAGGCCGGCGGGAACGAGCGCCTGCGGGTTCTGATCGCGGCCGACACCTACCCGCCGGATGTCAACGGCGCGGCCTACTTCACCCGCCGCCTGGCCACCGGCCTGGCCGCTCGCGGGCACGACGTTCATGTCGTCTGCGCCTCGCCCACCGGCGAACCGGGCATCAGCACGGAATCCGGGGTGACCCTGCACTACCTGCGGTCGGTGTCGGTGCTGGTGCACGACACCATGCGCACCACCCTGCCGGCGGGGATCGGCGGGCACCTCACCCGGCTGATCGACCGGCTCCGGCCGCACGTGGTGCACGCGCAGAGCCACTTCACCGCCAGCCGCGCGGCCATCCACCGCGCCCGGCTGTCCGGCACCCCGGTCGTGCTGACCAACCACTTCATGCCGGACAACCTGTTCGCTCACGCCCACGTCCCCGAGCGGCTGCACAGCATGGTGGGCGCCTTCGCCTGGCGCGACATGGTGCGTGTGGCCTACGCCGCCGACTACGTGACCACGCCCACCGAGCGCGCGGCCGGGCTGCTGCGGGACAAGGGCTTCAGCCGGACCGTTGAGGCCGTGTCCTGCGGCATCGACCTGGACCGCTTCCACCCGCGCCCGGCCGAGCGCACCGCCGCGCGCGAGCGGTTCGGGCTGCCCGAGCGCGACACCATCGCCTTCGTCGGCCGCCTCGACGAGGAGAAGCGCATCGACGAGCTGATCCGGGCACTGCCACGGGTGTTGGAGCGCCGCGACGCGCAGCTGGCCCTGGCCGGGACCGGCCAGCGCGAGCAGGAGCTGCGGCGGCTCGCGGCCGACCTGGGCGTGGCAGACCGGGTGCACTTCCTGGGATTCGTGCCCGACGCCGACCTGCCCAAGCTCTACGTCGCCGCCGACATGTTCGCGATCGGCAGCGTCGCCGAGCTGCAGAGCATCGCGACGCTGGAAGCCATGTCGACCGGGCTGCCGGTCGTGGCGGCCGACGCGCTGGCCCTGCCGCACCTGGTCACGCCCGGGAGCAACGGCTACCTTTACGCGCCGGGCGACGTCGCGGCCCTGGGCGAGCGGCTGCTGGAAGTGCTGGAGCCCGAGCGGGCGCGCGCCGAGATGGGGGCGGCCAGCCGCGAGATCGCCCGTCGGCACGACCACCGGCGGTCCCTGGACCGGTTCGTCGAGATCTACGGCGAGGTCCGCCCGCGCCACTTCGCGGGCCTGCGCAGGTCGCGTACGGCGCTGAGCGGGCCGCGGGCGCGCCGCCCGGTCATCGCCGCCTGACCGCGGGCGGCGGCGAGCGGGAAGGGCTGGTCGGGCCCTGCTTTCCCGGCGTTCTGGGCAATCCGCCCAATCCGCCTTCATGAGCACCAAGTAGTCACTTTGACGTCGTCGGTGACTTTCCGCATTCTTTGCGTCACATACTGGTGATACCGGGTCGAGTGCCGGATAGACCTTGTGATGTGTGGTTCGTTGGAACTGGCCGGCTGCGAGGGGTGGCGGACATCCACGGTGTCGCCGTCCGTCTGCGGCGGGTCCAACGTGAGGCCGACGAGTGCGATGCGGCACTCGTCGGTCTTGAGCGGGCCCACGCCGATCTGCAGCGCAGGGTCGCCGACGCCGAGGTCGAGCTGGAGGCGCTGCGCCAGCAGCGCCTCGACGCCTTCGAGCACTTCTGGGTGACCCGAGAGCAGCGCGACCGCGCGCGGCACCTCTCCCGGAGGCTGCGTCGGCGGCTGCACCGCCTGCACCGCCGAACCCGCGTGTTCGACGGCCTCATCGGCGACTGACCCCGACCCGTCGGCGGGACGGGGTCACGCGCGCTCGGCGCTGCGCAGCGCCTCGTCCAGCGTCTGCTGGACCTCTTCGGCCGCCGAGCGCAGCGCCCGCAGCGTCACCTCGATCGCGGGACGGCGCATGCTGCTGGCGCGCACCACCGCGTAGGCGTCGCGCGCCGGGGCCTGCGGCAGCACCCGGAAGACCAGCCCCGAGGTGCCCCCGGCCAGCGCCAGGGCGGGTACCGCCGCGATGCCGATGCCCCGCGCCACCAGGTTCAGGATGGTGCCCTGCCCCTGGAACTCCCAGGCGGTGTCTGGCGCTCCGCCGACGTTGGCGAAGAGCCGGTCGGTGCCCGTCCGCGAGGGCTCGCCCCGGGGCGCCGCGATCCAGGGCTCCTCCAGCAGGCGGTGCAGCTCCACGGGGCGGCGGGTGTCGGCGAGGGGATGGTCGTCCGGCACCGCCAGCACGAGCGGGTCGTGCAGCAGGTGCAGGTGCCGCAGCTTGCCCGTCCCGGTGTCGGGCGGCCGCTCGGACCAGTCGTCGATCACGGCGATGTCCACCTCGGCGGAGGACACCTGGCGCACCCCGGCCGCGCCGACGCTCTGCCGCAGCACCAGCTGGAGGCCCTCGTGGCGGCGCAGGCTCTGCGCAAGCAGCGGGGCCAGGGCGACCGCCGCCGTGGGGAAGGCGGTGACGGTGACCGGTCCCAGCGGAACGCCGCTCTGCTGGGCCAGCACCGACTCGGCCGCCTCGACCATGGCCAGGATCTGCTCGGCGTGCACGGCCAGCAGCCGGCCGCCGTCGGTCAGTTCGGCGCTGCGCGCGGTGCGGTCCAGCAGCTGGGCGCCCGCCTCGCGTTCCAGCGCCGACAGCTGCTGGGAGACCGCCGACGCCGTATAGCCCAGCGCTTCGGCCGTGCCGGCGATGGTGCCCCGCTCAGCGAACTCCTTGAGTACCTGCAACCTCCGTACATCCAGCATAAGGACAGCTTACTCTTAGCATCGAAAAGATTCGCTTGTACTGATGGGTGGATGTGGGCAGAGTGAAAGGCAGGGCGTGATGCGAGCAAACGCGTCACCAACTGCACTGCCGTCACCTGGACGTATGCGGAGTTGATCTCTTCATGTCTGTCACCGTGTCCGCGACCCTCGCTGTGAACGAGGCACTCGCCGAAAGACGGCGCCAAGGGCTGCCCGTCGTGCCGCTCGGCTTCGGCGAAGCGGGCCTGCCCGTCCACCCCGCCATGCGCGAGGCCCTGGCGGCGGGAGGTGGCAAGAACGCCTACGGGCCGGTCGCCGGAACCGCCGAGCTGCGCGACGCCGCCGCCGGCTACTGGCAGCGCCGCGGCCTGACCACCGACCCCGATCTGGTGGTGGCCGGCCCCGGCAGCAAGCCGCTGCTCTACAGCCTGCTGCTGGCCATCGGCGGAGACACCGCCGCCGCCGCGCCGAGCTGGGTCAGCTACGCCGCCCAGGCCCAGCTGGCCGGCTACCGGTGCCTGCAGATCCCCACCGCACCCGCGCAGGGCGGGGTCCCCCAGCCCGACCTGCTGGAAGCGGCGGTACGGCAGGCCCGCGCCCGCGGGCGCGACGTCCGCTCCGTCATCGTCACCGCCCCCGACAACCCGACCGGAACCCTCGCCTCGGCCGCGACGGTGCACCGCCTCGCCGAGACCGCCCGCGAGCTCGACCTGGTCGTCATCTCCGACGAGATCTACCGCGACCTGGTCTACGACGGCGCGGCCGAGGTGCACAGCCCCGCCGAGTACGCACCCGAGCGCACCGTGGTCTCCACCGGCCTCAGCAAGAACCTGGCGCTCGGCGGCTGGCGGCTGGGCGTCGTCAGGCTGCCGGACAGCGCACAGGGCCGTCGGCTGCGCGCCGGGCTGCTCGGGGTAGCGAGCGAGATCTGGTCCAGCCCGGCAGCGCCTATCCAGGAGGCCGCCGCCTACGCCTTCAGCGAACCCCCCGAGCTCACCGACCGGATCCACCGCAGCGCGCGGCTGCACGGCGCCGTCGCCCGCGAGGCCGCCGACCGCTTCGCCGAGGCCGGCGCCATGGCCGCCGCGCCGCAGGCGGCCTTCTACTCATACCCGGACTTGGAGGCCTGGCGGGGCCACCTGGCGCGCGAGCACGGCGTGACCACCGGCGCCGAGCTGACCGCGCTGCTGCTTGAGGACTACGGCGTGGGCGTGCTGCCCGGATCCGAGTTCGGCGACAGCCCGCACGCGCTGCGGATGCGCGTGGCCACGAGCCTGCTCTACGGAGAGACCGACGATCAGCGCACCACCGCGCTCGAAGCCGACGACCCCGTCGCGCTGCCCTGGATCGCCGACCACCTCGACCGGCTCAGCGAGGTCTTGGAGGAGGTGGGGCCGGGCGACGCCGCCGACGAGGTCCGGGAGGCTCCGCGCCGCTGAGCACGCGCACGCGCCGACCGAGCGGCGGCGCCGCGGCCCCGGGCGCGCGGACCGGCCCGGGGGCCGCCGCGGCCGGGCGGTCGGCGAGGAGCGGACACCGGTCGTTGCGGAAGGGCCGGGTCCGCACCCCGCCGCGGGACACTGTAACTCCGGTTCAGCCGCGCAGCGGAACGCGGGGCGGCGCAGCGGCGCCCGGAGAGATCACCGAGCGGTAGTGGTCGAGCAGTTGGTCGCCCACGACCTGCCACGTCCGGGCCTGAACGGACGGGCGCGCGGCAGCGGCCATGCGCCGCCGCAACGCGCCGTTGTGGATCAGCCGCCCCACCGCCAGCCGCAGTCGGCGCACCGAGGACGGGTCGTAGAGCAGGCCGTTGCGCTCGGGCTCGACGAGGTCCAGCGGGCCTCCCGACGCGGGCGCAACCACCGGCACACCGGAGGCCAGAGCTTCCTGCACCGCCTGGCAGAAGGTCTCGTCCGCCCCGGTGTGCACGAACACGTCCAGGCTCGCGTACAGGCGCGACAGCTCCTCGCCCGTGCGCTGCCCGGTGAACACCGCCGAAGGGATCCGGCGGCGCAGCCGGGCACGGTCCGGGCCGTCGCCGACCACCACCAGCCGGGCGCCGCGCAGGCGCGCCACATGCGCCAGCAGGTCGACACGCTTGTCCCTGGACAAGCGGCCGACATAGCCGACCAGGACCTCTGCTCCGGGGGCGAGCCGCCCGCGCAGCGCCTCGTCGCGGTGGCGCGGGTGGAAGCGCGCGGTGTCGACGCCGCGCCGCCACAGGCTCAGCCGGGGGAAACCGTGCGCGGCCAGCGCCTGCCGGGCGGCCGAGGAGGGAACCAGCGTGCGGTCGACCGCGGCGTGGATCTGGCGCAGCAGCGGCCAGAAGGCGTGCGCTCCCGGAATGCCGTGCCGGGCCGCGAATCCGCACAAATCGGTCTGGTAGACCGCCACTGTGGGCAGCGCCATCGGTCGAGCGGCCTCGACCGCGGCGCCGCCCAGCAGCACCGGCGAAGCCAGATGCACGACATCGGGCCCGAAGGCGCGCAGCGCGGCCGACAGCAGCCGGCGCGACGGCAGGCCGAGCGCGAACGAGCCGTACCCGGGCAGCGGCACGCTGGGCGTCCGCACCACCGGAAAGCCCGCATAGGAGGACGGGCCGGGCCCGGGGGCCAGGATCAGGGCCCGGTGCCCGCGGGTGCGCAGATGGTCGGCCACACGGCACACGGAGTTCGTGACGCCGTTGACCTGGGGCAGGAACGATTCGCTCACGATCGCCACCTTCAGCGGGCGAGCGGGATCGGGGGAGGGGGACGAGGGGGAGGGGGATGTGGACAGCGGGCGCATACGGCTCTCCCGTCATCGCGGGACTGCTCCTGACAGGGCACGCTAGCCACGCGGCGTGAACCCGCACGGACAGCAGGCGAACGCCCTGTCGACGCGCCGCCGCCGGGAATGCGACGCCGCCCGGCGCGACCGGGCCCGGAGGCCGGCGGGACCACTGTGGACGCGGCCCGGCCCGCGTGTCTGCGCTCACCCCCGCCCACCCGTATGATCGGCCACTGTCGCCACCGAATCCCTTCGGCAGAGGAGCCGTCATGACGCTGGTCGAATGGGCGCAGCAGGTCTGCGCCGAGCTCGAGCTCTCCGACGAGATCGGCAAGTCCGACGTCGATCGGATCCTCGACCTCGCCAAGGACGCCGCGCACTCGGTGGCCCGGCCGGCTGCCCCGCTGACCACGTATCTGCTGGGCATCGCGGTAGGCCGCGGCGCCGACCCCGCCGAAGCCGCCGCCGCCGTCGCCGCACTCGCCCGCGAGCACGCCTCCGGGGCCGCCGACGACAGCTGATACGCGCAGGTCACCTGCTTGAAACAGGGCGCAGGTGCCGCAGTACGCCCCTGGACACAGGCGCAACAACTGTGTGGATGAACCGTGATTCGGGTGTTACGAGACGGTGTGACTCTGTCCTTGCGCAGGACCGCGTCCGCACGACAGCGCCGCGCACCGCTGCCGATCGCTCGCGCCGCACACGGCGCCGAACGCCGGTAGGCAGTGTCCCCGGATCCGATCGATAGGGAGAATCCCCAATGTCCGTACTCCAGGACTACCTGGACCTGATCTCCGGGGTGGTGTGGGGGCCGTTCGTCCTCATCCCCCTCCTGCTGTTCACCGGTGTCTTCCTGACGGTGCGGCTGCGGCTGCTGCAGTTCCGCGTGCTCTTCCACGCCCTGTGGCTCGCGCTGTTCCGCCGCAAGGAGCACCACGAGGTCGAGGGCGACATCTCCCACTACCAGGCGCTGAGCACGGCGCTGGCGGCCACCGTGGGCGTGGGCAACATCGCCGGCGCGGCGCTCGCCATCGGCGCCGGCGGTCCGGGCGCGCTGTTCTGGATGTGGATCGTCGGCCTCGTTGGCATGGCCACCAAGTACAGCGAGGCCGTGCTGGGTGTGAAGTACCGCCGCAAGGACGCCCACGGCGAGCAGAGCGGCGGTCCGATGTTCTACCTGCGCCGCGGCCTGCCCGGCGGACTGGGCCTGGTGCTCGGCGGGGCGTTCGCCGTCTTCGGCGCCATCGCCTCCTTCGGCATCGGCAACGGCACCCAGGCCAACACCGTCGCCCAGCAGCTGGACAGCGTGTGGAGCGTGCCCGACTGGGTCACCGGTCTGGCGCTGGTGATCCTCGCCGGGGCCGTCATCATCGGCGGTATCAAGAGCATCGGCCGGTTCGCCGCCGCGGTGGTGCCGATCATGATCGTGCTCTACGTCGGCATCACCCTGCTGGTGCTGATCGTGCACATCGGTGAGCTCCCTTCGGCCCTCGCCCTGGTCTTCAGCGAGGCCTTCACCGGCGCCTCGGCGACCGGCGGCCTGCTCGGCTCGGCCCTGCTGTTCGCCATCCAGCAGGGCGTGGCGCGCGGCATCTTCTCCAACGAGTCCGGTCTGGGCACCGGCGGTATCGCCGCCGCGTCCGCCAAGACCGACCAGCCCGTGCGCCAGGGCATGGTCTCGATGACCCAGACCTTCATCGACACCATCATCGTGGTGACCATGACCTGCATGGTCATCATCGTCACCGGCGCCTGGAAGGCGCAGGACGCCGAGGACGGATCGCTGCTGACCTCCCAGGCGATGTCGGAGGGGCTGTCGACGCTGTCGCCGGCCCTGGCGCCGGTGGGCAGCTACAGCGTCGCCATCGCCGTGATGGTCTTCGCCTTCACCACCATCGTGGGCTGGTCCTACTACGGCGAGCGCTGCATCGACTTCCTCGTCGGGCGCAAGGGCGTGCTGCCGTTCCGGGTCGTGTTCGTGGCGGTGGTCTTCGTGGGGGCGACGGTCCCGCTGGACATCGTCTGGGGCTTCAGCGACATCGCCAACGGCCTCATGGCCATCCCCAACCTCGTCGGACTGCTGCTGCTGTCGGGCGTGGTGGTCGCCGAGACCAAGCGCTACTTCGACAACCCGAACTGGAAGGACCCCGAGGCGCCGATGCCCAAGGTCTACGACGCCTGACTCGGGTGCGGCGGGGCGGAGCCGGTGCTCCGGCCCGCCGCAGACCGCGGCCGTATGGGGCGCCCGCCGCGAACGGCGGGCGCCCCAGCCCTGTTGATCTTGTAGCTATCGCAAATGGAAATCGTTTTCCTTCACGATGGTTACAAGATCGACCGGGTTCGGACCGCACTCGCGGTCGCGGCCGGGTCGTAGTCCTCGGAGACGCCTTCGACCAGGATGATGTCGCCCTCGATGTGCCGAGAGCGCAGCGGTGCGATCTCCCGGTACGCGGGGGAGTCCCACCAGGCCCGCGCCTCGGCGATCCCGGGGAACCCGATCACCACGACGCTCCCGGGCCAGGCGCCCTCCTTCACCTCGTGCTGCGCGCCGTGCACGAGGAAGCGGCCGCCGTAGGGCTCGAACGTGGCGGTGATGCGCTCGATGTACTCGGCGATCTCCGGGTGCGGAGCGGCCTCGTGCAGATTCGCTATGGCGTAGGCGGGCATGGGGCACCTCCGGTCGGTCGGGCTCCGTACACCGGCGATCCTTGCAGGGAGGCGGCGCGGGGGCGATTACCCGCCGGGTAACGCC
>NZ_JAVREK010000046.1:0-7042 GCF_031845375.1 Streptomonospora wellingtoniae
CGTTGGCCACCGCGTCGCAGGCCGTGATCCCGCCGAAGACGTTCACGAACACGCTCTTGACGCCCGGATCGCCCAGGATGATCTCCAAGCCGTCGGCCATGACCTCGGCCGAGGCTCCGCCGCCGATATCGAGGAAGTTGGCCGGCTGGACCCCGCCGTGGGCCTCGCCGGCGTAGGAGACCACGTCCAGAGTGGACATGACCAGCCCGGCACCGTTGCCGATGATGCCGACCTGCCCGTCCAGCTTGACGTAGTTCAACCCCTTCTCCTTGGCCTTGACCTCGAGGGGATCGCCTTCGGCTGCGAAGGCGAGGCTCTCCAGGTCTTGGCGGAAGTCGGCGTTCTCGTCCAGGGTGACCTTTCCGTCGAGGGCCACGACACGGCCGTCGCCGGTGAGGATCATGGGGTTGACCTCGACCAGGGTGGCGTCGCGGCCGACGAACACGTCCCAGAGCCTGGTGACGACCTCGGCCGCGCCTTGGGCGGCGGCCTCGGGCAGCTTGGCCTTGGCGACGATCTCGGCGGCGACCTCGGGGGGAGTGCCCTTCAGGGCGTCGACCGGCACCTGGGCGACGGCGTCGGGGTTGGTCGCGGCGACCTCCTCGATCTCGACGCCGCCCTCGGCGGAGCAGATCGAGAGGAAGGTGCGGTTGGCCCGGTCCAGCAGGAAGGAGAAGTAGTACTCCTCGGCGATGTCGCTGGCCTCCTCGATGAGGACCCGGTGCACCGTGTGCCCCTTGATGTCCATCCCGAGGATCTGCCCGGCCTTGGCTTCGGCGTCGGCGGCGTCGTCGGCGACCTTCACGCCGCCGGCCTTGCCGCGGCCGCCCGTCTTGACCTGAGCCTTGACCACGACACGGGATGCGCCCGCCGCCGCGAACTCCTCGGCGATCGCACGAGCCTCGGCGGCCGTGCTCGCCACCTTCCCTTGGGGTACCGGTACCCCGTATTCCGCGAAGAGTTGCTTCGCCTGGTATTCGAACAGGTCCACGAGGGTCCGTCCTTGTTACTAGCTGGCTGCAGTGGTGTGCGGCGGCCGGCCGGGGCCGAAAACGCGGGACCGCCACGGGTCCCGCCGCGTTGAAACAGGGCTCGATACGCCAACCGCAACATGCGGAAGCTTAGCCCTCCCCGAGCTTGACAGCAGACACCGGGGCGGCGGTGACCAGTCATACCGCTTCGGGAAAGCGCGGAATGGCCCGTTCACGCCCGGTTGCCCGATGAGAACCGGTGTGCGGATTCACACCGGATCACAACCGCACGGGCGCCGGTGTGCAGCCGCCCGGGGGCGCGACCCCACCCGGCCCATCACCGCCGATCTTGTAGCTATCGTGAAGGAAATCGATTTCCATTTGCGATAGCTACAAGATCGGCGGAGTTGCGACCCGTGGACACGTGATCATCGGCTGCCCGCGGTCGCTCAGGCGAACTGCTCCCAGGCCAGGCGCACCAGCAGCGCGAGCACGACGACCACCAGCACCCCTCGAACGAACCCCGACCCCCGGCGCAGCGCCATCCGCGCGCCGATCTGGGCGCCGGCGACGTTGCACACCGCCAGTCCGAGCCCCAGCAGCCACAGCACGTCTCCGTTCCAGGCGAAGACCGCGAGCGCGCCCAGGTTCGTCGCGGTGTTGACCACCTTCGCCGACGCGGAGGCGCGCACGAAGTCCAGGCCGACTACCGTGGTCAGCACCATGATCAGGAAGGTTCCCGTCCCCGGTCCGATCAGGCCGTCGTAGAAGCCGACTCCGCCGCCGGCCAGCAGCACCGCCACGACGACGCGCCGCCGGGTCAGCAGTGTGGGATCGGCCACGGCACCCATCGCGGGGCGCGCGATGACGAGTACCAGCACGACGGCGAGCACGACCATCACCGTCGGCCGCAACGCGGCGGAGGAGACCGATCCTGCAAGCGCGGCGCCGCCTCCCGCGCCCAGCAGCGCCAGCCCCGCGGTGGGCCACATGATCCGCGGGTCGGGGCGCACGCCGCGGAAGTAGGTGACGGCGGCCGATGCCGTGCCCATGATCGCCGTGAGCTTGTTGGTGCCCAGCAGCGGCGCCACGGGAGCGCTGGGGAAGGCGACGAGCATCGCGGGCAGCATCAGCAGCCCGCCGCCGCCCACGACGGCGTCGACCCAGCCCGCGGCCAAAGCGGCGGTCATGAGCAGAGCGACGATCTCGGGGCCGGTCTCCACGCCGCTACCTCGGCCTTCGCGCAGCGATCGGTCCGGCCGGCGAAGGCCGGCGCGCTAGCTCGGAGCGGTCGGCCCGTCGGCAGGGCGCGAGCGGACGCGGGTACGGGAGCGGAAAGGGGCGCGCAGTCGCGGCACTGGGTGGCCGACCGGGCGGATCGGCACGCAAGGATGACACAAAACAGACATTTTACCGCCAAGGGTCGCGCCGACCCGCGCCGCAGGGTCCTCCGGGGCGGATGTCACACCGCGGCGCCGGTCACCCGGCGGCGCCGCTCGCACCGGCGTGCTGCGGCCTGATGTTCTCCCGAACCCATTCGCTGATCTCGGAGGTGGGCGTGCCGGGCGTGAACACCTTGGCCACACCCATCGCCTCCAGCTCCGGCACCTCCGCCTCGGGGATGATGCCGCCGCCGAACACGGCGATGTCGCGGGCGTCGTTCTCGGCCAGCAACTCCATGACGCGGCTGAAGATCGTCATATGGGCGCCGGAGAGCACCGACAGCCCGATCGCGTCGGCGTCCTCCTCCAGTGCGGCGTTGACGACCATCTCCGGCGTCTGGCGCAGCCCGGTGTAGATGACCTCGACGCCCGCGTCGCGCAGCGCCCTCACCACGACTTTCACTCCGCGGTCGTGGCCGTCGAGCCCGGGTTTGGCGACGACGACCCGCACGGTCGATGACCCGCCCATGTGCGTCCCTCCTGCCGATTGCCCGGTCGGCGCGGCCGCCGGCGCATACAGCGCCGCCCGCCCGCCACCGGTGGACCCGTTAACGAACAGTAACGTATGTCACCGCATGTTGGACGCGCGAGGGCCGGGTAGCCGTCGGGGCATGAGTGGAGACATGAGCGAGAAGGAGTCCCCGCTGGAGCTCCTGGAGACGCGGGTCCTGCGCGACCGCGCGGTGGCCCTGGCCCGTCACCGCTGGGACATCGGGTTCTTCTGGCGGCTGCTGGAGGTGCTCCCCGCCGCGGAGGCCGCCGCGGGCAATCTGGAGGCGGGTGAAGCGGGCGTCGCCCAGGCGTCCGGCCTGTTCTACGATGCCCTGGGGGCCGACGAGGACCCCCGCGTGCAGGAGCAGCTGCGTCCGATCTTCATCGACTACCTGCACAAGCACGGCGACGCCGCGGAGCGGTCGAGCGACTCCGCCTGAGCGCGGACGCCGGTGCCCGGGCGGGCGCCGTGCAGGCGGGCGCCTGGTGCCGGCGGCTCCGCCCGGAAGCGGCCGCGGCGGCCACCGCCATCTCCATGTCTGAAATCCGCTAGCACTGCTGGGGTTCACGCACGATGATGGATGCGTGATGGACGACGACCAGCGCTACCTGGCGGTGCGCAGCAAGGACGCGCGCTTCGACGGGGTCTTCTACGTCGGAGTGACCAGCACCGGCATCTACTGCCGACCGAGCTGCCCCGCAGTCACGCCCAAGCGTGCGAACACCCGATTCTTCCCCTCTGCGGCCGCCGCCCAGCGGACGGGCTTCCGCGCCTGCAAGCGGTGCCGGCCCGACGCCTCGCCCGGATCGCCCGAGTGGAACGTGCGCGCCGACATCGTGGGCCGCTCCATGCGGCTGATCTCCGACGGAGCAGTCGACCGCGACGGGGTCGCAGGGCTGGCCGAGCGGGTCGGCTACAGCGAACGCCAGCTCAACCGGCTGCTCGTGGCCGAGCTGGGAGCGGGGCCGCTGGCCATCGCCCGCGCGCAGCGGGCCCAGACCGCGCGCGTGCTGATCGAGACGACCGACCTGCCGATGAGCGACATCGCATTCGCCGCGGGCTTCTCCAGCATCCGCCAGTTCAACGACACGGTACGGGAGGTTTTCGCCCGCGCCCCCTCCCGGCTGCGCCGGGTCGGCGCGGGGCGCCCGGCACAGGTGGGCAGCGGCGAAACGGCTGCGGACGCCGCTGGTACCACGGCGCCGTCGGGGCCCCAGGGGGCCGGGACCGTCACGGTGCGGTTGCCGCTCCGCCCGCCCATCGACCTCGCCCACCTCTTCGGCTTCCTCGCCGCACGCGCGGTGCCGGGAGTCGAGGAGGTCGTCGACGGCGGCTACCGGCGCGTGCTCAACCTCCCCCACGGCCGCGGGATCGTCTACATCTTCCGGGGCGGCACCGACGACCACGTGTGGTGCCGTCTCTGCCTGGACCTGATGAAGGACCTGGGCACGGCCGTGCACCGCTGCCGGAGGCTGCTGGACCTGGACAGCGACCCCGACGCGGTCGCCGACGCCCTCGGCTCCGACGGCGGTCCGCTGGCCGGGATCGTCGCCGAGCGTCCCGGACTGCGGGCGCCCGCGAGCGCCGACGCCGCCGAGATGGCCGTGCGCGGCATCATCGGCCAGCAGGTCTCGGTCGCGGCGGCGCGCACGGTCGCCGGGCGGCTGGTGGAGCGCTTCGGCACGGCGCTGGCCTTTCCCCAGGGCGACCTGACCCGGGCCTTCCCCGGCCCGGAGGTGTTGGCAGCGGCCTCCCCCGCGGATCTGCCGATGCCCGCAGGCCGCGCTAAGGCGCTGATCGCGCTGAGCGGGGCGCTGGCGTCCGGCCGGATCGAGCTGGACCCGGGCGCCGACCGCGACGAGGCCTCCGCCCGGCTGCGCGAACTGCCCGGCATCGGCCCGTGGACCTCCGACTACATCCGCATGCGCGCGCTCGGCGACCCCGATGTGTTCCTCGGGACCGACCTGGGCGTACGCAAGGCGCTGGAGCGTCTCGGGCTGCCCGGCGACCCGGGCTACGCCGACCGGGCCGCGCAGGCGTGGCAGCCGTGGCGCTCCTACGCCACACACCACCTCTGGGCGGCCGGCGCGCACCCGGCCGAAGCCGGCGCGGCGCACACGCGACCACCACCCCGCGACCGGAGGGGCAGGCACACGACGATGAGGACACCGACGATGACCGCAGACCCGAACACGATTCAGGACGCCCTGCCGCTGGAGGTGGCCGAGCCCCGGTCCGAACGCGTCGCTCCGGCGCGGTTCGCCGAACCCCGCAGCGGGACACCGCTGTATGACCTGGTGCCCTCGCCGCTGGGTGAGCTGCTGCTCATCGGCGACGGCGAGGCGGTCACGGGGCTGTTTATGAGCCCGCACGAACGCTTCGCTCAGGGGGTCGGGAAGGAGTGGCGGCGCGAGCCGGAGGCGCTGCGGGAGGCGGCCGAGCAGCTTGCCGCCTACTTCGCCGGGGAGCTGCGGGAGTTCGACCTGCCGCTCGCTCCGCGGGGGACCGCCTTCCAGCGCACCGTCTGGAGCGCGCTGACGACGATCCCGCACGGGCGGACCGCGACCTACGGCGAGATCGCCCGTTCGATCGGGCAGCCGAACGCCTCGCGTGCGGTCGGCATGGCCAACAACCGCAACCCGATCTCCATCATCGTGCCCTGTCACCGGGTGATCGGTGCCAACGGTGCGCTGGTCGGCTACGGAGGCGGGATCCCGCGGAAGCAGAGCCTGCTCAGCCTGGAGCGGGGGACGGGGACCGGTGTCAACGGCTAGGGAGTCGGCCTGATCGGGGCGGAGCGCCGCGCAGCGGCGTCACGCCCCGATCCGTGCGTGCCCCGCCGGCGCCCCGACGCCGGCGGGGCGGGCCTACTGCAGTGCGCGGGCGAGGAGGGGGAGCAGGCGGTCCCAGTGGCGCTGCAGTGCGGAGGGGTCGAATGCGTCGGTGTCGGACATGGTGAAGCCGTGAACGGTGCCGGGGTAGACCTCGGTGGTGTAGTCGCGTCCTGCGGCGTCCAGGGCGTGGTTGAGCTCGCTCGTGGCCTCGGGCGTCAGGTCGCCTTCGGCGAGGCCGAGGTGGACGTCCGCGGTGAGACGGGGGACGAGGCGATGCGGGCTGTCGGGCGCGTCGGTGACCACGAAGCCGGGGTGAAAGCCGGCGAGAGCGGCCACCCGGCCCGGGTGGGCGGTCGCGGTGCGCATCGCCAAGGCGGCGCCCACGCAGTAACCGATCACACCGACGGGGCCGACGCCGACCTCGGGCCGGGTGGTGAGGAACCTGAGGTAGGCGTCGGCGTCGCGCAGGATACGTTCGGGTGTGTGCTGCTCGATCAGGGGCATCAGCCGCCCGATGATCGCGGTCCGGACCTCTTCCCCGATGTGTTCGGGGAGTTCGGTCGCCGGTGCCGGGCCGTGCCGGTAGTAGAGGTTGGGCACGAGCACGTAGTACCCCTGCTCGGCAAGCTCGCGGGCTCTCGCCTCCAGCTCCGGCCGCAAGCCGAAGGCGTCCGTATACAGCAGCACGCCGGGGTGCCGCTCGCCGCGGTCGGGAAAAGCGGCGAAGGCGTCGGCTTGGCCGTCCGAGGTGGGAATCTGAATCTGCAGCGTCGTGGCGGGCATGGATCCTCCTGTCGTTTCGATGTGTCGAACCATTCATCGATACGACGGAGGCGGAGCCCGCGCATCAGCGCCGGATCCTCTGTCGAACTGCGGGCACGCGTCGGCCCGTACGACGCTCAGAAGAGCACCGGGTCATCAATCCGTGCGTGGCGCAGCGCCGTCCCGGTAATCATCACAGGCCACCTTAGCCCGCCGGACGAATCCGACACCACCGTGCAGTGCCAACCCTGCTCTGCACGGTCATCCCCGCATAATTGAATCTCCCGAGGACGGCAGCGTGCGGGGAGGACGCGCGCACGCGCGGGGTTCTCATTCGATCACCGAACGCGTTCGAATTTCGGCATAAAAAAGGGTGGGAAGCCCCCAGAAAAGGGGACCTCCCACCCAATAAGAAATGCGGCAGCAACCTACTCTCCCACCCCCACCATGAAGGCAGTACCATCGGCGCAAAGAGGCTTAACGACCGGGTTCGAAAAGGGACCGGGTGTGACCCTCCCGCTATCACCACCGCAAACCACA
>NZ_JAVREK010000047.1:0-5435 GCF_031845375.1 Streptomonospora wellingtoniae
GCGCTGTTGAGTTCTCAAGAAGCGACCGCTCATCCGGTACAAGCCCCGGCCCCGCCAATGAAGCGGGCCCGCTCAGACTCTATCCCAAGAGACGGAATCTCCCAGCGGATCCTTCGACCGCGTCACCTGGAAACGTGTTCCGGCGTCCGCGATCCCGCATCCGCGTTCTGTTGTGTCTTCACATTATCAGAATCCGTGCAACCCACCAAACCGAGTGGATTCGCCAGGAAATCCGATAACACCCGCGGAATTGCCGCACCGTTGGCCGGGCAGGACCGATCCTGCCATACGGAACCCAGTGGGCAAATCGTGCGGATGCGGCCCTGCTCGTCGAAGGACGACCGTCGGCCGAGTGAAACGCCGCCGCACAGAAACCGGCGCTCGAAAGCACCCGCCCGCAGCGGCTCGACCGACTATAGCCGTCTTGCCGCCGAGCGCCAACTCGAGTCGGCGCTCGATCGCGCGGACGCCGGGTTCCGGGATGTTTGGCGGCCACCCGCTATGGCGACAAGATCCCTGACACCCGTCCGCGCGCTTCGCCCGCGACCCGCGCACCGTCCTCTGCGCAGCGGCTTCGCCGTCGACGGCGTCGGCACCGCCGCAGGCGGCGGGGCGGCATCCGTCCTTCGGCACCGCCTCTGTGTCCCTGCTCACCATGCCTATTCGGTCCAGGCAACCGAGGGAGAACACGATGGCCGTCCACCCGTACCACCCCTACTCCGTCGCGTTCGACGTCATGGAGACCCTGATCGACCTGGAGCCGCTCGCCGAGCGCTTCGCGGACATCGGCCAGCCCCCCGACTTACTGCGGCCGTGGTTCCTGCGCGCGCAACGCGACTGCATGGCGCTGGCGCTCAGCGGAGAGCTGCGCCCGTTCCCCGAGGTCGCCCGCCAGGCGCTGCGCACGGCATCCGGCAACACCGCCTCCGAGGACGGCATCACCTATGTACTGCAGGGCTTCGGCCGACTTCCCGCGCACCCCGACGCCGAACCGGCCATGCGCCGCCTGCACGAAGCCGGCGTGCGCATGGGGTGCCTGACGCAGGGCAGCAGGGCGGCCACCACCGCCTTCCTTAAGTCCTCGGGCCTGGACCGCTTCGTCGACGCGGTCGTCACGGCCGAGGAGGCCGGGGTGTGGAAGCCCGCTCCCGGCGTCTACCGCGCCGCGGCCGCCGCGTTGGAGACCCCGCCCGAGCACCTCGCCCTGATCGCCGTGCACGCTTGGGACTGCCACGGCGCCAAGCGGGCGGGCTGCCTCGCGGGATGGTGCAGCCGCCTCGAAGTGCGGTACGGGGACGTGTTCGCCGCCCCCGACGCACGCGGCGACACCCTCACCGACGTCGCCACCGGCCTGCTGGAGCTCACCGCCGCCGGCTGAGGAGGGCGCCGGCTGAAGAGGGGGCGGCCGGTCGCCGTCCCGTCGCCGCGCAGCACGCCTGCGGCCGGAGCCACCGTCAGGTCAGCGGCCGGAGCCCGCGCCGCCTCGGCTCAGCTGCCGGGGCCACCGTCAGGTCAGCAGGCGTGCCGCGCCGGTGCCGGGGGCGGCGTAGAGCCACTCGACCTCCAAGTCGATGGCCGCAAGGCCCGCGGTGGGAAAGGAGTCCAGCGGTTCGTCCGGCATGAACGCCCCGACCAGCTGCGCCATGGTGGGGTTGTGCCCCACCACCAGCAGCGTGCCCACGTCGGGGTCGGTACGGGAGATCAGCTCCATGGCCGCGGGGACGTCCGCGCCGTAGAGATCGCGCTCGAAGTCGACGGGCGGCGAGTGCGGGAGCGCCTCGGCGACGAGCTCGATGGTCTGGCGCGTGCGCAGCGCGGTCGAGCAGACCACATGGTCGGGGACGAGCGCGCCCGACGCCAGGTGGGCGCCCGCGGCCCTTGCCTGCTCCCGGCCCTCGGCGGTCAGCGAGCGCTCGTGGTCCGAGCCGTCGATCAGCGGCTCCGCCTGGGCGTGCCGGAGCACGATCAGTCTTCTGGTCATGGTGACAGCACCGTGGCCACGATCGCGATCAGCGCCATGAAACCGAGCATGGCTCCCACCACGACGGCCAGCCCTTTCATTCCTGACAACGGATGATCCCCTCAAGCGCGGTTCTTCGCCGCTCAGCCTAGGGGGTGTCGGCGACCGCCCGTCGCCGCCTCCGCGTCGACACGAGCACCCGCCGACTGAACCTCGGCGACCTGTGACGAATACAAGGGGGCGCAGGCGCCCGGCCGCGTCGGACCGGACTCCCGCGCCCCCTGCGGGACGTCAGAGCGACTACTCCTCGCGGCCGCCGTCGGCGGCGCGCGCCTCCTCCCTGCGGTCGCTCCCCTCGCTTTCGGCGGCACTGCCGGCGGCCGGGTCAGGCTCCTCGCCGGAACCGACCGCGCGCCCGCTCTCGTCCTCCTCGACGGAGCCGGCAGCGGGCCCGCTGCCGCCCTCCTCGACAGGGACGCCCGCGGCGGCGACATCGCCGCTGCGGCGCTTGGACCACACGATCGCACCCACGATCGCCACGAGGGCGACCACGGTGACGCCTGCCCGCAGGAAGAAGCTCTCGGCGAACATCACGACGCTCGGCGCGATGATCAGTGCGACCAGGTTCATCACCTTGAGCAGCGGGTTGATGGCGGGACCGGCGGTGTCCTTGAAGGGGTCGCCGACCGTGTCGCCGATGACCGTCGCCTCGTGGGCCACCGAACCCTTGCCGCCGTGGTGGCCGTCCTCGACGAGCTTCTTGGCGTTGTCCCAGGCGCCGCCGGAGTTGGCGAGGAACACCGCCATGAGTGCACCCGCCGCGATGGCGCCACCGAGGAAGGCGCCCAGCGGGGCGTAGCCGAGGGCGAAGCCGACCGCGATGGGGGTGAGCACCGCCAGCATGCCGGGCGTGATCAGCTCACGCAGCGAGTCGCGGGTGCAGATGTCCACGACGCGCGCGTACTCGGGCTTCTCGGTGCCGTCCATGATTCCCGGCCGGGTGCGGAACTGGTTGCGCACCTCGACGACGACCCGGCCGGCGGCGCGGCCGACGGCCATGATCGCCAAGCCGGAGAAGAGGAACACGACCGATGCGCCGAGGATGACGCCGACCAGCACGTTGGGCTCGTCGATGGAGAGGCTGAACGTGCTCGCGTCCTGTCCGGCCGCGCTCAGCGCCTCCTCGACCGCGGTGCGGAAGGCGCCGAACAGGGCGGTGGCGGCCAGGACCGCAGTAGCGATGGCGATGCCCTTGGTGATGGCTTTGGTGGTGTTGCCCACGGCGTCGAGGCTGGTGAGGACGTCGGCGCCCTTGCCTTCGACGTCGCCGGACATCTCCGCGATGCCCTGGGCGTTGTCGGCCACCGGGCCGAAGGTGTCCATCGCGACGATGACGCCGACGGTGGTCAGCAGGCCGGTGCCGGCCAGCGCCACCGCGAACAGGCTCAGCGTCACCGAGGCGCTGCCGATGACGAACGCGGCGTAGACGGCGCCCGCAATCAGCACCGCGGAGTAGACGGCGGACTCCAGGCCCACGGAGACGCCGGAGAGGATCACCGTGGCCGCGCCGGTCTCCGAGCTCTCGCCGATGTCCTTGACGGGACGCCGGTTCGTCTCGGTGAAGTACCCCGTGAGCAGCTGGATCGCGGCAGCCAGCACCAGGCCGACGAGCACAGCGCCGACGGCCACCAGGCGCGGGTCGCCCTGCAGACCCTGGATCTCCTCACCCGCGCTGGTGAGGTCGGCGAAGCTGGCGGGCAGGTAGGCGAAGGCCGTGGCCGTCACCAGCACGGCGGAGATGATCGCGGAGATGAAGAAGCCCCGGTTGATGGCCGACATCGCGGTCTTGTCGCGCGAGCGCGGCGCCACGATGAAGATGCCGATGATGGCGGTGATGACGCCGATCATGGGCACCAGCAGCGGGAACACCAGGCCTTCGACGCCGAAGGCGACGCGGCCGAGGATGAGCGAGGCCACCAGCACCACGGCGTAGGACTCGAACAGGTCGGCGGCCATGCCCGCGCAGTCGCCGACGTTGTCGCCCACGTTGTCCGCGATGGTCGCGGCGTTGCGGGGGTCGTCCTCCGGGATGCCCTGCTCGACCTTGCCGACGAGGTCGGCCCCGACGTCGGCGGCCTTGGTGAAGATCCCGCCGCCGACACGCATGAACATCGCGAGCAGGGCGGCGCCGAAGCCGAAGCCCTCCAGAACGTTGGGGGCGTCGCCGCGGTAGAGAAGAACGACGACCGACGCTCCGAGCAGTCCCAGGCCGACGGTGAACATTCCCGCGACCCCGCCGGTGCGGAAGGCGATCCGCATCGCGGAGTGCTCCCCGCTTTCACCGCCTTCGCGGGCGGCCGCGGCGACGCGTACGTTCCCGCGTACCGCCAGCCACATCCCGATGAAGCCGGTCAGCGCGGAGAAACCGGCGCCGAGAGCGAAGAACACCGATCGCCCGATCCGCACCGCCATGTCGTCGGCCGGCAGCAACAGCAGCAGGAACGGGATGACGACGACGAATACGACCAGGGTGCGGAACTGGCGTTTGAGATAAGCCGCCGCGCCTTCCTGGACGGCACGCGCGATGTTCTGCATCCGCTCGGTGCCCTGGCCCGCGGCGAGAACTTCACGTACCAGCCAGCCGGCGACGGCGAGCGCGAGGAGCGCGACCGCCAGCACCACGACGACCAGTGTGAAATTCATGCCGTCCAAGGCCAGGGCCGGGCCGCCATCGGCGGCTTGGGTGAGCCCAGACAATCCGTCCTCCTAGAGACGGGCACGTTTTGGCCCCCGCGGGGTCGTGCGGTCGCCTCCCAGACCTGCGTACAGGCTCGACGACACGCCCGGCAGGGTCCTGCGGGTGCCACCAACACGGTTCCGTACTCCGCTCCGCCGAATTCGGCGTGAACGGTGTCCGGGGATTCTACGCACCGGTATGGCGAAACGTGAGTGCGGGTCACGAAGTTCGGCTGAGCGGGAGCGATATGTGATCACACGGTGACCTGAGAAGACGGAGGTTCTTCGAGAATACCCGCGATTTCCACATTTCAGGAAAATAGGGATATAAATAAAGCAAAAGGATAAACCACGCATAAAGGGAGGAATGCGGCGCGGAGCGCGCGGTTCGGACGCCGGTCCGGAGTCCGGCGGTCCGGCGATGCGGGGGACGTGCGCGGGGGCGGGGCGGCGGACGGAGTCCGCGGAGTGCTCGGCGCCGCGCAATGGCGGCGGGACCCCCGGTGCAATCAGCAAACCGCATCGGGAGGCCCGCCGCCACCGGTTCGGCCCTGATGTGTCGCAGCGCACGCCGGTCGGGCCGTGCCACCGGTGCGCTCGGCGACCCGAACCCCGTTGACCCTTCTATGTCAAGCGGCGAGATGATGCTCGATCGCGGCATGGTCCCACCCCGCCCGGTCCCGGACCATGGCCCGGTAGATCACATCGATCAGATGGCGTTTGAGTACCCGGTAGGCGC
>NZ_JAVREK010000048.1:0-5428 GCF_031845375.1 Streptomonospora wellingtoniae
CCCCCGCGCCGCCCCCTCCGGCCCCGCCCTTTCCGCCGGCGCGGCGGGCGCCGCCGCTGCACCGTGCGCCGACCGCTCGCGGGAATGCGGCGCGGCGCCGCGGTCAGGCGCCCGAGCCCCACCAGCGGTAGAAGTGGTGAACCGGCCCCTTGCCGCGGCCCGCGTCCAGCTCGTCGGCGTGGCGCAGCGCCTCGGTGAGGTAGTCCTTGGCGTCGCGCACCGCCTCGGAGAAGCTGCGCCGCTGCGGGAGCAGCGCTGCGATCGCCGAGGACAGCGTGCAGCCCGTCCCGTGCGTGTTGCGGGTGGGAATGCGCTCGGCCGAGAACGTCTCGGTCAATCCGTCGGGAGTGACCAGGAGGTCGGTGCTGCTCTGCCCACTGAGGTGGCCGCCCTTGAGCAGCACCCGCTTGGCGCCCAGCTCCAGTAGCCGTTCGGCCTGCTCCCGCATGGAGGAGAGGTCGCGGCGCTCGTTCTCGCCGAGCAGTTCGGCCGCCTCCGGTAGGTTGGGGGTGACCAGGTCGGCGCGCGGCAGCAGGTCGGTGCGCACCGCCGCGATCGCCTCGGGGGCGAGCAGCCGGTCGCCGCTCTTGGCCACCATCACCGGGTCCACCACCACGTGCGGCGGGTCATAGGCATCCAGCGCCTTCACCACCGCCCCGATCACTCCGGCGTCGACCAGCATGCCGATCTTGACGGCGTCCACCTGCGCGTCGGTCAGCAGGGTGTCGAGCTGGCGGGTGACGAACTCCGGAGGGACGCCCTGCACCCCGGTCACACCCACGGTCGACTGGGCGGTGAGCGCGGTGACGACGCTCATGCCGTAGCCGCCGAGGGCCGAGAACGTCTTCAGATCCGCCTGGATGCCGGCCCCGCCGCTGGGGTCGCTGCCGGCGATGGACAGGATGTTGCAGGTCCTCACGTGCCTTCCTTCGCTGCTCCGGGCCGGTCGGGGTCGCGCCGCCTGACCGCCGCCGGTCCGCGCGCAGGGCGGGCCGGAGGACGGCGGCCGAGGGCACGCCGGACGACCCGCCCTCACTGACGTCGTACCCGCCCGCGCGTGCCTGCACATTCCGCGCTCACGGCGAAAAGGCTCCGAACGGATCACGGCCGCGGTCCGGAGCGGGCCGCGCGCTGCTCAGAGCCGCTCGGCGGGCCCTCCCGCGTGCACCGGACCCTGCTCGCCGGGGGAGGGACCGTCGTGCCCGCGGCGGTCGCGCACGGCGCGCTCGGCCAGCATCACGGCGACGACGGCGGCGAACCCGAGCGCCATGAGCGCGGTGGTCCACCACACGTCCCCCTCGGGTGCCAGCAGTGTGCGGTCCTCTTCCTGCCAGGGCCACAGCGCACGCAGTGAGCCGGCCATGAGCCCGGTCAGCACCACCAGCGTCATGTGGTGGTAGCGGTCGAGGAGCAGCTGCAGCAGCTTGACGAAGAACGCCAGCCCGATGACCGCACCGACCATGAACGTGCCGAGGTAGCCCAGGTCGCGGTCGTGGACGGCGCCCATGGTCGAGCTGTAGAGGCCGATCGTCAGCAGGATGAACGACCCCGAGACCCCGGGAAGCACCAGCGCGCAGATCGCCACCGCGGCGGCCGCCATGACGACCAGCGGGTTGGGGTCCAGGTGGGCCGGCGGAAGGCCGGTCAGCACGAACGCGCCGGCGCCCGCGGCCAGTGCCAGCAGGTAGTGGCCGGCCTTCCACGCGCGGCCCGAGCCGCGGTATGGCACCCACAGCGAGGCCAGCACCAGGCCGAAGAAGAACGCGTAGGAACGCTGCTGCTCCCGCTCGACCACCGGGGCCAGGAACGTCGCCGCCACCGCCACGGCGCAGACCATGCCGATCAGCACCGCGATGACGGCGCCCCAGTCGGCCTTGGCGAACTCGCCGCCGGCGCGCCGCAGTCCGCGCCCCCTGACCAGGTCCGCGGCCGCCATGCGTACGCCGCTGACGGCGTGTCCGGCCGAGGTGATGAGGGTCTCGTAGATCCCGACGATCAGCGCGACGGTACCGCCGCTGACCCCGGGTACCACTTCGGCCGTGCCGATCAGTGCGCCGCGGACACCGTTGACTATGTGCATACCGACTGTCTTGGCCATGACTCCGGTTTCGTCTGGTCGGGTAGCGGTGGGTCGAAGAGCGCGGCCCGCCCGCGCAGCGGCGCGGTCGGGGCCGGTGTTGGAAAGTGCTTCGAGTCTAGGTCCGCGGGCGGCGCTCGGCGGCCGCGGAAGCGACCGCAGAGTCCGGACCCGGGGCTCGGGCGATCGGGAGCGGGAACCGGCGCCGGAGGAGGCGGAGTGCCGTCGCGCTCCCGCCCGGCCGCGGCGGCGGAACTACTTCCCGAGCAGCATGCTGGCCAGGAACTCCACGAGCAGCGGAGCGAGGATCAGGGTGACGACGCCGATGACCACGGACACCAGGAGCCTCGTCCAGCCGGGCCTGGCCCCGGTCCGGCGGCCGCGGTCAGGCCCGGCTGGGCCATCGCCGCCGGCGTCGCGGCAGGGGGCGGACGCCGGTCGGGTTCCGAAGCCGAGCCGGCCTCGGCGAGCTCTCCCGAGACGTCGAGCTGGGTGGGTGTGAGGTCCTCGGTGCCCGAGCCGTTGGCCACGCGCTCCAGCGCCGAGTCCAGGTCGCCGTCGCCCAACCGGTGGTCGGGATCGGGCTGAAGCATCCCGTTGAGGACGGGTCTCAAAGCCCCCGCGCGCTGAGGGGGGTCCGGCGTGTCCTCCAGCGGCGCGGTCAGCCGGGACGCGGTGGTCGTGCGCTCGAAGGCCGAGCGCCCTTCCACCGCGAAGTAGAGGGTCGCGCCCAGCCCACACGTCGGCGGCCGGGGACTTGACGCCGTGGCGCAGGCGTTCAGGCGCGACATAGCCGGGCGAGCCGGGCAGCCGCCCGGTCAGCGTCAGCTTGTCCTCGGAGTCGGAGACCGCGATGCCGAAGTCGGAGAGCATCGCGTGCCCGTCGGACAGCAGCATGACGTTGGCTGGCTTGACGTCGCGGTGGACCACACCGTGCCGGTGCGCCGTGTCGAGCGCCGCGAACAGCTGGCGGCCGATCCCGGCCGTGCGGCGCGGGGGGAGGGGGCCCTCCTCGGCCACGACCCGGTCCAGCCCGCGCCCGGAGACCAGCTCCATCACGATCCAAGGGCGCTCGTCCTCCTGCATCACGTCGTGGATCGTGACGATGCCCGGATGGGTGCTCAGCCCGGCGCAGATGCGGGCCTCGCGCATGGTCCGGGCCAGCAGCTCCTCGCGCTTGCTGGGGTCCAGCTCGGGGGAGGCCCGCATCTCCTTGATCGCCACCTCGCGGTGCAGGAGCCCGTCCGCGGCGCGCCACACGGTGCCCATGCCGCCGTGGCCGATCGGCTCGATCAGCCGATAGCGGTCGGCGAGAACGCGGGGGGCCATGTCCACAGACCATAGCGCTAGGCGGCGTCGCTGTGGACGGTGCGGCCGTCACCGGTTGGACACGGTTCGAGAAGCGCGGTGCGGGGCGCGTGCGCGCCGCGGCTGCGCGGCGGTCAGCGCGCCTCGTCCGGCCGCAGCGCCGCGGGCGGGGCGCAGGAACCCACCAGGCCCGCCGCCCAGCGGTAATCCTGCTTGCCGACCGCCGTGCGGCGCACGCGGTCGACGAGGTGCACGCTGCGGGGGACCTTGAACCCGGCGAGGTGCCGGCGGCAGTGCCGGCGCAGCCCGTCCGCGTCGAGGGCGCTCTCCCCGGCCGGGGCGACGATCGCGTCGGCCACTCCGGGATGCGACTTGACCACGGACTCGACCTCCTCAGCGAACACCTTCTCGCCGCCGGTGTTGATGACGGCCGAGCCCCGGCCCAGGAGGGTGACGCCGCCGTCCTCGGCGACGGTGCCGAAGTCCCCGGAGAGCGCCCAGCGGCGGCCGTCGGGGCCGACGGGGAAGGTTCGCGCCGTCGCCTCGCGGTCGGCGTAGTAGCCCAGCGGGATGCGCCCGGTGCGGGCGATGCGGCCGATGCGGTCCGACCCCGGGGGGAGCGGTCGCAGCCGCTCGTCGAGCACCGCCACGCTCGCGCCCACCGTGAAGGGCGCTTCGGCGACGCCGCCGGCCGCGCCGCAGACCCCGGTCTCGGAGCCCCCGTAGCTGTCGTTGATCGTGAGGCCGGGCCGCCAGGCGCGCCACATCCGCCGTACGGCGGGCGTGAGCGGGGTGCCGCCGGAGGTGAGAACGGCCAGGTCGGGGCAGCGCTCCGGCTCCCCGGCCAGGCGGTGGGCCAGCGGCCGGGCCATCGCGTCGCCGACGACCTGCACAGTGTGCACCCGCTCGGCTTCGGCCAGCCGCACGACCCGGTCCGCGTCGAAGCCCGCGTCGGCGGAGAGCACGACGGTGCCGCCGGCGAAGAGGGCGGACAGCGCGTTCCACTGCCCGGCGGCGTGCATCAGCGGTCCCAGCACCAGCAGACGCACAGGGGAGCGGTCCCGCGCGCGCTGGGCGACCTCCTCGGGGCCCGACGCGCGCGGATGACCGCGCCCGCGCCGCTCCAGGGCGGCGCGGAACAGGTCGGCCTGGCTCCACAGCACACCCTTGGGGCTTCCGGTGGTACCGCCGGTGTAGAGCAGGTAGCGGGCGTCGTCGACGGCGTCGCGGTCGGCGTCGGGGGAGGACGCCCGCGGGGCGGCGGCGAGAGCGTCGGCGTAATCGGCGGCGCCGAGCACCGGGGCGTACCCCTCCTCCCAGGCGCCGGGGGCGCTGCCGTCGTCGACGAGGACCGTGTGGCGCAGCGCGGGCAGGCGCGAGCCGCCCTCCAGCAGCCGGGCGGCGTGCGACCGCTCGGCGATCAGGGCCGTGGCGCCGGAGTCGGCCATCACCTGTTCGAGTTCCGTGCGGATATAGCGCTGGTTGAGGTTCACCGGGACCGCGCCCGCGCGGAGCACGCCGAAGAACGCCTCCAGCCACTCGATGCGGTTGCCGCCGAGGATCGCCACGTGGGCCCCGGGCGCGGTGCCCGAGTCGGCGAGGTGCGCCGCCAGGCGGTCGGCGCGCTCGTCGAGCCGGGCGTAGGTCCGGCTGCGCGAGCCGTCGGTGAGGGCCGTGCGTTCCGGCACGGTTGCGGCGACCGCGCGCAGCAGCCCGGCGAGCGTGAGGCGCCGGTCGCCGTCGCGGCGGGCGTCGGCCCTACCGCGCCCGACTCTGGTCGCGGTGCGGCGGGCCCGTGCGATGCTTGTGGCCGTCTCCTTCATGGGTCCCCCAGCTGCGGTCTACCCGAGAAATGCCATAGCGACCGATGGTGCCTCTATGGGGCGCATCACAGCAGGCCGGGGGTGGGCTAGATCCAATGCCGTGTAGTTAAGGCGTGGCGCGCATGTGTCAAATCGCCTGAAACAAGACGGAGCTCCTGCTAGAACCGTGTCGACCAAGATCACCGTTCAGCAGGAGCTCCGTTGGACACCCAGTCTGCCA
>NZ_JAVREK010000049.1:0-3882 GCF_031845375.1 Streptomonospora wellingtoniae
ACCCTCAGGAGAGACCGCACGCCATGAGCCGCACCGGCCGCGTCGAACGCGCAACCAAGGAGACCAAGGTCGCCGTCGAGATCGATCTGGACGGCAGCGGGGTCGCCGACGTCTCCACCGGCGTCGGCTTCTTCGACCACATGCTCGACCAGCTCGCCAAGCACGGCCTGTTCGACCTGACCGTGCGCACCGAGGGCGACCTGCACATCGACTCCCACCACACGATGGAGGACACCGCGCTGGCGCTGGGTGCCGCATTCGGTCAGGCCCTCGGCGACAAGGCGGGCATCCGCCGCTTCGCCGACGCCAAGGTGCCGCTCGACGAAGCGCTCGCCGAGGTCACCGTGGACGTCTCGGGGCGGCCCTACCTGGTGCACAGCGAACCCGAGGGCATGGCGCCGGTGATCGGCCGTGACTACGACACCACGATGACCCGGCACATCCTGGAGTCGTTCGTAGCCCAGGCCCGCGTGGCCCTGCACGTCCGCGTGCCCTACGGCCGCAACGCCCACCACATCGTCGAGTGCCAGTTCAAGGCGCTCGCGCGGGCGCTGCGCCAGGCCTGCGAACCCGACCCCCGCGTCAGCGGCGTGCCCTCGACCAAGGGTGCGCTGTAGTGACCGAGGTGTGGGGCGTCCTGCTCATCGCCCTGGGCGGGCTGCTGGCCGGCGGAACGGTCCCGATGTGGAAGACCAACCGGGCCCTGGCGGTCGCGCTCGCGGTGTGCGCGCTGCTGGCGGTGGCGGCCGGGGCCCTGCGCCTGGGCTACTTCGGCGGCTGAGGCCGGCGTCCGCCGCCGGGCCCCCGACGAACCGCGACCCAGGAAAGGCGGGACCGACGTGAGCAAGCGAGTCGTCATCCTCGACTACGGTTCGGGCAACCTGCGCTCGGCCCAGCGCGCCCTCGAACGCACCGGCGCCGAGGTCGCCGTCACCGGCGACCCGCACGCGGCATTGGACGCCGACGGCCTCGTCGTGCCCGGAGTCGGCGCCTTCGCCGCGTGCAGCGACGGGCTGCGCGCCGCCGGCGGTGACCGCGTCATCGGCAAGCGCCTGGCCGGCGGGCGGCCGGTACTGGGAATCTGCGTCGGCATGCAGGTGCTCTTCGAGCGCGGCGTGGAGCACGGCGTGACCAGCCGGGGCTGCGCCGAATGGCCCGGTACGGTGGAGCGGCTGCGGGCGCCCATCGTGCCGCACATGGGCTGGAACACCGTCCGGGCGCCCGAGGGCAGCCGGCTCTTCGCCGGTCTCGGCGCCGACGAGCGCTTCTACTTCGTGCACTCCTACGGTGTGCTGGAGTGGACGCTGGAACCCGCCTCCCCGCGGATGGCACCGCCCCTGGTGGCCTGGAGCACCCACGGCACCCCCTTCGTGGCGGCCGTGGAGAACGGCCCGCTGGCGGCCACCCAGTTCCACCCCGAGAAGTCCGGCGACGCCGGCGCCCGGGTGCTGGCCAACTGGGTCGGCACGCTGTGACGGGGCCGCGCGGCGTCCGCACCCGCACGCACCGCCCTTCGACCGCAACCCACGAGTAAGGCCACCGATGTCTTCCACCCTTGAACTGCTGCCCGCCGTCGACGTGGCGGGCGGGCAGGCCGTCCAGCTCGTCCAGGGCAAGGCCGGCTCCGGCGGCCAGTACGGCGACCCCCTGCAGGCGGCGCTGGGCTGGCAGAGGGCCGGCGCGGAGTGGATCCACCTCGTCGACCTCGACGCCGCGTTCGGCCGGGGCCACAACCGGGAGTTGCTCGCCGGAATCGTCGAGCGCGTCGACATCCGCGTCGAGCTCTCCGGCGGCATCCGCGACGACGAGTCGCTCGACTCCGCCCTGGCCACCGGGTGCACCCGCGTCAACATCGGCACCGCCGCGCTGGAGAACCCCGACTGGTGCGCGCGCATCATCGCCGAGCACGGCGACCGCATCGCCATCGGCCTGGACGTGCGCGGCACAACCTTGGCCGCCCGCGGCTGGACCCGGGACGGCGGCGACCTGGACGCCACGCTCGACCGCCTGGAGGCCGAGGGATGCGCCCGCTACGTCGTCACCGACGTGACCAAGGACGGCACGCTCAAGGGCCCCAACCTGGACCTGCTGCGCTCCGTCGCCCGGCGCACGGACAAGCCCGTGGTCGCCAGCGGCGGCATCGCGACACTCGACGACCTGACCGCCATCGCCGCGCTCACCTCCGACGGCGTGGAGGGCGCGATCATGGGCACGGCGCTCTACGAGGGCGCCTTCACCCTCCAGCAGGCCCTGAAGGCGGTGCGCGCGGCATGACACTGGCGGTACGCGTCATCCCCTGCCTCGACGTCGACGCCGGACGGGTGGTCAAGGGCGTCAACTTCCAGAACCTGCGCGACGCCGGCGACCCCGTCGAGCTGGCCGGCCGCTACGACACCGAGGGCGCCGACGAGCTGACCTTCCTGGACGTCACCGCCTCCAGCGGCGACCGCGAGACCACCTACGACGTAGTCCGGCGCACCGCCGAGCAGGTCTTCATCCCGCTGACCGTGGGCGGGGGAGTGCGGACGCCCGAAGACGTCGACCGGCTGCTGCGCGCCGGCGCCGACAAGGTGGGCGTCAACACGGCCGCCATCGCGCGCCCCGAGCTGATCCGGGAGATCGCCGAGCGCTTCGGCAGCCAGGTCCTGGTGCTGTCCGCCGACGTGCGCCGCGCCGCGGGTGAGCACTCCACCCCCAGCGGATTCGAGGTCACCACGCACGGCGGCCGGCGCGGCACCGGCATCGACGCCGTCGAATGGGCCGCCCGCGGCGCCGAGCTGGGGGCCGGCGAGCTGCTGCTGAACTCCATGGACGCCGACGGCACCCGGGCGGGTTTCGACCTGGAGCTGATCCGGGCCGTGCGCGCGGTGGTGGGGATCCCGGTGATCGCCAGCGGCGGAGCCGGGCAGGTCGGCCACTTCCCGCCGGCGGTCGACGCCGGCGCCGACGCGGTCCTTGCCGCCAGCGTGTTCCACTTCGGCGAGTTCACCGTCGCCGACGTCAAGTCCGAGCTGCGCGCCCACGGCAGCCCGGTCCGCTGAGCCCCCGCGCGCGGGCAGCGCGTCGTGACCGCGCCGATCCGGGTCCTGGTCTGCGACGACCAGGTGCTGGTGCGCACCGGGCTGGTGACGGTCGTCGACGCCCAGCCGGACATGGAGGTGGCGGGCGAATGCGGGGACGGGCGGGCCGCGGTCGACCTCGCCGCCCGGTTGCGTCCGGACGTCGTGGTCATGGACGTGCGCATGCCGGTGCTCGACGGGATCGAGGCCACCCGCCTGCTGGCCGGCGCCGGGGTGGACGGCCCCGTCAAGGTGCTCGTGGTGACGACGTTCAACCTGGACGAGTACGTCTACGAGGCGTTGCGCGCCGGCGCGAGCGGGTTCCTGCTCAAGGACGCGCCGACGGCCCGGCTGCTGCACGGGATCCGGACCGTGGCCACGGGGGCCGCGCTGCTGGACCCCGACGTGACGCGCCGGCTCGTGGGCAGGTACGCCACCCGGATCCGGCCCGCCGAGGGTTCCGGCAACGACACCCCGCTGACCCCCCGTGAGCTGGAGGTCCTGCGCCTGGTCGCCGACGGCCTCTCCAACGGCGAGATCGCCGCGGCCCTGGTGCTGAGCCCGGAGACCGTCAAGACCTTCGTGTCGCGCATCCTCACCAAGCTCGACCTCCGCGACCGAGTCCAAGCGGTCGTCTACGCCTACCGCCGCGGTCTGGCGACCTGAAGCGGGGGACGGGCTGCGCTCGCCGCCGCGCCCCCGTTATGTTTTTGGTGGCCCTGCAACAGGGCCACCGGCCTCTGGGCCCGGCATGACTGTGTCCCCCTGTCGAACCCATGACCCGGGGGGTGGTGTCACCGGGCCCGAGAGGTGCCGTCGGAGA
>NZ_JAVREK010000050.1:0-3839 GCF_031845375.1 Streptomonospora wellingtoniae
GACGTGGTCGTCCAGGTAGACATAGAGTGCGGTGAGAAGGGCGTCGAGGTCTTTGGTCACACTCTGATCCTGGGCGCCCTTCGTCATGTCCGCAGCCGGTTCGGGAAACCCCCATCAACGATCTAGACGCGCGCGGCGGCCGCCTGCTCCGGTGATCAGCGGACGCGGGCCCCGGTCGACTCCCCGACCGGCACCGGAGCGGGGCCGCGGGCGGGCCGATCGCCGCGCAGCCTCGACAGCACGCGTTCCGACGCGGGCATGCCCAGCAGCCGGTCGGCCGCCACCAGCACCAGGCCCAGCACCAGGAAGGCGGTGCCGTAGAGCAGCATGCTGCGCACCAGGCCGGAGTAGCCCAGCAGCGAGACGTCGATGAAGAAATAGGGGTAGCCGGCAGTGGGGAACAGCGCGCCCCGCAGTGTGGTGAACACGACGTAGGCCAGCGGGTAGACCAGCCACGCGGGGGCGTAGTACCAGCGCAGCCGCCGGTGCCGGTCGAACAGCGCGAAGTCGAGCGCGGCCGCCGCGGGCGCCACCGTGTGCAGCAGGTCGCTGGAGTCCACGGCCCACCACGGTCGGCCGACCAGCTCCCCGGCGCCGGCGGGCGGAACCTGCGTCGGGCCGTCGGAGAGCACGAAGTTGAACACCAGTCCGGTGATCAGGATGTAGAGCGTGGCCGCGCCCTTGAGCCCGCCCGGGAGCCCTGCGCGGCCGCGCCACGCCGACCACGCGGCGAAGGCGAAGCACACCGCCAGCACGCAGTTGCTCTGGATCGTGAAGTACACGAACGGGTGCGGCGACTCCGAGCGCGCCACCTCCATTGCGATCCCAGCGACGGCGACCAGGGCCACGGCGGTCCGGTAGAGCCCGACGGCGAGCGGCATCGGCACGTCCCCCTTTCCCGATGCCCGACGCTACAGCCCGCGGGCGCGTCCCCCGGCCCAGGTCGGCGCGGCGTCGCGAGTCCGGGCCCGGCGGCCCGGCCGACGCGGGTACGGGTGTCCGCCGGCCGCCGTAACCTGGGGAGCGTGTCGTCCTCCCAAGAACAGCTCCTCGAAGGCCTGAACGCCCCGCAGCGCGAAGCCGTCACACACGCCGGAAGCCCGCTGCTGATCGTCGCGGGGGCGGGGTCGGGCAAGACGCGTGTCCTCACGCACCGCATCGCCTACCTCCTCGCCGCGCGCGGCACCCGACCGGGCGAGGTGCTCGCGATCACCTTCACCAACAAGGCGGCCGCCGAGATGAAGGAGCGCATCGAGGCGCTGCTGGGCGGCCGGATCGCGGGCGCCATGTGGGTGATGACGTTCCACTCGGCGTGCGTGCGCATCCTGCGCCGCGAGGCGGGGCGGCTGGGCTATCCCAGTGGGTTCACCATCTACGACGCCGCCGACTCCCGGCGGCTGATGCAGCTGGTCTGCAAGGAGCTGGACCTCGACCCCAAGCGCTACCCGCCCAAGTCGTTCTCCGCGCAGGTGTCCAACCTCAAGAACGAGCTGGTCGACTACGACACCTTCGCCGAGCAGGCGCAGAGCGAGCAGCAGAAGAAGCTCGCCGAGGCCTACGCGCTCTACCAGCAGCGCCTCCACGAGGCGGGCGCGATGGACTTCGACGACCTGATCATGATCGCGGTCAACCTGCTGCAGATGTTCCCCGACGTCGCCGAGCACTACCGGCGGCGCTTCCGGCACATCCTGGTCGACGAGTACCAGGACACCAACCACGCCCAGTACGAGCTGGTGCGGCTGCTGGTGGGCGAGGACACCCCCGGCGCCGCGGTGCCGGCCTCCGAGCTGTGCGTTGTGGGCGACGCCGACCAGTCGATCTACGCGTTCCGCGGCGCCACCATCCGCAACATCCTGGAGTTCGAGCGCGACTACCCGCAGGCGCGCACCGTCCTGCTGGAGCAGAACTACCGCTCGACGCAGAACATCCTCACCGCGGCGAACTCCGTCATCGAGCGCAACCCCGACCGCCCGGCCAAGAACCTGTGGTCCAGGCAGGGCGTGGGCCCGGGTATCACCGGCTACGTCGCCGACAACGAGCACGACGAGGCGGCCTTCGTCGTCCAGGAGATCGATCGGCTGACCGACGAGGGCGTGTGCACGCCGGGTGAGGTCGCGGTGTTCTACCGGACCAACGCGCAGTCGCGCGTCTTCGAGGACGTGTTCATCCGCACCGGCCTTCCCTACAAGATCGTCGGCGGTGTCCGGTTCTACGAGCGCAAGGAGATCCGCGACATCCTGGCTTACCTGCGGGTGCTGGCCAACCCGGAGGACACGGTCAGCCTGCGGCGCATCCTCAACGTGCCCAAGCGGGGGATCGGCGACCGCGCGGAGGAGACCGTCGAGCTGTTCGCTGCGCGCGAGCGCACCTCGTTCTCGCGCGCGCTGCGGCGCGCCGACGAGATCGACGGGATGGCCAAGCGCTCGCTGAACGCCGTACGGGACTTCGTCGCGCTGCTGGAGGAGCTTGAGGGGATCGCCGAGGAGGCCTCGCCCTCCGAGGTGGTCGAGGCGGTGCTGGAGCGCACGGGCTACCTCTCCGAGCTCGCCAATTCAAAGGACCTGCAGGACGAGAGCCGGGCGGAGAACCTGCAGGAGTTCGTCGAGGTCGCCCGCGAGTTCGAGAACGGCTTCACAGGGCCGCTGTACGAGGAGGAACCCGGAGCCGAGGAGGACGCCGCCGGTGAGGAGGCGCCGGCGGCCGAGGGCGACCGGGAGCCCGGCGGCGCACAGGCGGGCGCGGCCGTGCCCGAACCGACGCTGGTCGACTTTCTGGAGCAGGTGTCGCTGGTGGCCGACACCGACCAGATCCCCGACGCAGACGGCTCCGGGGGCGTCGTCACGCTGATGACGCTGCACGCGGCGAAGGGGCTGGAGTTCCCGGTCGTGTTCCTGACCGGCATGGAGGACGGCGTCTTCCCGCACATGCGGACCCTGGGGGAGAAGTCGGAGCTGGAGGAGGAGCGCCGCCTCGCCTACGTGGGGATCACCCGGGCGCAGGAGCGGCTGTACCTGTCGCGTTCGGCGGTGCGCAGCTCGTGGGGCGCGCCGTCGTTCAACCCGCCGTCGCGCTTCCTCGACGAGGTGCCGGCCGACCTGGTCGAGTGGCGGCGCGCGGAGTCGGCGCTCGCGGCGGCCGCCCGGCCGCGCGGACGCACCCCGTCGCCGGGTCCCGGGAAGGGCAAGAGCGAGGTGCCCTCGCTGAATCCGGGAGACAAGGTGAACCACGACTCCTTCGGCATGGGCACGGTGCTGCTGGTCGACGGCGCAGGCGACAAGACCAAGGCGCGCATCGACTTCGGAGCCGACATCGGGGAGAAGGACTTCCTGGTGAAGTTCGCTCCGATCGAGAAGCTGTGACGGCGCGACCGCCGAGCGCGCCGTAGTGCGCCGCGATCGGGATCGCTGAGCGTGACGGGCACTCCGCGAGTGCCTGTAGGATGGACCCACCGACACAGCGGGCGCCGGGTGAAGCCGGCGGGCGCGTCGGCTCCTCCATTTGTTTTCACCGGAAACGGTCACGAGCACTCGCGGCAGCCGGTAGAGTGGAGATCAGCTTCGGGAAAGGGCAGCCCCGTCCTCGACGGGAAGGCCCCGACAAGCGAAACCGCCGAGTTCGCGTCGGTTCGGAATTCTGCTAGAGTTCAGAAAAGGCCGCGTTTTGCGGACAAAAGTAGAAAAGCGGAGGCCGCGGGATATCGTCCCGAGGACTCCGCCGGGAGATTCCGTCTCTTGGGATAGAGTCTGAGCGGGCCCGCTTCATTGGCGGGGCCGGGGCTTGTACCGGATGAGCGGTCGCTTCTTGAGAACTCAACAGCGCGTGTTTATTCTTTGTGCCAT
>NZ_JAVREK010000051.1:0-2338 GCF_031845375.1 Streptomonospora wellingtoniae
AACAGCGCCACCACCAGATCCACCGACCGCGGCAACGCCACCGCCACCACACGCTCCGGCCCCGCACCCGCCGCACGCAACCGCACCGCCAACGCATCCGCACGCGCCGCCAACTCCCCGAACGACAACGAGGCACCGGCCGCGACGACAGCGGTGCCCTGGGGGTTCGCGGCGGCTGCGCGGGCCAGGCGCTCGGGCAGCAGCGATCCGGCGGGCCGTTCGGTGGCGTTGGCCGCGGCGAGCAGGCGCCGCTCCGCCTCGGTGCGCACGTCGATGGTGCCGACCCGGCGGCCGGGGTCGGCGGCCATGGCCCCCAGCACCAGCCGCAGCCGCTCCACCATCCGCGCGGCGGTCTCGGCGTCGAAGCGCGCCGTGGCGTAGCGCAGTGTGCCCGCCAGCCCCCGGGTTCCGGGGCGCTCGGCGAAGGTGAACTCCAGGTCGACCTTCGCTGCGCGCATGTCCACCGGGTGGACGCCGCATTCGGTGCCCAGCAGCGCGGGCCGGTCGGGGTCGCGCTGGTATGTGAGCATGACCTGGAAGAGCGGATGGCGCGCCAGCGGGCCGCGGGTGTCGCACTCCTGCACGACGCGGTCGAAGGGCGCGTCGGCGTTGGCGAAGGCGGCGACGTCGGCCGCGCGCACCCGCGCCAGCAGCTCGGCGGTGTCGGGACCGCCGGAGAGGTCGGTGCGCAGGGTCAGCATGTTCAGGAACATGCCGACGGTGTCGTGTACCGCGGCGTCGTCGCGGTTGGCGGCGGGCGTGCCGATGGGGATGTCCTCGCCCGCGCCCATACGGTGCAGCAGCACGGCCACCGCCGACTGCAGGACCATGAACGCGGTGGCGCCGTGCCGCTCGGCCAGCTCCAGCAGCGCGCGGTGCTCGGCGGCGCCGAGGGTGAAGCCGACCGCCGCGCCCGCGCCGTCCGCGGCGGCGGGGCGCGGCCGGTCGGCGGGCAGGTCGAGCTCGGCGGGCGCGCCCGCGAGGGCGCCGCGCCAGAAGGCGAGCTGGCGACCCATAGGGCTCGCCGGGTCGCCTGCCTCGCCCAGCCACGCGCGCTGCCAGGCCGCGAAGTCGCCGTAGTCGACGGCGAGCGGCTCCCACTGCGGTGCGCGGCCGGCGCGGCGGGCGGCGTAGGCGGCGTCGAGGTCGCGGACGAACGGTGCCTCGGACCACTCGTCGGTGGCGATGTGCGGGAACGCGAACGCGAGGACGGCCTCGCCGGGTGCGGTGCGCAGCAGCGCGGCGCGCACCGCGGTGTCGCCGGCCAGGTCGAAGGGTCGGTGCAGCACCTCGTGCACGTGCCCGTCCAGCTCGGGCTCGGCCACATCGCGGACCTCCAGCACCTCGCCGACCTCGTCGGGCGCGAGGACGTGCTGGTACGCGGCCGCGCCGCCGCTGCCGGGGGTGTAGACGGTGCGCAGGATCGCGTGGCGCAGGACGACGTCCCGCAGGGCGGCGGCCAGTGCGCCGGCGTCCACGGCGCCGCGCAGCCGGAAAGCGAGCGGGACGTTGTAGGCGGCGCCGGGGCCGAGCAGCCGGTCCAGGAACCACAGGCGCTCCTGGGCGTAGGAAAGCGGGGCGGGTGCGCCGGGGTCGGCGCGGCGGGTGAGCGGCGGCCGCGCAGCGGGACGGGCCGCGAGCAGGGCGGCGAGCCCGGCGGGGGTGGGCGCGTCGAACAGGTCGCGAACGCGCGCTTCGACGCCCAGCTCGGCGCGGATGCGGTTGGCGGCGCGGGTGGCGAGCAGCGAGTGGCCGCCGAGTGCGAAGAAGTCGTCGGCGCCGCCGACGGCACCGGTGTCCAGCACGTCAGCCAGGATGGCGCGCAGCCGGGCCTCGAACGGGCCGGCGGGGGCCTCGGGCTCGTCCGCCGCGGCGAGGGTGGGCGCGGGCAGGGCGGCCCGGTCGGTCTTGCCGTTGGCGGTCAGCGGGAACTCCTCCAGCACCACGACGGCGGAGGGGACCATGTAATCGGGCAGGCGCTCTGCGAGGGCGGCGCGCAGCGCCGCCGGATCGGGCACGGCGCCGGCGTCCGGGCGGACGTATCCGACGAGGCGCGGTTGCCTTGGCTCGTCCTCGCGGGCGATGGCAACGGCCTGGGCGACGCCGTCCTGGTCGGCGAGGACGGCCTCGATCTCGCCGAGTTCGATGCGGAACCCGCGGACCTTCACCTGGAAGTCGGAGCGGCCCAGATACTCCAGCTCCCCGGCGCGGCTCCAACGCACCACATCCCCGGTGCGGTACATGCGGGTGCCCACCGGGCCGAACGGGTCGGCCACGAACCGCTCGGCGGTCAGCCCGGCACGGCCGTGGTAGCCGCGCGCCAGACCCGCGCCCGCGA
>NZ_JAVREK010000052.1:0-2000 GCF_031845375.1 Streptomonospora wellingtoniae
AGGACAACGAGATCGTCAAGGTCACCTCGCCGCACGACAACCCCGTGACGCACGGGAACCTGTGCATCAAGGGGCGGTTCGGCTTCCAGCACGTACAGCAGAGGCGCCACGACTGACGCCGGCGCGGAGGTCGGTCGCGGTCAGGAGTGCTCGCGGGGCACCAGGGTGTAGTCGGGGAAGTTGCCGGGCGGGCGCTCACCGACCGGGCCGCGGCTGACCGCGTGGACCAGCAGCTTTCCGCCGACGAAGGCGCCGCGCCAGGACGCGCCCCAGCCGCCGAACATCTCGTCGCGGTCGCCGCGCGAACGGGGCTTGTTGATGCCGACCTTGAACGCGCGCACCTCCGCGGCCAGCCGCGCGCCCAGGTCGGGGTCGTCGGTGGAGATGGTGGAGACCAGGGCGCCGTTGCTGGCGTTCATGGCCGCCAGCAGTTCGGCCTCGGTGTCGACGAGCACGATGGAGTCGGCCGGGCCGAAGGGCTCGGCGTGGAACAGCGGCGAGGAGCGCGGCGGCTCCAGCAGCGAGACCGGCGCGACGTAGGCGTCGGTGTTCTGGCCGGGCAGCAGCAGGGCGTCCTCCGGCGAGCCGCGGTAGAGCGGGACCGCCCCGCCCGCGATCGCCTCGCTCACCTGGGCGGCGAGGTCCTTGGCCTTGGCGGCGTTGATCAGCGGGCCGAAGTCCAGCTCGGGCAGGTCGTCCTGAGCCGAGGCGACGGCGAGCGGGTGGCCGAATCGGACCGAGGCCACCGCGGGCAGGTAGGCGCCCAGGAACCTGTCGAACAGGGAGCGCTGCACGATGAACCGGGGGTAGGCGGTGCAGCGCTGCTTGGCGTAGTCGAAGGTCTTGCGGACCTGGCCGGCGAAGGTGTCCCAGTCGCTGTAGTCCCACACGCCCCAGCAGTTGAGCCCTTCCTGCTCCAGGATGTGCGGCTTGCCGAGGTCGGCGAGGTCGGTGGCGACCTGGCCGCCGGTGTCGCGGCCGCCGATGAAGGACACGCAGCCGATCTCCGGCGAGCGCACCAGCACGGGCGAGAGGTCGCGGCCGCCGCCGCTGACGAGCGTGAAGGGCAGGCCCTCGCGCGCGGCCAGAGCGACGGCGAGCGTGAGGCACACCAGGCCGCCGTCGGTGGGGGTCTTGGCGATGGCGGCGTTGCCGGCGAGCGCCTGCACGCACATGGCGTGGGTCAGCACGCTCATCGGGTAGTTCCAGCTGGCGATGTTGCTGACCGGCCCCTCCAGCGGGGCGCGGCCCTCCATCATCTCCTCGATCTGTTCGAGGTACCACTCCACGCCGGACACGGCGCGGTCGACGTCCTGGCGCGCAAGCCGCCACGGCTTGCCGATCTCCCAGACCAGCGCGAGTGCGAGCGTGTCGCGGTGCTCGCTCCAGGCCTCGACGGTCGCGCGCACTCGCGCGCGCCGCTCCTCCAGCGGCGTGACGCGCCACGCGCGGTGCTGGTCGGCCGCCGCGCGCACGGCGGCCTCGGCGGTGTCGGCGCCGACCATCGGCGGGCCGGCGATCTCGGTTCCGTCGACGGGCGAGACGGCCAGCCGCGGCTCGCCGTCGGCCCGCCAGCGGCCGCCCCAGTGGTTGTACACCCTGTCGGCTGCGAACGCCTCGGGGGCGATCTCGCGGCAGCGCTGGTACAGGGTGGTCCATTCGGTCCCGGGCTTGAGCATGAGGGTCATAGGGTTCCCCTGGTCGTTGCGGTGCTGCTCGATACTGCGGGGCCGGCGGCCGCGCGGCCGCCGGCCCTCGTCAACGGTCCCCCGAAGTCCTCGTCCGCGGCCACGGCCGCGGCGTGCGCTCTTCGGCGACTCTTCACGAAAACAGGACGTGCGGCGATAGTTAACCGAGCGAGCGGGCGATCTCGGCGGTTTCGCTGGGGGTTTTGCCGACCCGGACGCCGGCCGCCTCCAACGCCTCCTTCTTCGCCTGCGCCGTGCCCGCCGAACCCGACACGATCGCCCCCGCATGACCCATCGTCTTGCCCTCCGGCG
>NZ_JAVREK010000053.1:0-1792 GCF_031845375.1 Streptomonospora wellingtoniae
TCATCACCGGCACCATCTCCGCCGGACTCGCCCCCATCGTCGACAGAGTCATCGGCATCCAGATCGACCGCGTCCTCAAAAACAACCTCGACATCCTCACCAACACACCCCCACCCCGCATCACCACCGACCCGCCCCCCGCCAAACCCGAAACCATTTCCGAACTCCGCGCCCCCGACCTCAACGCCGACCTCACCAACGCCTTCAACAAACACAACGACGACCTCATCGCCCCCTACACCCCAGAAAACGTCAACCGCCCCTTCGACCGCCCCGAAACCATCACCCGACTCCGCGACGACCTCACCGACGTCTTCACCAAACACTTCGCCGACACCATCGGCGCCCACGCCGCCAAAAACGCCGCCGACGCCTACACCGACGCCCTCACCAAGAACTGGGGCAAAAACACCCTCAACGACGACCTCGCCGCCGCCCTCGCCCGAACCGACATCCCACCCCACATCCGCAACCACCTCACCCGCACCGTCCCCGACACCCTCACCCGCAACCTCGGCGGCTACCTCGCCAACCCCCACATGCGCGCCCAAATCCTCGCCATGGCCGCCGCCACCGGCGCCTTCGAGGGCTACATCGGCGAAGGCACCTCCAACGCCGCCCTCACCGACGAAGGCTTCAAAGCCCACGGCTACTCCGCCACCGCCGGCAGCTTCCAAGGCGGCGCCCAAACCATCACCGTCGACACCGCCCTCACCGCCTTCGCCCACCTCAAAAACCCACCCCAACCACCCCCACCCCCCACACCACCCGAAACCACCACGGGCGACGGCGGTTCCGGAAACGGAAACAACAACCCGGACGACAACCACAGCAGCCGCAGCGCCCCGGACGGCGAGCACAACAACGACGACGACTTCAGCGGCGGCTCGGGACCGGAACCGAGCATCGACCGGCGCGACCCGGTGAACTCCGATACCGACATCGACACGCCGGCGACCGACGTCCCCGCCCCCGACATCGACCACGCCGATCCCGCGCCCGCGCGCACGGGGGGCGACCTTCCCACCAGCCCCGACACGGCGCCCGAAACCGACGCCGAGACGGCCTCGACTCCAGGAAGTGGGGTTCACGACGCACCCGCTGACCAGACCGGTGTTGTCACCGGCGAGGACGGCACCGCCGATAAGCCGCCCGCCTACAGCCCCGGCGACGACAGCACCCCCGCCGACACCCCGCCCGCCTACACCGACGACGCCCCGCCACCCGCCTACGAGCCCACCCCCGAAACCACCGACAACCCCACCGACAACCCCGCGACCACCAAGACCCCGATCACCGAAGCCGACGTCCGCAACCTCACCGACCAACTCATCAACGACCCCCACCTCGTCCACAACCTCCACACCCACTTCGACCACCACCCCACCGACCAACCCACCGACCCCCCACCCGCACCCACCGACCTCGCCGAGAAACACACCACCCACCTCCAGCCGCCACCCGCCACCACCGAGATCACCACCGACGGCCCCACACCCCGAAACGACCACAACCCCCCCGACCACCACCTCACCAACCACCCCGACAACCCCACCGACCCAACCGACCTCGACACCGACTTCCACGACGCGCTCAACGACCCCGGCGACTCCACCGCACAAGCCGCCACGACCCCCGACTTCGCCGCGCCCACCCCGGTTTCAGGTCCAATCGGCACCGGACCCGCCACCAACACGACAGCAAACGGAACCCCCACCGGCAGCGGCCCCACCAACAGCACCGGCGGCACCAACACCAGCGGAAACAACAACCAGAGCAACACCCGAAACGC
>NZ_JAVREK010000054.1:0-1753 GCF_031845375.1 Streptomonospora wellingtoniae
GGTGCCGGGATGGTGCTGAGGTGGACACGCGCTGTTGGGTGTCTGAGGGAGCGGCCCTTGGGGTTGTTCTCCTGTTGGCCACCCCTGCGAAGACCCGGGTCGTGTGCTCGGGGTGCGGCTGGTGCCGTGTCCCGGGTGGGCGGTCGGGGTTGTGGCGGGGTTTGTGGCTGGTGGTTTGATTTGTGGATAGTGTGCGCGAGCATCTTGTATCTGCGGTGGCCAAGCAAGAGTGGCATACGGTGGATGCCTTGGTACCAGGCGCCGATGAAGGACGTGGGAGGCCGCGATAGTCCACGGGGAGTTGTCAACCGGGCGTTGATCCGTGGGTGTCCGAATGGGGGAACCCAGCCCGAGTTGTGTCGGGTTGCCGCCGTCTGAATGTATAGGGCGGTTGGTGGTGACGCGGGGAAGTGAAACATCTCAGTACCCGCAGGAAGAGAAAACAATAGTGATTCCCTGAGTAGTGGTGAGCGAAAGGGGATGGTGGCTAAACCGCGTGCGTGTGAATAGACGGCAGTCGTTGCGTGCGCGGGGTTGTGGGGTTCGCCTGTACTGGGTCTGCCGGCCTGGTGTGGGGTGTGGTGTGTTAGCCGAAGCCGTTGGGAAGCGGCGCCGTAGCGGGTGAGAGTCCTGTAGGCGAAGGCGCATCATGCTTCATTGGGCGTGTCCCCGAGTAGCGCGGAGCCCGAGGAATTCCGTGTGAATCCGGCAGGACCACCTGTCAAGCCTGAATACGTCCTGGTGACCGATAGTGGACGAGTACCGTGAGGGAAAGGTGAAAAGTGCCCCGGTGAGGGGTTGTGAAATAGTACCTGAAACCGTGTGCTGTCAAGCCGTCAGAGCTCTGCTTCAGTGCGGGGTGATGGCGTGCCTTTTGAAGAATGAGCCTGCGAGTCGTGGTGTGTGGCGAGGTTAACCCGTGTGGGGTAGCCGTAGCGAAAGCGAGTCTGAAGAGGGCGTGTGAGTCGCATGCTGTGGACCCGAAGCGGGGTGATCTACCCATGGCCAGGGTGAAGCGGAGGTAAGACTTCGTGGAGGCCCGAACCCACCAGGGTTGAAAACCTGGGGGATGAGCTGTGGGTAGGGGTGAAAGGCCAATCAAACTCCGTGATAGCTGGTTCTCCCCGAAATGCATTTAGGTGCAGCGTTGTGTGGTGCTCCCCGGAGGTAGAGCTACTGTTTGGCTGATGGGCCCGACAAGGTTACTGAGGTCAGATAAACTCCGAATGCCGGTGGAGTGGAGCATGGCAGTGAGACTGCGGGGGATAAGCTTCGTGGTCGAGAGGGAAACAGCCCAGATCTCCAGCTAAGGCCCCTAAGGGTGTGCTAAGTGGGAAAGGTTGTGGAGTTGCTGAGACAACCAGGAGGTTGGCTTAGAAGCAGCCATCCTTGAAAGAGTGCGTAATAGCTCACTGGTCAAGTGATTCTGCGCCGATAATGTAGCGGGGCTGAAGTGCACCGCCGAAGCTGGGGGGCCGCATCGTTTGGTGTGGCCGGTAGGGGAGCGTCGTGCGTCCGGTGAAGCTGCGGGGTGACCTTGTGGTGGAGGGCGTGCGAGTGAGAATGCAGGCATGAGTAGCGATACCGGAGTGGGAAACTCCGGCGCCGATTGACTAAGGGTTCCTGGGGCAGGTTAATCCGCCCAGGGTGAGTCTGGACCTAAGGCGAGGCCGACAGGCGTAGTCGATGGATAACGGGTTGATATTCCCGTACCCGTGCGCGTGCGCCCGTGTTGATAGCCCTGATGCTAACC
>NZ_JAVREK010000055.1:0-1555 GCF_031845375.1 Streptomonospora wellingtoniae
ACAGCGGGACCGCGGCTTCGGGGTTCCTTTGATGGGCCCGGGTTTCGCCCCGACCCTCCGCGTTCCGCGGGGGCGGCAGGGGTGTTTTTCACCGGGCCGTGTCAGGGTTCAGACCTTTGATGGAGAGTTTGATCCTGGCTCAGGACGAACGCTGGCGGCGTGCTTAACACATGCAAGTCGAGCGGTAAGGCCCTTCGGGGTACACGAGCGGCGAACGGGTGAGTAACACGTGAGCAACCTGCCCCCGACTCGGGGATAAGCCGGGGAAACCCGGTCTAATACCCGATAGGACATCCGGCCGCATGGCCGGGTGTGGAAAGTTTTCTCGGTCGGGGAGGGGCTCGCGGCCTATCAGCTTGTTGGTGGGGTGAAGGCCTACCAAGGCGATTACGGGTAGCCGGCCTGAGAGGGCGACCGGCCACACTGGGACTGAGACACGGCCCAGACTCCTGCGGGAGGCAGCAGTGGGGAATCTTGCGCAATGGGCGAAAGCCTGACGCAGCGACGCCGCGTGGGGGATGACGGCCTTCGGGTTGTAAACCTCTTTTACCACTGACGCAGGCCCCGGTTTCTGCCGGGGTTGACGGTAGGTGGGGAATAAGGACCGGCCAACTACGTGCCAGCAGCCGCGGTAATACGTAGGGTCCGAGCGTTGTCCGGAATTATTGGGCGTAAAGAGCTCGTAGGCGGCGTGTCGCGTCTGCTGTGCAAGTCCGGGGCTTAACCCCGGTTTTGCAGTGGATACGGGCATGCTTGAGGTAGGTAGGGGAGACTGGAATTCCTGGTGTAGCGGTGAAATGCGCAGATATCAGGAGGAACACCGGTGGCGAAGGCGGGTCTCTGGGCCTTACCTGACGCTGAGGAGCGAAAGCGTGGGGAGCGAACAGGATTAGATACCCTGGTAGTCCACGCTGTAAACGTTGGGCGCTAGGTGTGGGGACTTTCCACGGTTTCCGTGCCGTAGCTAACGCATTAAGCGCCCCGCCTGGGGAGTACGGCCGCAAGGCTAAAACTCAAAGGAATTGACGGGGGCCCGCACAAGCGGCGGAGCATGTTGCTTAATTCGACGCAACGCGAAGAACCTTACCAAGGTTTGACATCGCCGGTAATCCCGCGGAGACGCGGGGTCCTTTTGGGATCGGTGACAGGTGGTGCATGGCTGTCGTCAGCTCGTGTCGTGAGATGTTGGGTTAAGTCCCGCAACGAGCGCAACCCTTGTTCCATGTTGCCAGCACGTGATGGTGGGGACTCATGGGAGACTGCCGGGGTCAACTCGGAGGAAGGTGGGGATGACGTCAAGTCATCATGCCCCTTATGTCTTGGGCTGCAAACATGCTACAATGGCCGGTACAGTGGGCGTGCGATGCCGTGAGGTGGAGCGAATCCCTAAAAGCCGGTCTCAGTTCGGATTGGGGTCTGCAACTCGACCCCATGAAGGTGGAGTCGCTAGTAATCGCGGATCAGCAACGCCGCGGTGAATACGTTCCCGGGCCTTGTACACACCGCCCGTCACGTCATGAAAGTCGGCAACACCCGAAACTTGCGGCCTAACCCC
>NZ_JAVREK010000056.1:0-1539 GCF_031845375.1 Streptomonospora wellingtoniae
CCGAGGGGTGTGTAGGCAAGTGATGGGGTGACGCAGTGGGGTAGCTCTACCCGGCGGTGGTTGTCCGGGGGTAAGCGTGTAGCCCGGGGTGGTGGTAAATCCCTGCCCTGTTGTGGGTGAGGCGTGATGCCGAGCCGTTTTTGGTGAAGTGAGTGATCCCGTGCTGTCGAGAAAAGCCTCTAGCGAGTGCGTGTGCGGCCAGTACCCGAAACCGACGCAGGTGGTCAGGTAGAGTATACCGAGGCGTTCGGGTGATCCGTGGTTAAGGAACTCGGCAAATTGTCCCCGTAACTTTGGGAGAAGGGGAGCCCTGTCCGGTGATCAGGTTTTCCCTGTGAGCTGGGTGGGGTCGCAGATAGCAGGGGGAAGCGACTGTTTATTAAAAACACAGGTCCGTGCGAAGTCGTAAGACGCTGTATACGGACTGACGCCTGCCCGGTGCTGGAACGTTAAGAGGACTGGTTAGCGCCTTTTGGGGTGTGAAGCTGGGAATCTAAGCGCCAGTAAACGGCGGTGGTAACTATAACCATCCTAAGGTAGCGAAATTCCTTGTCGGGTAAGTTCCGACCTGCACGAATGGCGTAACGACTTCCCCGCTGTCTCAACCGCGGGCCCGGTGAAATTGCAGTACGAGTAAAGATGCTCGTTTCGCGCAGCAGGACGGAAAGACCCCGGGACCTTCACTATAGCTTGACATTGGTGTTTGGGATGGTTTGTGTAGGATAGGTGGGAGCCGGTGAAGCTGTCACGCTAGTGGCGGTGGAGGCGTTGGTGAAATACCACTCTGGCTGTTTCGGGCATCTAACCTTGGGCCGTGATCCGGTTCGGGGACAGTGTCTGGTGGGTAGTTTAACTGGGGCGGTTGCCTCCTAAAGGGTAACGGAGGCGCCCAAAGGTTCCCTCGGCCTGGTTGGCAATCAGGTGGTGAGTGTAAGTGCACAAGGGAGCTTGACTGTGAGACGGACGTGTCGAGCAGGTGCGAAAGCAGGGACTAGTGATCCGGCGCCGGCGTGTGGAAGCGGCGTCGCTCAACGGCTAAAAGGTACCCCGGGGATAACAGGCTGATCTTCCCCAAGAGTCCGTATCGACGGGATGGTTTGGCACCTCGATGTCGGCTCGTCGCATCCTGGGGCTGGAGTTGGTCCCAAGGGTTGGGCTGTTCGCCCATTAAAGCGGCACGCGAGCTGGGTTTAGAACGTCGTGAGACAGTTCGGTCCCTATCCGCTGCGCGCGTTGGAGACTTGTGGAGGGCTGTCCCTAGTACGAGAGGACCGGGACGGACGAACCGCTGGTGTGCCAGTTGTTCCGCCAGGGGCATGGCTGGTTGGCTACGTTCGGGAGAGATAACCGCTGAAAGCATCTAAGTGGGAAGCTTGCTTCGAGATGAGGTCTCCTGCCCTGTGGTGGGGGTAAGGCCGCCAGGTGATGACTGGGTTGATAGGCCGGGTGTGGAAGCCTTGTGAGGGGTGGAGCTGACCGGTACTAATAGGCCGAGGGCTTGTCCGCCGTGGATGCTGGGTGCTCGCGCATGCTGTTTTT
>NZ_JAVREK010000057.1:0-1502 GCF_031845375.1 Streptomonospora wellingtoniae
CAATGCCGTGTAGTTAAGGCGTGGCGCGCATGTGTCAAATCGCCTGAAACAAGACGGAGCTCCTGCTAGAACCGTGTCGACCAAGATCACCGTTCAGCAGGAGCTCCGTTGGACACCCAGTCTGCCATCTCCCGCGAGGTCACAGTCGCCGCAGGCGCCTTCGCGCCCGGCCACCTCGGCGAACTCACCCGCACCATCGGCTTCGACATGGTCGACGAAGCACTCGCCCAGACCCGTCGAACACAACAGCGCGTCCGCGACCTGCCCTCCCGGGTCGTGATCTACCTCCTGCTGGCCGGAGCCCTGTTCCCCGAACTGGGCTGGCGCCAGGTCTGGCAACGCCTGACCGCGGGCCTGGCGGGGATACCCGTGGCGACACCGACCGCAGGTGCGCTGGCCCAAGCCCGCCGGAGGCTGGGACACGCGCCGCTGAAGTGGCTGTTCGACCTGCTGCGCGGCCCCGCGCCGGCAATCGCCACCCCCGGAGTGCACTGGCGCGGGCTGCTGGTCTGCGCCATCGACGGCACCACGATGAGCGTGGCCGACAGTCCCGCGAACCTGAGCGCCTATGCCAAGCACCGCTGCAACAACGGCGGTGCGGGCTACCCGGCGCTGCGGATGCTGGCGCTGCTGTCCTGCGGCACCCGCACACTCATCGACGCCGTCTACGGGCCCACCGCCCACGGGGAGACCACCTACGCCCCGGGACTGCTGCCCAGCATGGGCCAGGGCATGCTCGTGCTGGCCGACCGCGCCTTCGCCGCCCGCGACCTGGTGGGCGCCATCGCCGCCACCGGCGCACACATCCTGGTCCGGGTCAAGAACGACCGGCGGCTGCCCGTGCTGGCCCGCTTAACCGACGGCTCCTACCTCTCGCGCCTGGGCACGGCCGGGGTCCGGGTGATCGACTGCGAGATCACCGTCGCCACGGCGGGCGGGCGCCGCACGAGGGGCTACCGGCTGGTCACGACCCTGACAGACCACCGCATCCACCCCGCCGGCGGGCTGGTCGAGCTCTACCACCAGCGGTGGGAGATCGAGACCGCCTACCTGGAGATCAAGTCCAGCCTGGGGGGCGGGCGCGTCCTGCGCGCCCGCACGCCCGAGGGGATCGACCAGGAGGTCTACGCGCTGCTGGTGACCTACCAGGTTCTGCGTCTGTGCATGGCCGATGCCACCGCCGCCCGCCCGGGTGTGGATCCCGACCGGGCCGGATTCACCGTCGCGGTCAACGCCGCCCGCGACCTGGTGATCCAGGCCGCGGGCGTCATCGCCGGAGCGGTGATCGACCTTGTGGGCACGATCGGCCGCCGTGTTCTGGACGATCTGCTGCCCGACCGTCGTGTGCGGTCGGGGCCGCGTGTGGTCAAACGCGCGATCTCCAAGTACAACGCCAAGGGCGCCGTCGATCGGACCAGCTACAAGGCCACGATCAGTATCAACATCATGGCCGTATCAAGTCCTTGACGCCGCCGCCGGAGCCCTTAACTACACGGCATTGG
>NZ_JAVREK010000058.1:0-1390 GCF_031845375.1 Streptomonospora wellingtoniae
CCCCCGTTATGTTTTTGGTGGCCCTGCAACAGGGCCACCGGCCTCTGGGCCCGGCATGACTGTGTCCCCCTGTCGAACCCATGACCCGGGGGGTGGTGTCACCGGGCCCGAGAGGTGCCGTCGGAGACGCTGATAAGAGGTCCGACTACCGCCCGGCCGAGCGCAACGCCCGGCCATGAGCGGGCGGCAGGTCTGCATAACGTGGATGCGCGCGTACGACACCGATGCCCAGGCCGGTACATTCAACCCCCGGGGAAGTGCACGATGCTCGATACCCAAGACGCGGGTGTGTTCCTCGGCCTGGACGTCGGCAAGAGCGCCCACCACGCGCACGCGCTGACCCGGGCCGGCAAGAAGGTCTTCGACAAGGCGCTGCCCAACAGCGAACCCAAGCTGCGGGCCGTCTTCGACAAGCTCGCCGCGAAGTTCGGCACCGTCCTGGTCGTCGTGGACCAGCCCGCCTCCATCGGCGCCCTGCCGCTGACCGTCGCCCGCGACGCCGGCTGCACGGTCGCCTACCTTCCGGGCCTGGCGATGCGCCGCATCGTCGACCTGTATCCCGGCGAAGCCAAGACCGACGCCAAGGACGCCGCGGTCATCGCCGAGGCCGCCCGCACCATGCCCCATGCCCTGCGCAGCCTGCAGGCCGCCGACGAGATCACCGCCGAGCTGACCGTGCTCGTGGGCTTCGACCAGGACCTCGCCGCCGAGGCCACCCGCACCAGCAACCGGATACGCGGCCTGCTCACCCAGTTCCACCCCGCACTGGAGCGCGTCCTGGGGCCCCGCCTGGACCACCCGGCCGTCACCTGGCTGCTGGAGCGCTACGGCTCCCCCACCGCCCTGCGCACGGCCGGACGCGCCGAGCTCGTCGAGGCGATCCGCCCCACGGCCCCGCGCATGGCCGCCCGGCTGATCGACGAGGTCTTCACCGCACTCGACGAGCAGACCGTGGTCGTGCCCGGCACCGCCACCCTCGACATCGTGATCCCCTCCCTGGCCCGGTCCCTGGCGGCCGTCCACGATCAGCGCCGGGCCCTGGAGGCCCGAACCGGGGCCCTGCTGGAGGAGCACCCTCTTTCGCAGGTCCTGACCTCGATACCGGGGGTCGCGGTCAGGACCGCCGCCGTGTTGCTGGTCACCGTCGGCGACGGCACCGGCTTCCCCACCGCCGCCCATCTGGCCTCCTACGCCGGGCTGGCCCCCACCACCAAGTCCTCGGGGACCTCGATCCACGGCGAACACGCGCCCAGGAGTGGAAACCGGCAGCTCAAACGGGCCATGTTCCTCTCGGCGTTCGCGGCCTTGCATGATCCGGCCTCCCGCGGCTACTACGACAAGTGCCGGGCCCGCGGCAAGACCCACACACAAGCTCTGCTGCGCCTGGCCC
>NZ_JAVREK010000059.1:0-1275 GCF_031845375.1 Streptomonospora wellingtoniae
GTGAGCTTCCCCCGCTTGCACGGACACCGTCGGTGAGGTCAGCCGCGGGTGTCTGAGGGCAGGTTGAGCCCTTCGAACGCGGTGGGACTGCGCATCCCGATACTGGAGTGGCGCCTATGAGGATTATACCAGCATTCTATCCATTCGAAGATCGCTGCGGACAATTCCTCGCGGTTTTTCCACGGGCGGCTGTCGAGCAGCTCCAGTTGCATCGTCGCCCACAGCGACTCCATCATGGAATTGTCATAGCAGTCGCCCACCGTTCCCATCGACCCGAGCAGTCCGGCATCGCGCAACCTCTTCCCGAATGCCCACGACGTGTACTGGGTCCCGTGGTCGGAATGCAGTATCGTGGAACGCGGAATCGGATTGCGCCGCGCGACGGCCATTGCCAGCGCATTGACCACCAAGTCGGTGTCCTGGCGCGCGTCCATCGACCAGCCGATGACACGTCGCGAATAGGCGTCCATCACGGCAGCGCAGTAGAGTTTCCCTTCCTGCGTCGGGTGTTCGGTGATATCGGTCAGCCACAGGCGGTCGCGCCGAGGAACATGGAAGCGGCGCTGGACCAGGTCCTCCTCGGTGGCGGGGTTGGCCCGGCCGCGGCGGATCCGGCGCCGGTAGAGGCCCTGCAGGCCGGCCTCGCGCATCAGGCGCTCCACGCGCTTGCGGTTGACGCGCTCGCCCAGGCCCAGCACCAGTTCGGCGTGCACGCGCGGCGCCCCGTAGGTGCCGCGCGATTCCTCGTGAACGGTGCGGATCATCTTCGTGATTTCCTTGTTGCGCTGGGCGCGCGGCGATTCAGGCCGATCGCGCCAGGCGTAGTATCCCGACGTGGAGACGTCCAGTACTCGACAGGCCACCGCGACAGGGATCGAGTCGGCGGCACATTCACGGACCAGCGAGTACATTACTTTGGGAGTACGTTCTCACTGGCGAAATAGGCCGCGGCCCGCTTGAGGATCTGGTTCTCGGCTTCCAACTGCTTGTTGCGGCGGCGCAGCTCGGCCAGTTCCTTCTTTTCCGCATTTGTGGGCCGGGCGGCCTCGCCGACCGCTTTTTCTTCGGCGGCGGCTTGGGCCACCCAGTTCTGCAGGCAGGAGCGGCTGATACCGAGGTCTTTGGCGAGCTCGACGGTGGACTTGCTGCCCTGGCGCGCCAGCTCGACAGCGCGGCGGCGGAACTCGGGCGAGTGTGGAGAGGGCATGGACGACATCCTTCCTGATGATCACGCCTGCCCTCACCTCAAGTGTCCGCGCTACAGGGGGAAGCTCA
>NZ_JAVREK010000060.1:0-1192 GCF_031845375.1 Streptomonospora wellingtoniae
CGGCGGCGGCCGGTTCGCCTCGCGCACCCGCACGTTCTCCACGGTGACCGCGGGGCTGCTGGAGTTGGCCGCGTGGTTGGAGGCCGAGCAGGTGCAGGCGGTGGCGATGGAGGCCACCGCGACCTACTGGAAGCCGGTGTACTACCTGCTGGAGGGCTCCTTCGACGCCCGGCTGGTCAATCCCCGCGACGTGCGCCAGGTCAAGGGCCGCAAGACCGACGTCAAGGACGCCCAGTGGCTGGCCCAGCTCCTCCAGCACGATCTGGTGCGCTCCTCGTTCGTGCCCGAGGCGCCCGTGCGGGACCTGCGGGAGCTGACCCGGGGCCGGGCCCACCTCAAGGCCGACCGCACCCGCGCCGTGAACCGGCTGGAGAAGCAGGTCGAGGAGACGGGCCTGAAGATCACCGCGGTGACCTCGGCGGTGCTGGGGGCCTCCACTCGGGCCATGCTCGAAGCGCTGGTGGCCGGCGAGCGCGACCCTGCGGTGCTGGCCGATCTGGCCAAGGGGAGCCTGCGTGCCAAGCGGTCGGAGCTGGAGCGGGCGCTGCGCGTGGCCCGCTTCAGCGAGGCCAGCGCGTTCATGATCGGCCAGAGCCTGTCGGCCATCGACATGATCGATGCCCAGACGCGGGCCTATGAGGAGCGCATCGCCGCGGCGATGCGCCCTTTTGGTCGCGCACGCGAGCTGCTGGTGACGATTCCGGGGGTTTCTGAGCACATCAGCGCGGTGATCCTGGGCGCGATCGGTGCGGATGTGTCGGCGTTTCCCACGGCTGCGCACCTGGCCTCGTGGGCGGGGGTGTGTCCGGGCAACAACCGCTCGGCCGGGCGCGAAGGCTCGGCGGCCACCACGCACGGCGATTCCTACCTGCGCGGTGCGCTGGGGATGGCTGCGGGCCACATCGCCCGTTCCTCCTCGCCGCCGTGCTATCTCAAGAGCTATTACGCGCGGGTGCGCAAGCGGCGGGGCGCCCGGCGGGCTCAGGTCGCGCTGCAGCACAAGATCATCGTCGCTGTCTGGCACATGTTGGCCGCGGGTGTGGCCTATGCGGAGTTGGGGGCTGATTACTTCGACCGGCGGCCGCGGCCGGCCCGGCAGCGTGCTGATCATGCCAAGCGTCTGCTTGAGGAGTTGTCTCAGGAAGGTTACGACGTTACTCGGCTCTTGCCTTCCCCGGCAGCGTAATCCCAG
>NZ_JAVREK010000061.1:0-1189 GCF_031845375.1 Streptomonospora wellingtoniae
GCGGTTTCGCTGGGGGTTTTGCCGACCCGGACGCCGGCCGCCTCCAACGCCTCCTTCTTCGCCTGCGCCGTGCCCGCCGAACCCGACACGATCGCCCCCGCATGACCCATCGTCTTGCCCTCCGGCGCGGTGAAGCCCGCCACATACCCCACCACCGGCTTGGACACCCGCGAACGGATGTAGTCGGCCGCCCGCTCCTCGGCGTCCCCGCCGATCTCGCCGATCATCACGATCGCGTCGGTCTCCGCATCCGCCTCGAACGCCGCCAGCGCATCGATGTGCGTCGTCCCGATCACCGGGTCCCCCCCGATCCCCACCGCCGTGGAGAACCCGATATCACGCAGCTCATACATCATCTGATACGTCAGCGTGCCCGACTTCGACACCAGCCCGATACGCCCCGGCCGCGTGATGTCGGCCGGAATGATCCCCGCATTCGACGCCCCCGGCGAGATCAGCCCCGGGCAGTTGGGCCCCACGATCCGCGTCGCATTGCCCTTGGCCTGCGCATACGCCCAAAACGCCGCCGTATCGTGCACCGGAACACCCTCGGTGATCACCACCGCCATCCCGATACCCGCGTCCACCGCCTCGACCACCGCCGCCTTGGCGAACCTCGGCGGCACGAACACCACCGACACGTCGGCGCCCGTGGCGGCCATCCCCTCAGCCACCGACGCGAACACCGGCACCTGCGTCCCGTCGATGTCGACCGCCCGGCCCGCCTTGCGCGGGTTGACCCCGCCCACGATCCGCGTGCCCGACGCCAGCATCCGCCGCGTGTGCTTGGTGCCCTCCGCGCCGGTCATACCCTGCACCAGCACCTTGCTGTCCTTGGTCAGGAAAACAGCCATCGTCCTCTCCCCCGCCTCTACTTCGCGGCCAGCTCCGCGGCCTGGGCCGCGGCGCCGTCCATGGTGGGGGCCTGGCGCACCGCGGGGTGGCCGGCCCGGGTCAGGATCTCGCGGCCCAACTCGGCGTTGTTGCCGTCCAGGCGCACCACCAGCGGCTTGCTCACGTCGTCGCCGCGCGCGGCCAGCATCTCCAGGGCCTGCACGATGCCGTTGGCCACCGCGTCGCAGGCCGTGATCCCGCCGAAGACGTTCACGAACACGCTCTTGACGCCCGGATCGCCCAGGATGATCTCCAAGCCGTCGGCCATGACCTCGGCCGAGGCTCCGCCGCCGAT
>NZ_JAVREK010000062.1:0-1081 GCF_031845375.1 Streptomonospora wellingtoniae
GCTACAAGATCTATTGGTTCATCATGGGGAGTGCCCGCGGCGGTTTCGACGGGAACCACCGCGGGCCGGGGCGGCGGAGTGACTCATACAAGATCTGTCCGCGTGACATCGCGTTGACCTGTCCACCGCCGCCCCGCGACGGGCCCGGCACCCCGGGGTGACCTGATAGAAGGCTGCGAACTGCCCGCAATAGATATGTCCCCCGGGCCCGCCGGGCCCGACCGTGATCCCGTCACCATCGCAGTCGAGGAGAACAGGACCCCCCTCATGGTGACAGTGGGCATCGACCCCCACAAGCGCCTCTGCTACGCCGCGGCCGTCGACGCGGCCGGCCGGCGCATCGGCCCCGTGCACAAGACCGCCGGCGCCCGCGATCTGAGCGCCCTGCTGGAGTGGGCCCGCCGCAACGCGGACGGGGCCGAGCAGGTGCTCTGGGCGATCGAGGACGGGCGCGGACTGGCCCGGCCCCTGGCCGACGCGCTGCTGCTGGCCGGCCAGAGGGTGGTGTGGGTGCCCGCCCGGGCCATGGCCGCCCACCGGCGCCTGCACAACCGCACCGGCGCCAAGTCCGACGCCATCGACGCCGCGGCCGTGGCGCGGGCCGCCGTGGCCGAACCCGACCTGGCGCCCCACCGCATCGACGAGCGGGTACGCGAGCTGCGGCTGATGGCCGACCGGCGCGCCGACGCGGTCCAGCGCCGCACCCAGCTGTGCAACAAGCTCACGGCCTGGATCCACACCTGGTTCGACCACGCCCCCGCCGACCTGGCCCGGGCCAAGCACCGCGCCGCGCTGCAGGCGGCGATCGAGGACGCCGCCCTGCCCGCCTACGCCCGCGAGGCCTTCACCGGGGTGCTGGCCGAGATCGCTGAGCTGAGCGCGCTCATCTGCGGGCTGGAGCGCGACATCGCCCGCGAGGTGGAACCTTTGGCCCCGCACCTGCTGGCGATACCGGGCATCGGCCCCGTCTCGGCGGCGGTGCTTCTGGGCGAGATCGGCGACATCACCCGGTTTCCCACCGCGGCCAAGCTCGCCGCGCACACCGGGTGCGCGCCGATCCCGGTGTCCTCCTCGGGGCGGG
>NZ_JAVREK010000063.1:0-976 GCF_031845375.1 Streptomonospora wellingtoniae
AGATCTATTGGTTCATCATGGGGAGTGCCCGCGGCGGTTTCGACGGGAACCACCGCGGGCCGGGGCGCCGGAGTGACTCTTACAAGATCTGTCCACGTGACATCGCGTTGACCTGTCCACCGGCGCCCCACGACGGGCCCGGCTACCCCGGGGTGACCTGATAGAAGGCTGCGAACACCCGCAATAGATATGTCCCCCGGGCCCGCCGGGCCCGACCGCCTGATCCCGTCACCATCGCAGTCGAGGAGAACAGGACCCCCTTCATGGTGACAGTGGGCATCGACCCCCACAAGCGCGTCTGCTACGCCGCCGCCGTCGACGCGGCCGGGCAGCGCATCGGGCCCGTGCACAAGAACGCCGGCGCCCGCGATCTGAGCGCCCTGCTGGCGTGGGCCCGCAGCCTGGGCGAGCCCGCCGGGATCGTCTGGGCGATCGAGGACGGGCGCGGCCTGGCCCGGCCCCTGGCCGACGCGCTGCTGCTGGCCGGGCACCGGGTGGTGTGGGTGCCCGCCCGCGCCATGGCCGCCCACCGGCGCCTGCGCAACCGCACCGGCGCCAAGTCCGACGCCATCGACGCCGCCGCGGTGGCCCACGCCGCCATGGCCGCCTCCGACGCGGCGCCCCACCGCATCGACCCCGGGGTGCGCACGCTGCGGCTGCTGGCCGATGCCCGCGCCGACCTCGTCGCGCGCCGCACCCAGGTCGCCAACCGCATCATCGCCTGGGCCCACACCTGGCTGGACCACACCCCGGGCGATCTGGGCCGCCCCAAGGGCCGGGCCGCGCTGGCGGCGGTCCTGGAGACCGCCGGCCTCGACACCCAGGCGCAGGAGGTGCTCACCGGCGCCCTGGCCGAGGCGGGCGACCTCAGCGCGCGCATCGCCGGGCTGGAGGCCCGCATCCGGCACCTGGTCGAGCCCCTGGCCGGGCACCTGCTGGCCATCCCCGGCATCGGCCCCGTCTCGGCGGCGGTGCT
>NZ_JAVREK010000064.1:0-872 GCF_031845375.1 Streptomonospora wellingtoniae
ACCGACTCGGGGTGGTCGAGCAGGTTCTCGCCGACCCCGGGCAGCGCGTGGGCGGCCTCGATACCGACCGCGCGCAGGTCCTCGGGCGGGCCCACCCCCGACAGCAGCAGCAGGCGGGGGGTGTCGATCGCGCCGGCGCACAGGACGACCTCGCGCTGGGCGGTGACGGTGTGCTCGCGGCCGCCGGGTCCGACGGCGCGCACCCCCGCGGCCCGCCCGCCCTCGAACACGACCCGGTGGGCCCGGGTCTGCAGCATCAGGGTGAGGTTGGTGCGCACGTCCATGATCGGGTGCAGGTAGGCGGCCGAGGCCGAGGAGCGGTGGCCGGTGTAGGGGTCGTAGGCCACGGGCAGGAACCCGGCGCCCTCGCTGAAGCCGCCGCGGTGGGAGGTCTCGGCGTTGAAGTCGTCGACGACCGGGACGCCGGTGGCGCGGGCGGCGGCGGTGATCCAGTCGGCGACCAGGGCGTTGCGGTCGTGGGGGGCGACGGGGGCGATGTTGTTCTTGAGCCGGTCGGCGTAGGACTGGACGGTGGCGTTGTCCCAGCCGCGGGCGCCGGCGGCGACCCAGTCGTCGAGGTCGCGGGGGAAGGGGCGGAAGCTGATGAGGGTGTTGTGGGAGGAGCAGCCGCCCAGGACGCGGGCGCGGGAGTGCAGGATGTGGGAGTTGCCGCGGGGCTGGGCGACGGTGGGGTAGGCGTAGTCGAGGTCGCTGTCGAGCAGGTCCAGCCAGTCGCGCAGGCGCAGGACGCGTTCCTGGTCGCGGTCGGAGGGGCCTGCCTCGATGACGCAGACGCTGGTGCCGGGGTCCTCGGTGAGGCGGTTGGCGATCACCGAGCCCGCGGTCCCGCCACCCACGATCACATAGTCGTA
>NZ_JAVREK010000065.1:0-815 GCF_031845375.1 Streptomonospora wellingtoniae
TGGTCTGCGTCGCCATCGCCCAAGTCCTACTGCGCTGCGACGACGAACGCCACTGGCTGCGCGTGGCCCCGCGCCGGATCGGCCACCTCTTCCCCCGCCTGCCCGGCCAATCCGAATACAACCGCCACCTGCGCGATGCGGCGCCGGCGCTGCTGCGCGCCTCGCAACGGCTCGCCCGGGCCATCCCGACCTGGCAGGAGAAACTGCGCCTGATGGACGGCACCCCGGTACCCTGCGGCGCCTCGCGCGCCACCGTGAACCGCTCCGACCTGGGCGAGATCGCCGGCTACGGCCGCGACGTCTCCCACCACGCCTTCTACTGGGGCGCCAAACTCCTGCTCATCACCACCCCGGAGGGGACGGTCACCGCCTTCAGCCTGGCCCACCCCAAAGAACTCGACGAACGCGCCCAGGCCCTGCACCTGCTCCACACCCACGAGTGCGCGCCCGGCCGGTGCCCGATCGTGTGCGACAAGGGCTTCGCCGGAGCCCGCACCGAGGCCGCCGCCGCCGAGCTGGGCCATGTGCTGATCCGACCTGCCCGGGCCGACGAGCCCGCACCCGCCTCGACGGTGTTCCCGTCCTGGCTGCGCCAGCGCGTCGAGGCCATCATCTGGACGCTGAAGAACCAGCTCGGGTTGGAACGCCACAACGCCCGCACCACCGAGGGCCTGTGGACGCGCATGTGCCAGCGCATCTGCGCCCTCAACGCCGCGATCTGGCACAACTGGCTCATCGACGCCCCGGTCAAACGGTCTCTGATCGCCTACGACCACTGACCCGGGACACCCAACAACCCCCATCAACGATCTAGG
>NZ_JAVREK010000066.1:0-736 GCF_031845375.1 Streptomonospora wellingtoniae
TCGCCGACGGTGCGGCCTACATCCTCTACACCTCGGGGTCGACGGGTCGGCCCAAGGGTGTGGTGGTGTCCCACGGTGCGCTCGCGAACTTCCTTGCGGATATGGGCGACCGGTTCCCGCTGTCGGCGGGGGAGCGGCTGCTGGCGGTGACGACGGTGGGTTTCGACATTTCGGCGCTGGAGTTGTATCTGCCGCTGCTGGCCGGTGCCACGGCGGTGCTCGCCGACCGCGGCACGGTGCGCGACCCGGCCGCACTCGCCGACCTGCTGGAGTCCTCCGGCGCCTCGGTGATGCAGGCCACCCCTGCGCTGTGGCGGGCGCTCGCCGAGGAGCGGCCCGCGTCCCTCGCGGGTCTGCGGGTGCTGGTGGGGGGCGAGGCGCTGCCGGAGGCGCTGGCCGAGGCGCTGGCCGGGCGCGCCGAGCGGGTGGTGAACCTGTACGGGCCCACCGAGACCACGATCTGGTCGACCGCAGCGGGTATCGAGGCGGGCCGCCGCCGGCCGGCCGCCGCCCCCGCCCCCATCGGCGCGCCCATCGCCAACACCCGCCTTTACGTGCTCGACGCCGGGCTGCGCCCGGTGCCCGCGGGTGTGGCCGGGGAGCTCTACATCGCGGGCGCGGGTCTGGCGCGCGGCTACCACGGCCGTGCCGGGCTGACCGCCGAGCGGTTCGTGGCCGACCCGTTCGGCCCGGTGGGCACCCGCATGTACCGCACCGGGGATGTGGTGCGTTGGAG
>NZ_JAVREK010000067.1:0-640 GCF_031845375.1 Streptomonospora wellingtoniae
CTCAAGAAGCTTTGGAACAAGTAGCTAAACGAATTCATGGACGCGTGATCTCCCTCTCTGCGGGTAACCCGACCCATCTTTCAGGACCTGAGCTTGTGAAACTGATCCATCGGGCGAAATACGATCCAGTTATCGTGATGTTTGATGACTGTGGAAATGCCAAGGAAGGATTTGGAGAAAGGGCATTACGATATGTAGCGAATCATGAAAGCATCGAAGTAATCGGTGCGATTGCTGTTGCTTCAAACTGTATGAAGAGCCGAGGGACACCTGTCCATATGGCTCTAGATTGTCATGGAAATGTGATTAGTCATCCAGTTGATAAATATGGGAAAACCCAGTATAATGAAGAACTTCGAATCTACGGAGACACCGTAGAAATTTTAAATGCGATTCAAATTCCGATCATCATCGGAATCGGTGATGTCGGGAAGATGCGAAGGTACGATTATTATAAAATAGGAGCTCCTGTTACTACGAAGGCAATTAAACTATTATTAGATATTTATCAAAAGAATACTGGAATTGTTGATATATAAAGAGAATCCAATCGATGCTCACTATGTGAAATCTGTTGGATATATTTCGTTGTAAAGGAATAGTTCCTATGTTACAATTACAAAAATTCACAGTTCGATTG
>NZ_JAVREK010000068.1:0-575 GCF_031845375.1 Streptomonospora wellingtoniae
GTACGGGGCGTCGTATTCGTGGAGTTCGCCCAGTAGCAGGGACTGATTCTCCCATCTCTGTTATTCGTATGGCAGTCGGTGATGCATACGGCGCGAAAGAATGGCGTGAAGGAAGCGGTTTAGACGAAGTCGCTTGTCGTACTGAAACGATGGATCGCAAAACCTGTCGTGCTGTAGCGGAGTTTGCTTTTATGCATGCAAAGAAAACCAAAGCGAAAGTATTTGGCGGCCCAAAATATACCGTTAGCCCTGTATATGAAGGTATGATGAAAGAAGAGATGGATGAAGCAGCAAAACGTTATCCTGGCGTTCGATACGAACCTCAATTAATTGATGCAACAAATGCATTATTGCTGAATAATTCGGGTGATCCGATGGTTATTCCTGCTTTAAACCGCGATGGGGATTGCTTGAGTGATTTGGTTCTTCAAATGTTCGGAACCATCGCTGGCTCCGAATCAATCCTCATGAGCTTTAATGACAACTTTGAACCTGATATCGTAATGGCTGAAGCTCCGCACGGAACAGCCCCATCCTTATTTGGAAAAAACCTTGCGAACCCGATGGCCATGATT
>NZ_JAVREK010000069.1:0-479 GCF_031845375.1 Streptomonospora wellingtoniae
AGGGAACAGGCTATACAGTGGACTCACATCGTTTGGAATTTTATGGTACATGTCCAACGTGTCAACAGGATAAAAAAATTCAATAGGAACAAGCTCTTTTCATGCAGGCATACTAAGCTAACATATGAAAAGCTTGTTCCTTTTTCTATACCTGCATTTGGAGATGGCATTTTGCGGTTAAGGTAACGGGGATCCCAGTAGACAGCCATCCATTTTTCATGCTGGATTCATAATCGGGATCGGAACATGATTCTCCAATGCGAATCATTTGACTCTTTATTAATAGGACGCTATCCGTTGATACCCTGACGTCCACAGAAGGAAGAGGAGTAAACACCTTCTCCCCATTTTCCTGATGCTTTCCTACTGCGATGACTGGACAATCTTCGGTACCTAAAAGTTCAAAGATCGCCCATTGTACCTGCTTTTCTATTGTGGGGAATCGGCAGGATAAAGGCTTTGTGGAGATCAAACATCTT
>NZ_JAVREK010000070.1:0-471 GCF_031845375.1 Streptomonospora wellingtoniae
CACCTGCTCCGTAACTTTGATAAGCAACACTAGAGTCCACATAGCGATCACAAAGCACCATTTTCCCCTCTGCCAAAGCAGGCATAATCACTTCACCCACCAATTGTGCTCTTGATGAGGCATATAAAAGCACCTCTGTTAACATGGACATCTCATCAAACTCTGGATGTAGAACCAATTCTCGAATCTCATTTCCAATACGAGTTCCACCTGGCTCACGTACATGGATATATGAAATTCCTTGATGATCTAACCATTCACATATTCTGCGTATCTGAGTCGTTTTCCCTGCTCCCTCTGGCCCTTCAAAGGATATAAATAAACCGTCCATTGATTCACTCCAATTCACCGAAAGGAATAAAAGCCCCTCCAGTGCGCTTATGTCTTTCAAACGTGCTAAACAAAACCTGATTTATTTTAATCCATAAACCTATTTTTCACTATATTAACACTAACTTCTGATGTTAGTTG
>NZ_JAVREK010000071.1:0-462 GCF_031845375.1 Streptomonospora wellingtoniae
TCGACACCCCCCGCCTGCTGCTGCTGTCGGGGGTGGGCCCGCCCGAGGACCTGCGCGCGGTCGGTATCGAGGCCGCCCACGCGCTGCCCGGGGTCGGCGAGAACCTGCTCGACCACCCCGAGTCGGTCATCATGTGGGAGACCGCCCGCGAGGTGCCCGAGACGACGGTCATGCACTCCGACGGGGGCCTGTTCGTGCGCCGCGACGCGGCCGACGAGCGCCCGGACCTGATGTTCCACATCTACCAGGTGCCCTTCGACGACAACACCGCGCGGTTGGGCTATGACTCGCCGGGTCCGCGCAACGCGATCTGCATGACGCCCAACGTGCCCCGTGCGCGCTCGCGCGGCAAGCTGTGGCTGGTGGATGCGGATCCGGCGGTCAAGCCCGCGCTGGACTTCCGCTATTTCACCGACCCCGGGGACTACGACGCCCGCACGATCGTGGACGGGCTGCGCATCG
>NZ_JAVREK010000072.1:0-459 GCF_031845375.1 Streptomonospora wellingtoniae
CCCATGAAGGTGGAGTCGCTAGTAATCGCGGATCAGCAACGCCGCGGTGAATACGTTCCCGGGCCTTGTACACACCGCCCGTCACGTCATGAAAGTCGGCAACACCCGAAACTTGCGGCCTAACCCCGTTCGGGAGGGAGTGAGTGAAGGTGGGGCTGGCGATTGGGACGAAGTCGTAACAAGGTAGCCGTACCGGAAGGTGCGGCTGGATCACCTCCTTTCTAAGGAGTCTTGCAGAGTCGGCCCGTTTTTTCCGTGTGGGCCGGCGGACTCGTGAGTGGACCCGGTACTGGAGTCGTCGTCGCACCGCTGGTCGGTGGGGCGGGCTTCGGGGTGCCGGGATGGTGCTGAGGTGGACACGCGCTGTTGGGTGTCTGAGGGAGCGGCCCTTGGGGTTGTTCTCCTGTTGGCCACCCCTGCGAAGACCCGGGTCGTGTGCTCGGGGTGCGGCTGGTGCCG
>NZ_JAVREK010000073.1:0-456 GCF_031845375.1 Streptomonospora wellingtoniae
GGGGGGTGGCGGGGCGTCGTCGGTGTAGGCGGGCGGGGTGTCGGCGGGGGTGCTGTCGTCGCCGGGGCTGTAGGCGGGCGGCTCATCGGCCGCAGCGGGATCATCACGGTGGACACCGCCGCCTGTCTCTGAACCGTCGGCGGTGGTATCGGGTTCGGGTGCGGCGTCGGGCCGGCTCGTGGATACCTCGGCCTGAGGCGGGTCGAGGGTCGGATCCGGATCGGGTACCCCGCCCGGGTCGGTGTCGATGTCGAAGTCCGGGGCGTCCACGTTGTCCGCTGCGTCCGACGCTCCGCTGTCGCCGCCGTCCGGGCTGTTGCGTCCGCCGTCGGGGCTGTTGTCGGGCGCGCTTCCGGGGCCGTCGCCGCCGTTGCCCCCGTTGCCGTTGCCGTTGCCGTTGGTGGGGGTGGTGTCGTTGCTGGTGGTGGGGGGCGGAGTGGAGGTTTCGGGTGTCTC
>NZ_JAVREK010000074.1:0-442 GCF_031845375.1 Streptomonospora wellingtoniae
CCGTCGTTTACACCGCATCGGTGACTGCGCCAGTGACCGGCTCCCCAGTCGTGGTGACCCTGTCCAACGGACAGACCATCACGATTCCGGTTGGCGAAAGCCAGGGCTCGGTGAACTTCACCGCACCCAACGATGCCCTCGCTGGCGGCAGTTCCCTGAGCACCAGCATTACCAAGGCGGACGGCGGAAACTACGACAAACTGGAAGTCAGCGACAAGCCTGCCGCGACCTCGGTCACCGATACCCCCGACACCACCACTCTGAGCCTGAGTGCGACCGAGTCCGTGGCCGAAGGTGGTTCGATTGTCTACACCGCGACCCTGACTAATGCCGCTGGTACTCCAGTCACCGTGACCCTGAGCAACGGCGCGGTAATCACCATCGCTGCCGGTGCCACTTCCGGTACTGCCACCGTCGCCGCCCCTGCCGATGACGTCTATAA
>NZ_JAVREK010000075.1:0-441 GCF_031845375.1 Streptomonospora wellingtoniae
ATAAAGCTCTTCTTCCGTTGCATTCCGTGTTGCTTGAACCGTATTTAAGATGCCGCCACCTTGAGCAAGTATCTCTAAGTAGGAAACTCCTTTTAGCTTTAAATCGAGTTCGTGTTCCCGTGATCCTCCGTGTACCAAGTGAGTATGAGGATCGATTAGGCCGGGGGTAACAAGGCGTCCTTGTGCATCTAATTCTTTGATAATAGACAACCCATGAATAGACTTACGAACTTCTTTCTCACTACCTATCGCCACGATTTTCTCACCTTGAATGGCAATGGCACCGTGGTGAATGGTGAGAACTTCGGATTGCTCTTTTCCTGCTCGTGGTTTCAGGGAGCCTTGCATAGTAATAAGGCAGCCAATGTTGTGGATGAGTAGATCAATTTGTTTCATGTGGGGCTCCTCTCATTTTTTATGATAGTGAAGTAGCCTTAGATT
>NZ_JAVREK010000076.1:0-436 GCF_031845375.1 Streptomonospora wellingtoniae
GTGACATCCTTACTCGTCAATGAATATCTCACTTTCATCCACTCTAAGTAGTTCATCACGGAGTGATGCTCTACCATAACGCCTTTCGGATTCCCAGTAGAACCGGAGGTGTAGATGACATACATTACGTTCTTTGCTGTCGCTTCACCTATCGGAGAAAGAGTACTCTCTTGTGCGATCATTTCTTGATCTCGATCTAGGCAAATGGCTTCGATTCCTTCTGTTAACCATCCTTGTAACGACTCCGTCGTGACAAGGACCCGGATCCCCGCATCCTCTAAAATATACTGCAGTCGCTGCTCTGGATAGGCTGGGTCAAGAGGAACATAGGCCCCTCCAGCTTTCAAGATCCCCAAGAGTCCGATCATCATCTCGGGAGAGCGTTCGACACATAATCCAACCAGTGACTCAGGCCCCACTCCGCGCTTCTGTAGAT
>NZ_JAVREK010000077.1:0-435 GCF_031845375.1 Streptomonospora wellingtoniae
CGTGGATGCAGGGTGCCTACGGGCTCGGTTCGGACGACCGGGTGCTGCTGAAGACGCCGGTGTCCTTCGACGTGTCGGTGTGGGAGCTGTTCTGGCCCTTCGCCGCGGGCGCGGGCCTGGTCGTCGCCGAGCCCGGCGGGCACCGCGACCCCGCCTCCATCGCCGCGACCGTCGCCGCCCGCGGCGTCACCGTGTGCCACTTCGTGCCGTCGATGCTGCGCGTCTTCGCCGACGCGCCGGAGGCGGCGCGCTGCACGTCCCTGCGCCGCGTCTTCGCCTCCGGCGAGGCGCTCGGCGCGGACCTGGCGCGCCGGTTCCGGGACCTGCTTCCGCGCGCGGCGCTGGCGAACCTGTACGGCCCGACGGAGGCGGCGGTGGACGTGACCGCCTTCGACACCGGCGCCGAATCCGACCGGTTCTTTGGGCCGGGGGTGC
>NZ_JAVREK010000078.1:0-409 GCF_031845375.1 Streptomonospora wellingtoniae
GCCCGGTAGATCACATCGATCAGATGGCGTTTGAGTACCCGGTAGGCGCCCCGCTTGCCCTTGGACGGCTCCAACCGCTCCACCAGGGCCCCGGCCCCGGGATGGCGCTGCCTCTGCACCACCGCGGCGATGTGGACCACACTGTTGAGGCGCCGGTTGCCGCCCCGGCACAACCGGTGGCGGTCCCGCCCCGAGGAGGACACCGGGATCGGCGCGCACCCGGTGTGCGCGGCGAGCTTGGCCGCGGTGGGAAACCGGGTGATGTCGCCGATCTCGCCCAGAAGCACCGCCGCCGAGACGGGGCCGATGCCCGGTATCGCCAGCAGGTGCCCGGCCAGGGGCTCGACCAGGTGCCGGATGCGGGCCTCCAGCCCGGCGATGCGCGCGCTGAGGTCGCCCGCCTCGGCCA
>NZ_JAVREK010000079.1:0-409 GCF_031845375.1 Streptomonospora wellingtoniae
TAACCCCTTGCGGGAGGGAGTGAGTGAAGGTGGGGCTGGCGATTGGGACGAAGTCGTAACAAGGTAGCCGTACCGGAAGGTGCGGCTGGATCACCTCCTTTCTAAGGAGTCTTGCAGAGTCGGCCCGCGGGGTGCGTCTGCGCGTTTTCGGGCGCGCGGGGTGTCCCGGTTTTTCGTCGAGAGGGCCGGCGGACTCGTGAGTGGACCCGGTGCTTTGAGGTCTTCGTGGTGGCTGCTGGTGCCTGACCGCTGTGCGGTGGGGTGCGGCGGCGCCGGAGGGCTGGTGCCGGGATGGTGCTGAGGTGGACACGCGCTGTTGGGTGTCTGAGGGAGCGGCCCTTGGGGTTGTTCTCCTGTTGGCCACCCCTGCGAAGACCCGGGTCGTGTGCTCGGGGTGCGGCTGGTGCCG
>NZ_JAVREK010000080.1:0-408 GCF_031845375.1 Streptomonospora wellingtoniae
GGATAGGGTGCTAACTGGATCGGACTTGTTTTTGTTGCGATTAGTCTTAAACCGTTTTCGCCAGTGATAGCCGTATTAAGACTGTTCACGAGAGCATGGACTACATGATGCTCCTCTTCTTCATGCCATACAGAGATATTAACATCAAAACCTATAGCCCCTCTAAAGCGATTTTTGAGGTGTGAGAATGTTCCTGTTGTATCCATTGTGTGAGATAAAGTCTGTTGCGGTGGATTTGGCTGGAAGAACCGGATCGATGCTTGGATAGCTGCATGAATATATGATTGAAATCTAGATCCACCTTTCCGATCATGAACAGTGGAATCCCTCATATCTTTCTCTATCTGATTCATCTTCTTAGTAGTTACGGGACTAACGGCAATAGATAGGAATGCCCCCGGTTTCAAG
>NZ_JAVREK010000081.1:0-404 GCF_031845375.1 Streptomonospora wellingtoniae
TTGTTATATTCTGTTCTTATACCGCAGTATGAGCAAGGTATGATCTCAGGGGGTCTTTCTTTTAGCTTTTTCATTGTCTTGTTGCAATATTTGCATATGTGAGGGTCAGGTTCGAAAGTAAAGGTGTTTGTTGACTTATGTATTTCACAAGTCGGACAGTACCAATCAGTGAATGTATGTGGCATTTTAAACACTCTCCTGTGAGTGAATTAACTTACGTAGGGGTACAGTCCAATGTACGAAAATGAATCAAATCTTACAGTCACTAAGTCAGCTACTAAGGTCACTTATCATCCCTTAGTAGTGTAACGCACGTCAAACTTAACCATGCGAGCTAGATCTAGTTTTTCTCCACTCACCAAGTCCATGATGGGTAGGATTTCGTGATTTGAAATGAATGATAG
>NZ_JAVREK010000082.1:0-399 GCF_031845375.1 Streptomonospora wellingtoniae
GTTTTAAGTGTGGGCGAGCCTTTAAATCCGGAAGTGGTTCGTTGGGGATTAAAAGTTTACGGAAAGCGAATTCATGATAACTGGTGGATGACAGAGACAGGTGGAACCCTTATTTCCAACTATCCGCAGATGGAGGTGAAGCCGGGCTCTATGGGGCGACCTTTTCCGGGTATCTACGCAGCGATTATCGATGATAATGGAAATGAGCTTCCACCGTATTCAATGGGACACTTAGCGATTCGGGCTGGATGGCCTTCGATGATGAGACAGATCTGGAATAATGAAGCCAAGTATCAAGAGTACTTCCAAATCCCGGGTTGGTATCTATCTGGAGACACGGCTTACCAAGATGAGGACGGCTACTTTTGGTTCCAGGGCCGAATTGATGATGTGATTAAT
>NZ_JAVREK010000083.1:0-397 GCF_031845375.1 Streptomonospora wellingtoniae
GATAGAGGCGGAACCATCAGACTACTATCTAATCATGCAGTGCTTTATGTCATTTCAGACTCTGTTGGGGAAACAGCCGAGTTTGTAGTGAGAGCTGCGGTCAGCCAGTTGGAATACACCCACCTAGAGATCCGCCGTGTACCCTATGTGATGGATCGAGAGACGATACTGGAGACTGTGCAGGCTGCTAAAGAAGAGAAAGCATTAATTGCTTTTACTTTAGTTTTGCCCGAAATGCAGGATTTCCTTACAGAAGAAGCGATCAAAGCGGAAGTTCCCTATGTGGATATTATGGGACCGATGATGGATGGACTCTCTAAATTGATTCAGAGTGAACCGAAACGAAAGCCGGGACTTATTCACAAATTAGATGAGGAATATTTCCGTAAAGTAGAAG
>NZ_JAVREK010000084.1:0-390 GCF_031845375.1 Streptomonospora wellingtoniae
TCCTTGGTTTTTATTTATGGTATCTATTTTGTCCTGGAACTGAGATTTCAACTGCCCAGAAATGCCAATATCAACATTGGCATCTTTACCAATATCCAGTAGTGCATAAGATATGTCGAATTTGTCTGTTTTAGATTCAACTAATTGATATATATAGGATACGATTAAGCTGCTTCTATCAATGCCTTCACGTTCTTCTGCATCGCATAGTCGCTCTATCATGTTATTGGAAAACCGCACTATTATACGTTTAAGCCTTTCAGCCATTGTTCTTTCCACCCTTCAGTTCATTGTGAGTGATATACACATACATTATATCTATAATACAGATAAAATTAATGAATGTCAAAGATAAAACGCATCAAAAATGTATGGACATATAACATACAA
>NZ_JAVREK010000085.1:0-379 GCF_031845375.1 Streptomonospora wellingtoniae
GTCTATCGCTTGCTGGTACTGATGGTGTAGATTCTCTGCCTAAACCAGCTTTTAAATTGGCTTCCTTAAAATCAAGCCGTCTAGTTGACGTGAAATTAATCTTTACAGGTGCGACAACTGGATGCTGATATCTGGAGAAGTCTGGATACCCATCTGGATACCTTATAGAAACTCCGTTCTTATTGGTATAAGTCCAGACTTTATTTTCATCTATACTTATACTACCACCTTTATCTAGCCATTTCTTTGGAACTGGTGAATTTTTGGGTTTGGTTTCTAGTAATTCCTTAGTGAAATTTTCATTTCCACCTTTAGTAAAACTCTTTGAACCCGTTTCTGCTTTCCCACTCGGACAATCAATCTTCCCAGCCAATTGCAT
>NZ_JAVREK010000086.1:0-346 GCF_031845375.1 Streptomonospora wellingtoniae
GCCGACAGCGGGAACCGGTCGCCCATATCCGCAAGGAAGTTCGCGAGCGCACCGTGGGACACCACCACACCCTTGGGCCGACCCGTCGACCCCGAGGTGTAGAGGATGTAGGCCGCACCGTCGGCGAGCGGAGCGGAAACCGGGCCCGCGTCCCCGCTGCCGGCCTCCGGCCAGGTCGCGGGGTCGTCGACCACCAGCCGGCGCGGCCCTTCCGGCGTGTCGGGCAGCTGCGCGCCCGTCGCGGCGTCGGTCACCAGCAGCCGCGCACCCGCATCCGCCAGCATGAACCCGACCCGATCCGCCGGAAACCCCGGATCCACCGGCAGATACACCGCACCCGCACGCC
>NZ_JAVREK010000087.1:0-333 GCF_031845375.1 Streptomonospora wellingtoniae
GAGCGGCCCAGGTACTCCAGCCGGTCCGCGCGGTCCCGCCGGACCACGTCGCCCGTGCGGTACATGCGGGTGCCCGCCGGGCCGAAGGGGTCGGCCACGAACCGCTCGGCCGACAGCCCCGCCCGGTTGGAATAGCCCCGCGCCAGCTGCACGCCCGCCAGGTACAGCTCGCCCTGCACGCCGGCCGGAACGGGCCGCAGCCGCGCGTCGAGGACGTAGACACCGGTGTTCCACACGGGCCGCCCGATCGGCACCCCCGGCCCAAAGAACCGGTCGGATTCGGCGCCGGTGTCGAAGGCGGTCACGTCCACCGCCGCCTCCGTCGGGCCGTAC
>NZ_JAVREK010000088.1:0-317 GCF_031845375.1 Streptomonospora wellingtoniae
GCATGACTTCGCCGGTGTCGGGGTCGGTGAGGACCGGTAGCCCGGTTTCGGGGTTGTAGGGCTGGCCGGTTTCGGGGTCGACGGGGAACGGCTCGCCGGTGTCGGGATTGATCGGCAGCCCGGTCTCCGGATCCGTCTGCAGAGTCTGGCCCCCGGTGTCCGGATGGTAGGCCTCACCGGTGACGGGGTTGATCGGCATGACTTCGCCGGTGTCGGGGTCGGTGAGGACCGGTAGCCCGGTTTCGGGGTTGTAGGGCTGGCCGGTTTCGGGGTCGACGGGGAACGGCTCGCCGGTGTCGGGATTGATCGGCAGCCCG
>NZ_JAVREK010000089.1:0-306 GCF_031845375.1 Streptomonospora wellingtoniae
TCACGCCTCACCCACAACAGGGCAGGGATTTACCACCACCCCGGGCTACACGCTTACCCCCGGACAACCACCGCCGGGTAGAGCTACCCCACTGCGTCACCCCATCACTTGCCTACACACCCCTCGGGTCCCGGACCCGGAAACCGCACCGGCCCGAAGGCCGCCACAGCACCAGACACGGTTAGCATCAGGGCTATCAACACGGGCGCACGCGCACGGGTACGGGAATATCAACCCGTTATCCATCGACTACGCCTGTCGGCCTCGCCTTAGGTCCAGACTCACCCTGGGCGGATTAACCTGCCC
>NZ_JAVREK010000090.1:0-305 GCF_031845375.1 Streptomonospora wellingtoniae
TCACGCCTCACCCACAACAGGGCAGGGATTTACCACCACCCCGGGCTACACGCTTACCCCCGGACAACCACCGCCGGGTAGAGCTACCCCACTGCGTCACCCCATCACTTGCCTACACACCCCTCGGACCCCAGACCAGCCGGCACAACCACCCGAAAGCGGAAACACCGACCAGCAAGGTTAGCATCAGGGCTATCAACACGGGCGCACGCGCACGGGTACGGGAATATCAACCCGTTATCCATCGACTACGCCTGTCGGCCTCGCCTTAGGTCCAGACTCACCCTGGGCGGATTAACCTGCCC
>NZ_JAVREK010000091.1:0-287 GCF_031845375.1 Streptomonospora wellingtoniae
GCACCAAGCTTGTAGACGGGCTGTACGCACCAAGATCAAGCGGCGTCAGCCCGGGAACCACGCACCCATTTTGTTCCCCCGGTACGGCCGACCGCTAGGGAGGCCCCACACAGCTTGTAGCTATCGTGAAGGAAAGCGATTTCCATTTGCGATGGCTACAAGATCTATTGGTTCATCATGGGGAGTGCCCGCGGCGGTTTCGACGGGAACCACCGCGGGCCGGGGCGCCGGAGTGACTCTTACAAGATCTGTCCACGTGACATCGCGTTGACCTGTCCACCGGCGCC
>NZ_JAVREK010000092.1:0-273 GCF_031845375.1 Streptomonospora wellingtoniae
AGGCTTAACGACCGGGTTCGAAAAGGGACCGGGTGTGACCCTCCCGCTATCACCACCGCAAACCACACACCCACACACCCACCACAAACACCAGACAGGTGCGCAGGAAAACCAAGAACACCCAACCCACCACCACAACAGCAGCAGCCGGCCAGGCAAAAAACAGCATGCGCGAGCACCCAGCATCCACGGCGGACAAGCCCTCGGCCTATTAGTACCGGTCAGCTCCACCCCTCACAAGGCTTCCACACCCGGCCTATCAACCCAGTCATC
>NZ_JAVREK010000093.1:0-267 GCF_031845375.1 Streptomonospora wellingtoniae
CGCGATGTCACGCGGACAGATCTTGTATGAGTCACTCCGCCGCCCCGGCCCGCGGTGGTTCCCGTCGAAACCGCCGCGGGCACTCCCCATGATGAACCAATAGATCTTGTAGCCATCGTGAAGGAAAACGATTTCCAGTGACGATAGCTACAAGCTGTGTGGGGCCTCCCTCTGGTCGGCCGTACCGGAGGAACAAAACGAGGGTGAACCGGCCCGCTCCAGACCCACTTCAGAGAATGTCACGGAACGATAACGGGATTTCGTGGG
>NZ_JAVREK010000094.1:0-261 GCF_031845375.1 Streptomonospora wellingtoniae
CACGGAAAAAACGGGCCGACTCTGCAAGACTCCTTAGAAAGGAGGTGATCCAGCCGCACCTTCCGGTACGGCTACCTTGTTACGACTTCGTCCCAATCGCCAGCCCCACCTTCACTCACTCCCTCCCCGAGAACGGGGTTAGGCCGCAAGTTTCGGGTGTTGCCGACTTTCATGACGTGACGGGCGGTGTGTACAAGGCCCGGGAACGTATTCACCGCGGCGTTGCTGATCCGCGATTACTAGCGACTCCACCTTCATGGG
>NZ_JAVREK010000095.1:0-260 GCF_031845375.1 Streptomonospora wellingtoniae
GATGACTGGGTTGATAGGCCGGGTGTGGAAGCCTTGTGAGGGGTGGAGCTGACCGGTACTAATAGGCCGAGGGCTTGTCCGCCGTGGATGCTGGGTGCTCGCGCATGCTGTTTTTTGCCTGGCCGGCCGCTGGTGTTGTGGTGGTTGGTTGGGTGTTCTTGGTTTTCCTGCGCACCTGTCTGGTGTTTGTGGTGGGTGTGTGGGTGTGTGGTTTGCGGTGGTGATAGCGGGAGGGTCACACCCGGTCCCTTTTCGAACCC
>NZ_JAVREK010000096.1:0-255 GCF_031845375.1 Streptomonospora wellingtoniae
CTCTCCATCAAAGGTCTGAACCCTGACACGGCCCGGTGAAAAACACCCCTGCCGCCCCCGCGGAACGCGGAGGGTCGGGGCGAAACCCGGGCCCATCAAAGGAACCCCGAAGCCGCGGTCCCGCTGTGCGGGACGGCTTCTCGGGGCCAAAACAAACATGGCACAAAGAATAAACACGCGCTGTTGAGTTCTCAAGAAGCGACCGCTCATCCGGTACAAGCCCCGGCCCCGCCAATGAAGCGGGCCCGCTCAGAC
>NZ_JAVREK010000097.1:0-255 GCF_031845375.1 Streptomonospora wellingtoniae
GTAGGTCGCGGTGGCCTCCATCGCCACCGCCTGCACCTGCTCGGCCTCCAACCACGCGGCCAACTCCAGCAGCCCCGCGGTCACCGTGGAGAACGTGCGGGTGCGCGAGGCGAACCGGCCGCCGCCGACGGGGGTGCGCACGCACGCGGCCAGTTCCTTCTTGCCGATGTCGATTCCGGCAACCCGGTCGTAGACGACCGCCATGCCGTCATCGACGGTCGGGGTTTGTCCCATCACCACTCCCACCCAGGCTCT
>NZ_JAVREK010000098.1:0-255 GCF_031845375.1 Streptomonospora wellingtoniae
TCAGAGTGTGACCAAAGACCTCGACGCCCTTCTCACCGCACTCTATGTCTACCTGGACGACCACGTCCTGCCTTCGGCCCGGCAACCGCGCAAACGCGGGCCAGCGCCGCTGCTCACCGACGCCGAACTGGTCTGCGTCGCCATCGCCCAAGTCCTACTGCGCTGCGACGACGAACGCCACTGGCTGCGCGTGGCCCCGCGCCGGATCGGCCACCTCTTCCCCCGCCTGCCCGGCCAATCCGAATACAACCGCCA
>NZ_JAVREK010000099.1:0-255 GCF_031845375.1 Streptomonospora wellingtoniae
CGGACATGACGAAGGGCGCCCAGGATCAGAGTGTGACCAAAGACCTCGACGCCCTTCTCACCGCACTCTATGTCTACCTGGACGACCACGTCCTGCCTTCGGCCCGGCAACCGCGCAAACGCGGGCCGGCGCCGCTGCTCACCGACGCCGAACTGGTCTGCGTCGCCATCGCCCAAGTCCTACTGCGCTGCGACGACGAACGCCACTGGCTGCGCGTGGCCCCGCGCCGGATCGGCCACCTCTTCCCCCGCCTGC
>NZ_JAVREK010000100.1:0-255 GCF_031845375.1 Streptomonospora wellingtoniae
GTGGTGATGCGGGGTGGGGGTGTGTTGGTGAGGATGTCGAGGTTGTTTTTGAGGACGCGGTCGATCTGGATGCCGATGACTCTGTCGACGATGGGGGCGAGTCCGGCGGAGATGGTGCCGGTGATGAGGGCGCCGAGGAATTCGTCGCGGGCCATTTTCATGTCGAGGGCGTCGCGTTTGCCGTCTTCGATCTGGCCTTGCTGGATGAAGAGTCCGGCGAGGGCGCCGAGCATTTCGAAGGCGATGTGGCCGAGG
>NZ_JAVREK010000101.1:0-247 GCF_031845375.1 Streptomonospora wellingtoniae
TAACGACCGGGTTCGAAAAGGGACCGGGTGTGACCCTCCCGCTATCACCACCGCAAACCACACACCCACACACCCACCACAAACACCAGACAGGTGCGCAGGAAAACCAAGAACACCCAACCAACCAACCACCACAACAGCAGCAGCCAGCCAGGCAAAAAACAGCATGCGCGAGCACCCAGCATCCACGGCGGACAAGCCCTCGGCCTATTAGTACCGGTCAGCTCCACCCCTCACAAGGCTTCCA
>NZ_JAVREK010000102.1:0-232 GCF_031845375.1 Streptomonospora wellingtoniae
TGGGGTCGGGGTCGTTGTCGCCGTAGTCGCCGGGGATGGCGCTGGGGTAGGTGGCGGGGTCGGGGTTGTTGCTGGGGTGTGCCGGTGTGTGGCTTTGGGGTGGGGCGTAGGTGTTCATGGGGTCGGGGTCGTTGTCGCCGTAGTAGCCGGGGATGGCGCTGGGGTAGGTGGCGGGGTCGGGGTTGTTGCTGGGGTGTGCCGGTGTGTGGCTTTGGGGTGGGGCGTAGGTGTT
>NZ_JAVREK010000103.1:0-232 GCF_031845375.1 Streptomonospora wellingtoniae
CTCCGCTCGCTCGTCGCCTCTCCAACGTGGTGTTGTCTTGGAGGGTTCGGCTTCTCGCTCTGCTGCGCGGACGCCGGGTGTCGCCTTCGGAGGCGGCGGCGTCCACTCCGCTCGCTCGGCGCCTCTCCAACGGGGTGTTGTCTGGGAGGGTTCGGCTGCTCGCTCTGCTGCGCGGACGCCGGGTGTCGCCTTCGGAGGCGCCGTCGTCCACTCCGGTCGCTCGTCGCCTCTC
>NZ_JAVREK010000104.1:0-226 GCF_031845375.1 Streptomonospora wellingtoniae
TGGAAGCCTTGTGAGGGGTGGAGCTGACCGGTACTAATAGGCGGAGGGCTTGTCCGCCGTGGATGCTGGGTGCTCGCGCATGNTGTTTTTTGCCTGGCTGGCTGCTGCTGTTGTGGTGGTTGGTTGGGTGGTCTTGGTTTTCCTGCGCACCTGTCTGGTGTTTGTGGTGGGTGTGTGGGTGTGTGGTTTGCGGTGGTGATAGCGGGAGGGTCACACCCGGTCCCTT
>NZ_JAVREK010000105.1:0-210 GCF_031845375.1 Streptomonospora wellingtoniae
ACCCAGCGACATCCCGAGACTCCGGGCGACAAAAACAGCAGGTGAGAGCATCCGGAGTGCCCATGACCAGGGGTGCCCGAATGCCTGATAAGGATGAGGCCCCAGGTTCAAGTCCTGGTACGCCCACCAGCAGAAAGGCCCCCCGATGGGGGGCCTTTTTTCGTGCCCGTGCGCCACTCGTGCGCCACGGCGAATCCCGCGCTCCGCCGT